>JAUWBF010000144.1 GCA_030601755.1 Verrucomicrobiota bacterium | reverse complement strand
CGCGTCCTTCGCGACCTCTTCACGCATCCCGCCTACGTCGACACGCTGCGCCGCCACGGCGGCCACCAGCACGTGATGCTCGGCTACTCGGACAGCAACAAAGACTGCGGCTACCTCACCGCCAACTGGGCCCTTTTCAAGTCCCAGGAGGAAATCACCGCCGCCTGCCGCGAGCACAACGTGCGCGTCACCCTCTTCCACGGTCGCGGCGGCAGCGTCGCCCGCGGCGGCGGTCCGGCCGCCAAGGCCATCCTCGCCCAGCCCATCGGCCTGCGCGACGGCGGCATCCGCGTCACCGAGCAGGGCGAGGTGCTGTCGACGCGTTATCACGATCCCGACCTCGCTCACCGCATCCTCGAGCAGATGACCTACGGCGTGCTGCTCGGCGCCCACGCGGCCCAGACCCCGCGCGCCGTTCCGACCGAGTGGACCGAGGCCATGGAGACCATGAGCGCCGCCGGCTTCGCCGCCTACAAGCGCCTCGTGCACGACGACCCCGGCTTCCTCGATTTCTGGAAACAGGCCACGCCGATCGACGAGATCAGCAACCTCAAGTTCGGCTCGCGCCCCACCTACCGCAAGGCCACCCAGAGCGTCGCCGACCTGCGCGCCATTCCGTGGGTGTTTTCCTGGATGCAGAGCCGCTTCAACTTCCCCGGCTGGTTCGGCCTCGGCTCCGCGCTCGACAGCATTCTCAAGCGCGGCCCCGCCGGCAAAAAGCTGCTCCGCACGCTCTACGCCGAGTGGCCGTTCTTCCAGACCATGCTGGACAACGCCCAGCTCACCATGCGCAAGGCCGACATGGGCATCGCCCGCGTCTACGCGTCGCTCGTGTCCGACGAGGCCCTTCGCGCCCGCATCCTGAAGGAGCTCGAGGGCGAATACGCCCGCGCCGAGCAGGCCATCCTCGCCGTCACCGGCCAGCGCCGCCTGCTCGCCTCCGAGCCCGTGCTCCTCAAGTCCGTCGAGCTGCGCAATCCCTACATCGACCCGCTCAACCACATCCAGGTCGAGATGCTCCGCCGCCTGCGCGCCGGCGCCGCCAACAAAGCCGAAGAAGAGGCGTTGCGCGCCGTCGTCGAACTCACCATCAACGGTGTGTCCGGCGGACTCAAAAACACCGGCTGATTTCCCCCGTCGCCGGCCGCGCGCCGCGCGTTCCCCGTTTGCCCCCGCAAAACCCTCAACACCACACCCACACCGTGCTCATCACCCAGGCCGAGATCGCCACCTTCACCACCGCACGCAACGCATCCCCGCACTCGCTGCTCGGCATGCATCCCGCCCGCCAGGGCAAGGCCTCCGGTCTGGTGGTGAGGGCGTTCCTCCGCGAAACCCTCGCCTGCGAGGTCGTCGACCTCACCAAGAAGACCGCCACCGCCTTTGCCATGACCCGCCTCGACGACGCGGGTTTTTTTGAGGTCTTCATTCCCCGTCGCAAAAACCACTTCGCCTACCAGCTACGCGCCACCCGCACCAACGGCGAGATCCATCAGTTCTACGACCCCTATTCCTTCCTGCCGACCCTCGGCGACCAGGACCTCTACCTCTTCAACGAGGGCAACGAGCACCGCGCCTACGAAAAACTCGGCGCCCACCTGCGCGTCATCGACGGCGTGCCCGGCGTGTCCTTCGCCGTCTGGGCCCCCAGCGCCGCGCGCGTGTCGGTCGTCGGCAACTTTAACCACTGGGACGGCCGCTTCCACCCGATGCGCCCGCTCGGCGCCTCCGGTGTATGGGAAATCTTCATACCGGGCCTCGGCTCCGGCGAACTCTACAAATACGAGATCTTCGACCAGCAGGGTCACATCCGCATCAAGACCGACCCCTACGGCACCTACTTCGAGGCGCCTCCCGGCAACGCCTCCATCGTCTGCAACACCCGCGTCCACCAGTGGAACGACGGCGAGTGGATGAGCCGCCGCGCCGCGCAGGCCGGCGACATCGACCGCCCGATCTCGGTTTACGAAATCCACGTCGGCTCGTGGAAGCGCAAGCTCGACGACGCCAACCGTCCCTACAACTACCGCGAGCTCGCCCCCATGCTCGCCGACTACTGCCTCGAGCTCGGCTTCACGCACATCGAGGTCATGCCGCTGGCCGAGCATCCCTTCGACGGCTCGTGGGGTTATCAGGTCACCGGCTTTTTCGCGCCCACCCACCGCTTCGGCACGCCCGAGGATTTTTGCTGGTTCATCGACCACCTGCACCAGCGCGGCATCGGCGTCATCCTCGACTGGGTGCCCGCGCACTTCCCGCGCGACACGTTCGCCCTCGCTGAGTTCGACGGCACGCACCTCTACGAACACGCCGACCCCCGCCAGGGCGCGCACATGGACTGGGGCACGCTCATCTTCAACTACGGTCGCAACGAAGTCCGCTGCTTCCTCGTCGCCAACGCCCTCGCGTGGCTCGACCGCTACCACCTCGACGGCCTGCGCGTCGACGCCGTCGCCTCCATGCTCTACCTCGACTACTCCCGCAAGGAGGGCGAGTGGATCCCCAATCGCTACGGCGGTCGCGAGAACCTCGAGGCCATGGACTTTCTCCGCGAGACCAACCGCCTCGTGCACCAGTATTATCCCGGCGTGCTCATGATCGCCGAGGAGTCGACCGCCTTCGCTGGCATCTCCAAGCCCGTCGAGCACGGCGGCATCGGTTTCGACTTCAAGTGGAACATGGGCTGGATGCACGACACCCTGACCTACTTCCAAAAGGAGTCCGCCCACCGCAAGTGGCACCACAACGATTTCACCTTCGGCGCGCTCTACCAATACAGCGAAAACTTCATCACCGTGTT
>JAUWBF010000023.1 GCA_030601755.1 Verrucomicrobiota bacterium | reverse complement strand
TCCTGTCCGTTCCGCAACCGCCCCGCCCCCCCCACCGACGCGAACGGACAGGAATGTCCGTTCTCCTTCCCCAGTCCCCTTCACCGCCGCCGGACCGGTTTGTCACTTAATAAGTGACAAACGGTCCGGACAAAGGGCGTCGCCAATGCGACGCCTTTTTTTGTGTCCGCACGCCTGCTTTGCGGGCAAACACGGGAGCCATGCGCGAACACTCCGCCAACGACCCGCTGCACGGCGTCACCTTGGAAAAGCTGCTCACCGAACTCGTCGAACACCACGGCTGGGACGGCCTGGCCGACCGCGTGCCCGTGCGCTGTTTTCAGTTCGATCCCAGCATCAAATCCAGCCTCACCTTTCTACGTAAAACCCCGTGGGCCCGCACCAAGGTCGAGGCGCTCTACGTCGAGTTAAAGCGCGCCTGACGCATCGCCCGCGCACCTTCGCCTCGGGCCGTTTCACCATGACGGCTTAGGTAAAACAAAAGCCGACTCCCGTTTGGCCGACGCCGAACCGCGCGTATGTTCAGGGCAATCGCCGCACGCCCGGACGCCGTCTCCCGCGTCGGGCATGGGAACGGGGCGTGCAGGCCATCGCATCATGAAAAAGTCAGCAACCATCCACCGAATGGTCACTCCCGACCACCTGTGTCCATGGGGCGTCAAGGCGAAGGACCTGCTCCGGCGCAACGGCTACGACGTCGAGGATCACCACCTCGAGACCGAGCAGGCCAACCAAGCCTACAAGGAGGCCAACGGCGTCGACGAGACCCCGCAGATTTTCATCAACGGCGAGCATCTCGGCGGCTACGACGACTTGCGCGAACACCTTGGCTTGGGGCCGGACCCGAAACAGGGCACCACCTATCAGCCCGTCGTCGCCGTGTTCGCCGTCGCGTTCGCGATGGCACTCGCCGCCTGTCTCGCGGAAATCGGGGCGCTGCGGATCGTGCGCGTGCTCGAGTTGTTCGTGGCGTTCAGCATGTGCGTGCTCGGCATCCTCAAGCTTCAGGACCTGCTTTCGTTTGCCACCGGCTTCGTGCAATACGACCTGATCGCGCGTCGCTACGTGCCCTATTCGCGCGTCTATCCCTTCGTCGAGGCCGGCGCGGGCGTGCTCATGATCGCAGGGCTGCTCACCTGGGTGGCGGCGCCCGCGGCATTGTTCGTGAGCACGGTGGGCGCTATATCGGTCTTCAAAGCCGTCTATGTCGAAAGCGCGACCTCAAGTGCGCATGCGTCGGCGGCGGCAGCAACGTGCCGCTGGGCTTCCTGTCGCTGAGCGAAAACCTGCTGATGATGGCGCTGGCGATCTGGATGATGGTGAAGGCGGTTTGAAACAGCCGGTGCTCGGTCGCGCAAATTTTGGCTGACCCCGCGCCCCTCGGCGTGCCTTGTTGAAAGACCACCCGTCCTCCTTTCGTCCATGTCCGTTTCCAACGACCTCTTCGAACGCGCCAAGCAGCTCATCCCCGGCGGCGTCAACTCGCCCGTCCGCGCCTTTCGCTCCGTCGGCGGCGCGCCATTTTTCGTGAAGTCCGCGCGGGGCGCGACCCTCACCACCGCAGACGACCGCGAACTCATCGACTTCGTCTGCACCTGGGGCCCCGCCATCCACGGGCACAACCACCCCGTCATCAAGGCCGCCATCGCCAAGGCCCTCGACGCCGGCACCAGCTTCGGCACGCCCAATCCCCACGAGGTCGAGATGGCCGAGCTGATCGTCCGCTTCTTTCCCTCGATCCAGAAAGTCCGCATGTGCAACAGCGGCACCGAGGCCACCATGTCGGCCATCCGCCTCGCGCGCGGCTTCACCAAGCGCGACAAGATCATCAAGTTCGCCGGTTGCTACCACGGCCACTCCGACTCGCTGCTGATCAAGGCCGGCTCGGGCGCCCTCACCCACGGCAACCCCGACAGCGCCGGCGTGCCCGCCTCCTTCGCGCAGGAAACCGTCGTGCTGCCCTACAACGACCTCGCCGCGCTCGACGCCGCCTTCGCCGCCAATCCCGGCCAGATCGCAGGCGTCATCATCGAGCCCTATTGCGGCAACGTCGGCTTCATCATGCCCGACGCCGGCTACCTGCAGGGCCTGCGCGAACGCTGCACCGCCCACGGCGCGGTGCTCATCTTCGACGAGGTCATGACCGGTTTTCGCATCGCCAAGGGCGGCGTGCAGGAACGCGAAAACATCACCCCCGACCTCACCTGTCTCGGCAAGATCATCGGCGGCGGCCTGCCCGTCGGCGCCTTCGGCGGCCGCGCCGACATCATGGATCACCTCGCCCCGCTCGGTCCCGTCTACCAGGCCGGCACCCTCAGCGGCAACCCGCTCGCCATGGCCGCCGGCATCGCCAGCCTGCGGTTGCTCGAGGAACTCGATCCCTACGCGCGTCTCGACGCCCTCACCACGCGCCTGTGCGACACCGCCGCCGCCGCCGCCAAGGCCAAGGGCATCGCCGTGCAAACCCCGCATTGCGCGTCGATGTTCAGTTTCTTCTTCACCGAAACGCCCGTGCGCGACTACGCCACCGCGCTGACCGGCGACGCGACCGTCTTCAAAACGTTTTTTCACGCCTGCCTCGACGCCGGCGTCTACCTCGCCCCCAGCGCCTACGAGGCCGGCTTTTTGAGCACCGCCCACGACGGTCCGGCCATCGACCGCGCCTGCGAGGTGGTCGATGCCGCCATCCGCGGTTTGTGAACGATCACGAAACCTCCGTCCGCCAAGGCGGTTGCGCGCGTGTAAATATCTTGTGAAGCCGAGGCCGGCCGTTATGCCAGCGTCATGCAACCGGGCTCGGCCGAGGCTACGCTTCTCGACTATACGCGCATTCCGCCGCGTTTGAAGGACCTGTTGCGTCGCGAAGCCTGCCTCATCTCCAGCCGCCAGCAGGTCGAGGACGCCCTGCACGAGTTTCACACTCAAAAGCAGGAGGTCGAAAGCACCCGGCCGCCCTTCATGTTTTTGCAGCGCAAGTCGGTGCGCGAAGAGTTTTCCAAAAAGCTCGAGGAGACCCGCCAGACCGTGCAGGCGCTCGAGGCCGGCCTGGCCAAGATCGACGAGCTGCTGCCGCGCCTGCACGAGTGGATCGTCGAGGAGATCGAGCGCCACCTCTCCGGCGACAACAGCGCCTACCTGCTCGGCCTGAGTCGAAACCGCTTTCCCGGTGACTGGAACCGCATGGCGGATCGCTTCGCCGCCCACTGCGCGGCCTTCGCCGAGATGGCCGACCGGCTCAACGCGGCGGTCGCGGCCCTACAAAAGGAACAGCGCATCGCCGGCCAGCTGCACATCATCGACCTGGTCAAGACCGCCCGCGTGCACGGGGCGCGCGTCGACGCCGACCTGCAGTTTTTCACCCAGATCTCCCTGCGCCAGCGCGCCGACAGCCACAAGCAGCCCCTGCCCGAGCCGCCGGCGCTGCGCTGCGAGACCAATGTCGCGCGCATCGCCATGATCGACGACATCAACTCGCGCGACCTGCTCGCCCGCTTTGTCACGCGTTTCAAGCAGACCGCCGCCGAGTTTTTGCCCGCCGTTCGCCAACAGGGCATGCAGGCCGCGGTGCGAGCCGCCGGCGGCGACATCAACAGCTACATCGACGCCGCCTGGGACCTGCTGCGTTCACGCGCCATCAACGAATTCAATCCCGCGCAGAGCGAACAGATCCTCGCCGAAACCGAGCGCATGCTCGAGCGCCACGACAACGGCTGAGCGCGACGGCCGTCCGTGGCACAGGCATCCTGCCTGTGCATGGCCCCGCCTTCCCACCCGCGACTCCGAAACACCTCGTGACGTCGCGCTCAACCTTGCCCCCCAAGACGCGGTCCGGAGGCCCGCGTCCACCCGTCGACGGTTCACCCAGTCCGAGTAGGCCGCCTGCTCGCAGGCGCTCCGCCCCAGGTGGACGCGGACCTCCGGGCCGCGTCTGCCCCGCTCCCCACCCGCGACCCCGAAACGCCTCCACACGTCACCTTCCACGCGCGCACACCCCGTGGCACAGGCAAATTGCCTGTGCCACGGGTTCACGCCGACAACGCCGCCCAGACCGCGTCGGTGAAACGCATGTAGCGCAGACCGGTTTCGAAATCGGTCAACGTGACCGGTCGGCCCTCGCGGATCGACGCGACGAAGTCCGCCTCCACGCGCCAGCCGTCGCCGGTCGACGCCACCGGCACGGGTTGCTCGGAGCCACCGCGCGGCGTGTGCCACAGCGTGCCCGTCGAGAGATCGAGCCGCAGGCCGGCGAGCGTGCCATTGAGCCGGATCTCGTTGCGCGGACGCGTCGTTTCCACGCCGCTCAGATGCATGCGCAGGCTCGCGCCGGTGCGCGGAAAACGCCCGAGCACGTCGGCGCTGTCCGGGATATCGACCCGCCGCATCACGCCGTTCGCATCGGGTCGCTCGGGCGTGTAGATCGTCCCGCGCGCGGCGAGCACCTCCGCGTCGTCGTCGAGCCAGCGCAGCAGGGCCTCGTAGTGGATGCCGAGCGTCATGAGGTTGTGCCCGCTGAGATCGGCGCGCTGCCGCCAAGTGATCGGGGCCGCCGCATCGGCCAACGCGCCGTGCGTGTGCACGACCTCGACCTCGCTCAGTTCGCCGAGTTCGCCGGCGTCGAGGCGGCGGCGGATCTCCGCGTCGAAGTTGAACGTGAACGGCGCGGGCACGATCTGCGCGACCAGCGACGGGGCCGCGCGCGAGGCCGCCAGCATGGCCTCGGCCTCGGCGGCGTTCCGCGCCATGCGCGCCTCGGTCAGCACGTGTTTGCCCGCCGCGAGCGCGGCGATGGTGATCTCCGCGTGCAGATACGGCCAGGTGCCGATGCAGACGGCATCGATGTCCGGCGCGCCGACGACGGCGCGCCAGTCGGTATCGACGCGTCGGATACGGAACTCGCGCGCGACGGCCTCCGAGGAGGCGGCGCTGCGGTTGGCGACGGCGGTCAGCTCGACGCCGGGGATCGCGGCGAATTCCGGCAGGTGCCGCAGGCGGGTGTTGCCGCCCGCGCCGATGAAGCCGATGCGAAGGGGTGCGTTGGACATGCCTTCAGCAAGCCCGTCCGCGCCCGGGTTTCAACCCCGCGCGGCGCAAAGGCTCCTCAGATCACCGCCGGGTAGCTGCCGAGCCACTTCACCATGGGGCAGAACTTGCGCAGCTCGGCGATGGTCTGCTGCATGGCGGCGTCGTTGTAGTGGCCGGTGACGTCGACGAAGAAGTAGTAGTCCCAGGGGCGTTTCTTGCTGGGGCGCGACTCGATCTTGGTGAGGTTGATGCCGCGCTCGGCGAGGGGCATGAGCATCTTGAGCAGCGAGCCGGAGTGCGCGGAGGCCTCGTCGCCGAGCGAGATGAGCAGGCTCGACATATCGCGGCCGTTGCCGACGGAGCCGGAGGGGCGCTTGCCGATGACGAAGAAGCGGGTGGTGTTGTCGGACTTGTCCTGGATGTTGCGCACGACGACGGGCATGCCGTAGTGCTGCGCGGCCAGTTCCCCGGCGACGGCGGCGGCGCCGGCGGTCTCCTTGGCGATCTGCACGGCGCGAGTGGTGCTGGGCGCGTCGATGAGCTGCGCGTGCGGCAGGTGGCGCTGGAGCCAGTGGCGGCACTGGGCGAGGGCCTGGTCCTTGGAGTAGACGCGTTCGATCTTCTCGAGCGGCTCGCTGCTGATGAGCGAGTGGCTGATGTCGAGGTAGAGCTGGGCGACGATCTTGAGGTCGCTCTCGACGAAGTTGTCCAGGGCCTCGCGCACGCTGCCCTCGGTGGAGTTCTCGATCGGGATGACGGCGTAGTCGGCCTCGCCTTTTTCGACGGCGGTGAAGATGTCGCCGATGGTCGCCATCGCGTGGTAGTCGACGCTGGCACCGAACTTCTTGATCGCGGCCGAGTGGGTGTAGGACGCCTCGGGGCCGAGGTAGGCGATGAGCAACGGTTTTTCGAGGGCGATGGCCGCGGACATGATCTCGCGGTAGATGGCCTGGAGGGCCTCGTTTTTGATCGGGCCTTGGTTGAGCGCGATGACCTTGCGGAACACCGCGTCCTCGCGCTCGGGCACGTAGATGTCGCCGCCGACGCTGCGCTTGATGCGGCCGATCTCGGCGGCCTGGGTGAGACGCTCGTTGAGCAGGCGGACGAGTTCGCGGTCGAGGCGGTCGATGTTTTCGCGGATGGGTTGAAGGGCGTCGTCCATGGATCAGGATTTTTCGGGCTCAGGGGCGGCCGGGTCGGTGTCGGCGGCGTGGTCGGCGGAGGGCGCGCTGACGTCGGACGCGGGCGGCTGGGCGGGCTCGGGAAGTTCGGCGTCGTCGGCGGTGGCGACTACCTCGTCGTCAGGAGCGGACACCGGCGATTCCTCGGCGGCGTGCTCCTCGTGTTCGATCTCGACGGGTTGCAGGTTGGGCGAGTCGCCCTCGCCTTCCTCCAGCGGCAGCCCCATCTCGGCGTCGGCGGGCGGGCGGACGTTGGCGGCTTGATTGAGCCACTCGTCGATCTGGCGCGGCGAGAGCACGTCGGAGGCGGGCAGTTCGACGAGGGACTTCACGCCGACGAACTCGAGGAACTTGTCGGTGGTGCCGTATTGCAGTGGGCGACCGGGCAGGTCGGCGCGGCCGACGATGTAAACCAGTTCGCGTTCGAGGAGTTTGTTCAGACCGGCCTCGGCGGAGACGCCGCGAATCGACTCGATCTCGGAGCGCGTGACCGGCTGGCGGTAGGCGATGATCGCCATGGTCTCGAGCGCGGATTGGGAGAGTTTCACCGGCGGCGGCTCGTCGCGCAGGATACGGATCCAGCGGGCGAAGCGCGGGTGGGTGACGAGGCGGTAGCCGTTGGCGCCCTCGATAAGGAGGTAGATGTCGTTGGCCTCCTTCAACTCGGTCGCGAGCCCGTCCATCGCCTCACGGATCTGCGTGGCGGTGATCAGCGAGGGCACGTCGCCGTAGAGGTCGGCGTCGGTGGGCTCGGGGGCGAGTTCGTCGGTGGTGTCGGCGGCGGCCTCGACCGGAGCCGCCTCTTCGGCGGGCTGTTCGGTGGCTTCCCCGGCATCGTCGGCGGTCTGGACGGCCGGCGTCTGGTCGTGAAAACGCGCAAAGACGGCTTGGATGTCTTTGATGGAAAGCGGCTGGCTCGACGAGAAGAGCAGCGACTTGAGCACAAGTTTCAGATTGAACGCCATGCGGGGGAAACTGCGCACTGAAAAGGCGCCGGGTAGGCCAAGCAATCCCGAAAACCTCCCCGACATGGGACTTGCCGCGCCGGTCGGGGCTTGGTTTGTTGCGCCCTCTTTCCAAGACCATGTGCCAATCGAACTCCGCCGTTCCCCGTCCGCACTCCTCCGTCGTCGTTGACGGCAACGACCGCGCTCCCGCCCGCTCCATGCTCCGTGCGGTCGGCTTTCAGGACGAGGATTTCAACAAGCCCCAGATCGCCGTGGCCTCCGCCGCGAGCAACATGACGCCCTGCAACGTCCACCTCGGCGACCTCAGCGAGCACGCGCAAAAGGGCATCAACAACGCCGGCGGCAAGGCCGTCTATTTCAACACCATCACCGTCACCGACGGCATCAGCATGGGCACCCAGGGCATGCGCTACTCGCTCGTGTCCCGCGATGTCATCGCCGACTCCGTCGAGACCGCCACCGCGGCCGAGGGCTTCGACGGCCTCGTCTGCATCGGCGGCTGCGACAAGAACATGCCCGGCATGATGATCGCCATCGCCCGCCTCAACCGCCCCGCGGTCTTCATCTACGGCGGCACAATCCTCCCGGGCTTCACCCCCGGCGACTGCGACCAGAAGAAGCCCCTCGACATCGTCTCCGTTTTTGAAGCCGTCGGCAAACACGCCAAGGGCGAGCTCGACGACGCGGGCCTGAAGGAGGTCGAGTCCTCGGCCATCCCCGGCCCCGGCTCCTGCGGCGGCATGTATACCGCCAACACCATGGCCTCCGCCATCGAGGTCCTTGGCATGTCGCTCCCCAACAGCTCCGCCCAGACCGCCATCGGCAAGGAGAAGCGCGAAGACTGCGAACGCGCCGGCGCCGCCGTCATGGCCATGCTCAAGAGCGGCATCAAGCCCCGCGATATTCTCACCCGCAAGGCCTTCGAAAACGCCATCACCGTCTGTCTCGCACTCGGCGGCTCGACCAATCTCATCCTTCACCTCCTCGCCATCGCTCACTCCGCCGGCGTCGAGCTGTCCCTTGAGGACTTCAAGACCATCGGTGAAAAGGTTCCCCTCCTCGCCGACGTGAAGCCCTTCGGCAAATACGGCATGGCCCACCTCATTCGCATCGGCGGCATTCGCCCGATGATGAAGATGCTCCTCGACCGCGGCATGCTCCACGGCGACTGCCTCACCGTCTCCGGCGAGACCATCGCCGAGACCCTCAAGGACGTGAAGCCCTACGGCGTGTATCCAACCGAGCAGGACATCATCCGCCCCTTCGACAACCCCATCAAGGAGACCACCCACCTGCGCGTGCTTCACGGCAACCTCGCCCCCGGCGGCGCGGTCGGCAAGATCACCGGCAAGGAAGGTCTCTACTTCAAGGGCACCGCCAAGGTCTACGAAGGCGAGGAAGACGCACTCAAGGGCATCCTCCGCGGCGATATCGTGAAGGGCGACGTCGTCGTCATCCGCAACGAAGGTCCCGTCGGCGGTCCCGGCATGCGCGAGATGCTCTCCCCCACCTCGGCCGTCGCCGGTCGCGGTCTCATCAAGGACGTCGCCCTCATCACCGACGGCCGTTTCTCGGGTGGTTCGCACGGCTTCGATGTCGGCCACATCACCCCCGAGGCCGCCAAGGGCGGTCCCATCGGCATCGTCAAGACCGGCGACACCATCGAGATCGACGCGGTGAAGAACACCATCTCGCTGCTCATCCCCGACGACGAATACGCCGCCCGCATGGCCGCCTACAAGCCGCTCCCCCCGAAGGAAACCCGCGGCGTCCTGGCCAAATACGCCAAGCTCGTCGCCACCGCCTCCGAAGGCGCCGTGACCGACAAGTATCTCTGATCCACCTCCCCCCCCGCCGGGACGACCTCGAGTTGTCCCGGCTTTTTATTTTCCCAATGCCCTTTCCCCGCCTCCCGATGCTGTTTCTGTTCGCCGCCTGCGCCATCGGCTCGACAAGCTTGGCTCGGCTTGCCCCCGCAGAGTTGGCCGGCACCTGGACCACCGATCCGGCCGACCCCCAACGCAGCGGCGAAAGCGAACTGCTGCTGAAGGAGGACCCCGAAACTCCGGATCTCCTGCATATACTCGACTCCACGCCCGTTCCCACTGTCTACCACGGTGCATACCGGATCAACGGCGACACCATGATCCGGCTTCCCAACGGCCGCCCTGAGGATCCGTATCGCGAATTGAGCTGGCAGCGACAGGGCGACGAATTGGTCGTGACCCATGGCGGGGCTTGGCGCCCCAAGGCATACGTCGGCACACGCTTGGTCCGCCTGTTGCCCGATCCGTTCTTCGACGCCGTTCGCGCCGGAGACATGGAGACATTGCAAGCACGCCCCAATCTGCGAAAGGACATCGAAACCTCGGTCGATCAAATCGGCCGGACCGCGCTCTACGTCGCCACGATCAAACGCCAGCCGCGTGTCCTAAAACTCCTGCTGGACACAGGCGCGCCCCTGGACATTCGCAACCGCAACCTATGGGGCGACACCGCGCTGCACGCCGCCGTGCGTCACGGCGACCCGGAGTGCCTTTCCCTGCTGCTCGAATACGGCATGGATGTAAACACGCCCGCCGCAAACGGACGCACTCCGCTCATGGCCGCCGGCGAAACCAGCGGCAACTACGGCCTCATGTTGGAAATTTTGCTGACCGCCGGCGCCACCCCCGACGCAACCAACGCCCTTGGCGAGACCGCCCGCGAGATTCTCGTGCGGGCCGGCGCCACGAAATTCATCCGCATCTTCGACGCCCAACTGGAGGCCCACCGCCGCCGCCAGGCTCCCGGGGCTTGATCCGGCCTCTCGACCTTCGCCATGAAAACCTGCCCGCGTTGCCACGAGACGAGCGAGGATCAGTTCGATACCTGTTGGCGTTGCTCCACTCCGCTCCCCGATGACGGCGCGCCGGCACCGGGCGAACCTGCATCGCTGGCGGCTACCGCGCATCGGCAGTCGCCCCCTTCTCCACGACGGAAGGTCGACTTCAAAATCTTCCGTGGCACCTTCACCACCTGGAACATCCTCTGCGCCGAGGCCGCCGAATTTGCCTCCACTCTCGGCCCCCGCGATCTGATCAACATCTCCCACTCCGAGGACGAGGAGGACGGCGTGGTCGTCGTCTGGTATTGGACAGACGTTGATTAACAGGTCTCTTGCATCTCAGACCTCTCCGATCTCCGCCGGCACTTTATCCGACAAATAAGTCACCGACACCCCGTTCGAACCGGCCCGATTTCACCGACACCGCCAAACGCCCATCAAGCTCCGCTTCATCGTAACCACAGAAACTTTTCATCCAGTCACCTTCGCGAACTCTCGTCTGGCCGCACGCGATTTTCCAACCTAACCCTTCCCTTCCTCACATCATGTCCTCCTGGTCCCGATTCAAAGCCCACTACCTCACCAACACCGCGCTGGGCGTCTCGCTCGACATCAGCCGCATCCCCTTCCCCGACGGTTTCCTCGCCAAGATGGAGCCCGCCATGCAGAAGGCCTTCGCCGACATGGCCGCGCTCGAGGGCGGCGCCATCGCCAATCCCGACGAGCAGCGCATGGTCGGCCACTACTGGCTGCGCAACGCAGCCCTCGCCCCCTCGACCGAGCTGCGCGAGGCCGTCTCCGGCACCCTCGCCGACATCAAGGCCTTTTCCGCCAAGGTCCACTCCGGCGAGGTCGCCCCCGCCGCCGGCAAGAAATTCACCCACCTGCTCGTCGTCGGCATCGGCGGCTCGGCCCTCGGCCCGCAGTTCGTCAACCACGCCCTCGGCCAGCCCGGCGCGGACAAGATGGCCGTCACCTTCTTCGACAACACCGACCCCGACGGCATGGACTACGTCCTCGCCTCGCTCGCCGGCAAACTCGCCGAGACCCTCGTCGTCGTCATCTCCAAGTCCGGCGGCACCGTCGAGACCCGCAACGGCATGCTTGAGGCCGCCGCCGCGTTCAAGGCCGCCGGGCTCGACCACGCCAAGCACTTCGTCGCCGTCACCGGTGCCGGCTCCAAGCTCGACGGCGTCGCCAAGTCCGAGGGCTGGCTCGCCACCTTCCCCATGTGGGACTGGGTCGGCGGCCGCACCTCCGAGCTTTGCGCGGTCGGCCTGCTGCCCGCCGCCCTCCAGGGTCTCGACATCCAGGCCATGCTCGACGGCGCCGCCGCCATGGACGCCGTCACCCGCGTGCCCTCCACCAAGGACAACCCCGCCGCGTTGCTCGCCCTCATGTGGCACTTCGCCACCGACGGCAAGGGCGCGAAGGACATGGTCGTCCTCCCCTACAAGGACCGCCTGCTCCTCTTCAGCCGCTACCTCCAGCAACTCGTCATGGAGTCGCTCGGCAAGGAGTTCGACCTCCAGGGCAACGTCGTCAACCAGGGCATCGCCGTCTACGGCAACAAGGGCTCGACCGACCAGCACGCCTACGTGCAGCAGCTCCGCGAGGGCGTGAACAACTTCTTCGTCACCTTCATCGAGGTCCTCAAGGACCGCGCCGGTGCCTCCTTCGACGTCGAGCCCGGCGTCACCACCGGCGACTACCTGCAGGGCTTCTACCTCGGCACCCGCGACGCCCTCAGCGAGAAGGACCGCTGGTCCGTCACCATCACCGTGCCCGACGTCTCGGCCCGCACCCTCGGCATGCTCATCGCCCTCTACGAACGCGTCGTCGGCCTCTACGCCTCGCTCGTCGGCATCAACGCCTACCACCAGCCCGGCGTCGAGGCCGGCAAGAAGGCCGCCACCGGCGTCATCGCCCTGAAGCTCAAGCTCTCCGCCGCGCTGAAGACCGGCGCAGCCCGCACCGCCGAGGCCCTCGCGGCCGAGGTCGGCGGCGACCCCGAGCTGACCTTCAAGATCCTCGAGCACCTCGCCGCCAACGGCGGTGCCCGCAAGACCGCCGGCGCCACCCCGTTCGAGGCCACCTACGCGGCCGCCTGACCAGGTAGCGCCCGCCGGTTTGCGAAACCGGACAATACGCTGCAGTATTGTCCGGTCCTCATTTTTACCTTTCCAAACGCCTGTCGGCGGGCAAATTTTCACCCCTTAATATCCCCCTATGAAGAAACTCACCCTTACCCTCTGCGTTATCGCGATTCTTGGTGCCGCCGCCTCCGCCTTTTTCTACATCCAGATTGGCAGCACCAAGCAGGACCTGAACGACCAGCTGACCAGTGAGAAGTCCCGCGCGACCGCCCTCGAGGCCGACTTGGCCCAAACCAAGGAGCAGGCCGCGAACCTGCAGCAGAGGCTCACCCAGCTCGACAGCGAACTCGGCGACGCCAAGTCCCGCCTCAGCTCGTCCGAGACCCGCGCCGTCCAGATCAACCGCGACCTCACCCAGGTCCGCAGCCAGCTTTCCACCAAGGACCAGGCCGTCACCGAGGCCCAGCAACAGATCGAGCAGCTCCGCTCCGAACTCGTGAAGGCCCGCCTCAACACCACCGGCGGCTCCCCCGAGGAGACCGAGCAATACAAGCAGACCATCGCCGGCCTCGAGGCCCGCATCCAAGAGCTGCAGCGCAACGTCGCCTCCGGCGCCACCTCCACCGTGGCCGGCTCGACCATCGCCACCGGCGCCTCCTCCACCGTGGCCGGCGCGCCCGTCGCCGCCGCCACCCCGCTGCCCGCCGACTTCACCACCCAGGTCGCCAGCGTCGGCCCGCAGAACGCCTTCGTCGTTCTTTCCTTCGGCTCCAACCAAGGCGCCCAGCCCGGCCAGAGCTTCACCATCGTGCGCGACGGCGAGGAGATCGCCCGCGCCCAGGTCAGCGAGGTCAAGGAAGGTTACGCCATCGCCCAGGTCCTCCCGTCCTCCATCAAGAGTGCCCTCCGCGCCGGCGACGGCGCCGCCGTGGTCGCCCCGCGCTCCTGAGATCGCGCTTCCCATCCATGACGACCCGCAGCCAACGCCTCATCCTCGCCCTGTTCGCCGTCATCGGCGCCGCCGCCTTCGCAGGTTGCGCCGCCAAGGACACCAAGGACTCCTCCATCCCGTGGAGCCGTCCCGCGTCTTGGGAAGGCCAGGCACCCGGCTTCGGCGGTTTCGGCGGCCCGGTCCGCTAAATCGGCGCGCAACCCGCTTCCCAACCGGCGTCCTCGACGACGCCGGTTTTTTTTGCGCCCGCCCGCCGCGAACATTGCCCCCGCCCGCCCGCGGCCCCCAACATCGCCCCATGTCCGCGTCCGACGCCCAGCCCGCCAACGCCTCGCTCGTCCCGCAGCCCGGCCACCTCTACGTGGTCGCCACGCCCATCGGCAACCTCGCCGACCTCACCGAGCGCGCCAAGGCCATCCTTGGCACCGTCGACCTCGTCGCCTGCGAGGACACCCGCACCACCGGCGGCCTGCTCACCCGCCTCGGCCTGCACCGCCCGCTGGTCGCCTACCACGATCACAACGAGGCCGGCGTCGCCGAGCACCTCGCCGCGCAGATCGCCGCCGGCAAATCGGTCGCGGTCGTCAGCGACGCGGGCACGCCGGCCATCAGCGATCCCGGCTTTCGCCTCGTGCGCGCCTGTCGCCGCCAGGGCCTGCCCGTCGTGCCCGTGCCCGGCGCCTGCGCCGTCGCCGCCGTGCTCAGCGCGTCCGGCCTGCCGACCAACGGCTTTCTCTTCGCCGGCTTTTTGCCGCCGAAGAGCGCAGCGCGCATCAACTTCCTCACCAAGTATCGGGAATTCGACTACACGCTCGCCCTCTACGAGAGCTGCCACCGCATCGACAAGTTCGCCGCCGAGATCGTCGAGACGCTCGGCGCCGACCGCGCCGTCTGTTTCGCCCGCGAGGTGACCAAGCTCCACGAGACCTTTCTCGTCGGCCCCGCCGGCGAGGTCCGCGATCGCCTGCTCAAGGGCAGTCTCAAGGGCGAATTCGTCGTGCTCATCGCCCCGTCCGGCTTCACGCTTTGACCGCCATGACCTCCCCCTCCGTCGCCGTCATCGACATCGGGTCCAACTCGATAAAAATCCTTGTCGCCACCAAGGCCGGCGACGGCCGCGTCACCGCGCTCAAGACCCGCACCATCGACGCGCGTATCAGCCGCGGCATCAACCAGACCCCGCCCCGCCTCGGCGAGGAGGGCATGGCCGCCGGACTCGACGCCATCCGTGAGTTGCTCGCCACCGCCGCGCCCTTCGCGCCAACCCGCACCGTGCTCGTCGCCACCAGCGCGGTGCGCGACGCGGCCAACGGCGCCGAGTTTCGCGAGCGCGTGCGAGCCGCCACCGGCCACGAGATCCGCATCCTCACCGGCGACGAGGAGGCCAACTTCATCGGACGCGGCCTCACCTGCGATCCGGCGCTGGGCCACCTGCGCGACTTCCTCGTCTTCGACCTCGGCGGCGGCAGCCTCGAGTGCCTGCGCTTTGAGAATCGCGCCATCGCCCAGGCCCTGAGCCTGCGCCTCGGCTGTGTGCGTTTGACGGAACGCTTTTTCAAAGACCCCGCCGCCCCGCTCGACCAGACCGCCGCGGTCGAGCTGGCCCGCCATGTGCGCGACGCGCTCAAGGAGGCCGGCTTTCGTTGTCCGCTCGGCGGCTGCGACGCCGTCTTCACCGGCGGCAGCATGACCAGCGTGCGCGCCATCAAGGGCGCGCTGCACGGCGTGCGTTTGGAGGACACGCCGGCGGTGGTGGCGACCTCCACGCTCGAGCACCTGCTCGACGAGATCGCACCGCTCACGCTCGACGAGCGCCGGGCGATGCCCGGCATGCCGGCCGCGCGCGCCGACGTTTTTCCGGCCGCGCTGGTGACCATGCTCGCCGTCGCCGACTACGCGGGCATCGAGCGGTTTCACCACTCGTTGCACAACCTGCGCTGGGGCATCGCGGCCGAGGCGCTGGACTGAGCAAGGCGCGAGACCCCGGCAAACCCAACCTTGACGCCACCGGACCGCTGCCGAAAGGTCCCCGCCCCCGTGTCCGGTTGGCGCGACCCGTGCTTCCGGTGACGGCCTGTCATTCATTCCCAAATCAGCAATCCACCATGAGCGTTCTCGTAGGCAAAACCGCCCCCGATTTCACGGCCGACGCCGTGCACCTCGGGCAGTTCACCCAAGTCAATCTCTCCAGCTACCGCGGCTCCAAGTATGTGCTGCTGTTTTTCTACCCGCTGGACTTCACCTTCGTGTGCCCGACCGAGCTGCACGCTTTCCAGGAAAAGCTCGAGGCCTTCCATGAGCGCGACGTCGAGGTCCTCGGCGTGAGCATCGACAGCAAGTTCTCCCACTTCGCTTGGCTCACCACGCCGAAGAACCAGGGCGGCATCCAGGGCGTCGAGTATCCGCTGGTCTCCGACCTCAAGCGCACCATCGCCACCGACTACGACGTGCTCTCGTCCGAAGGCGTGGCCTTCCGCGGCCTGTTCCTCATCGACAAGGAGGGCGTCGTGCGCCACCAGGTCGTCAACGATCTCCCGCTCGGCCGCAGCGTCGAGGAGGCCCTGCGCATGGTCGACGCGCTCCAGCACTTCGAGAAGCACGGCGAGGTCTGCCCCGCCAACTGGGCCAAGGGCAAGAAAGCCATGCACGCCACGCAGGAAGGCGTCTCCGGCTACCTGTCGGACAACTGAGCATGAGAACTCGCGTCGCCGTCGGGCGCCGCGGGTTCCGGAGTCGTTTTTCAAGCCGCGCCATGCCCACGGGCCGCGCGGCTTTTTCGTGGCCCCAAGGAGCGCCGGTTTTCAACCGGCGTCAGGCTGAGCGCCTGATCGCCGGACTGAGAAATCGCGGTTCACCGCGCAGCATCACAAACGGGCGGGCAGGAGTGCCCGCCCTCCTTGCGCCGGCGGCGGCAGGCGTCGGAGCAGTGGCGGACTTCGTCCCAGACTTTTTCCCACTTTTTGCGCCACGCGAAGGGACGCCCGCAGGTCGCGCAGACCTTGGTCGGCAGGTCGGACTTTTTGCGCATCCGAGGCATGGTCAGAGCAGGCCAAGCTGTCCGCCCGCAGCCGGCGGCGCGCCGTCGTTGGCACGGATGCGGTCGGCCTGGGCCCGGATCTCGCGAATGTCGTCGGCGGACAGGCGGGCGACGTTTTTCACCTGCAGCGCCATGCGTTGGTTGGCCGCGAGGACCTTTTCGTGGCGGATCAAAAAATCCCAGTAGAGCGTCGTGAACGGGCAGGCGTCGTCACCGGTGCGCTTGGCCGGATCGAACCGGCAACCCGCGCAGTGGTTGCTCATGCGCTCGATGTATTTTCCGGTGGCCGCGTAGGGCTTGGAGGCCATCACGCCGCCGTCGGCGTATTGCGACATGCCGTGGGTGTTGGGCAGCTCGACCCACTCGACCGCGTCGACATAGACGCCGAGATACCAGCCGCAGATCTCGGCGGGGCGCACGCCAAGCAGCAGCGAGTAGAGTCCGGTGACCATCAGGCGCTGGATGTGGTGCGCGTAGCCGAGCCGCAGGGTCTGCCCGATGGCGTCGCGCAGGCAGGCCATCTCGGTGTCCCCCGACCAATAAAACCACGGCAGCGCTTGGTCGGCACCGAGGGCGTTGAGGTCGGCGTAGTCGGGCATCTTCAGCCAGTAGACGCCGCGCACGTATTCGCGCCAGCCGAGGATCTGCCGGATGAAGCCCTCGGCGGAGGACAGCTCGACGCGTCCTTCGCGCCACGCCTGCTCGGCGGCGGCGATCACCTCCCGCGGGTCGAGCAGCTTGAGGTTCATCGCCGCGGACAGTCGCGAGTGGTAGAGCCACGGCTCGCCTTCCCACATGGCATCCTGATAACGGCCAAACTCGGGCAACCGATGCTCGATAAAATCGTCGAGCGCCTGCCTCGCCTGCTCCGGCGTCACGGGCCAGTCGAAGGCGTCGAGGTCGCCGGGGTGTTTCGCAAAACGTCGTCGCACCACGGCAATGACCTCGCGGGTGAGCGCGTCGGGTTTGAACGCGCGCGGCGCGGGCAATCGGCCGGGGCCGGCCTTGGGAAACGCGCCGCGGTTGTCGTGGTCAAAGTTCCATTGCCCGCCCACCGGTTCACCGTCGTCATCGAGCAACACGCGATGACGGCGGCGCATTTCCCGGTAAAAGAACTCCATGCGCAGCTGTTTGCGGCCCAGCGCGTGGCGGCGGAAGTCCTCGATGGTCGCCAGAAAGTGCCGGTCGACGCGCATCTCCAACGGCAGGCCGAGTTCCTCGGCGGCGGACTCAAGCGCGGTCCACACGCGCCACTCGCCGGGCTCGACGACGATCAGACATGAGGGACGCAGACGCTTCACCGCGCGACGCAGCTCGCCGACGAGCGAGTGGGTGTTGTCCACATCGTCGAGCTCGGTGTAGTGCACGGTCCGGCCGAGCGCGCGCTGCCGTTCGCGAAAGTGGCGCATGGCCGCGAGGAAAAGCGCGGTGCGCGGCTGCACCGAGACGACGTGCGTCGACTCCTCGTCGACCTCGGCCATCCAGAGCGCGTCCTGCTTCGCGTCGAAGCCGTCGAGCGCCGACGATCGGTCGTCGAGCTGGTCGCCAAGCACGAGGACGAGGTTGCGCATGGCGGAGTGGAGGCGGCGTGAAACGAAGGGCGGGAACGTCAGCCGTCCTTGCCGACCTGCTTGAACGCGGCGAGCGCGGCCTCGCGGGCCTTGGCATGGTCGACGATCGGCTTGGGATAAGTTTCACCGAGCTTCACGCCGGCCCGCTCGAGCACCTCGGCGGGCGCTTCCCAGGGGACCTGGATGTGTTCGGCGGGCAGCTTGGCGAGCTCGGGCACCCAGCGGCGCACGTAGTCGCCGTCGGGATCGAACTTGGCGCCCTGTAACATCGGATTGAATACGCGGAAATACGGCGCGGCGTCGGCGCCGCAGCCGGCGGTCCATTGCCAGCCGAGGGTGTTTTGCGCGAGGTCGGCGTCGACCAGCGTATCCCAGAACCAGGCGGCGCCATGGGTCCAGTTGAGCCGCAGGTGTTTCACGAGGAAGGAGCCGACGTTCATGCGCACGCGGTTGTGCATCCAGCCGGTGGCCCAGAGTTCGCGCATGCCGGCGTCGACGATCGGGTAGCCGGTCTGGCCGCGTTGCCAGGCGCGCAGGCGTGCGCCTCCCGGGTCGTCGGCCCAGGGGAAGTCGGCGAAGGTGTCGCGCAGCGGCTCGGTCGGGGTCTTGGGGAAGTGAAACAGCAGGTGGTGCGCAAACTCGCGCCAGCCGACCTCGCTGAGGAAGACGCGCGCGCCGTTGCTGGGCGGAAAGGTGCCGGCGGAGGCGCCGACGGACTTCACCGCGGCCCAGATCTGGCGCGGACCAACCTCGCCAAAATGCAGGTGCGGCGAGAGGCGCGACGTGCCGGGTTTGGCGGGCAGGTTCCGCTCGTCGGCGTAGTCCGCCATGGCCTCGCGGGCGAACTCCTTGAGCCGCGCCAGCGCGCCGGCCTCGCCGGGTTGCCACGCATCGTAGAAGTCGCGGTCCCACGGGATGGTCGGCAGGAACTTGAGCGAATCGAGTTCGACCGACGCGGGCCAGTCCGAGGGAGCGGGCAGCGCGTTCTTCGGCGCGGGGGTCGGCTCGGCGACGGGCAACGTGAGGCAGTGTTTCCAGAACGGCGTGAAAACCTGGAACGGGTTGCCCTGCTTGTTCTGCACCGTGTGCGGTTCGAAGAGCAGCGCGGAATTGAAGCTCTTGGCCTCGAAGCCGTCGGCCTGCAGGGCGGACTTGATGGCCTTGTCGCGAGTGATGATCGCGGGCTCGTAACGACGATTCCAATACACGGCGTCGGCTCCGGTCGCGCTCAGGAGGCGGGTCAGCTCGGTGCCGGACTCGCCGGTGGCAATGACGAGCCGCGAGCCGAGTTTGCGCAGGTCGGCGTCGAGGGACTTCAGAGAATGGTGCAGCCACCAGCGGGTGGCGCCGCCGGCCGGCCAGTCGCCTTCGCCGTCGTCGTCGTGAATGTAGACCGGCACAACGGGCCGGCCGCGGTCGACGGCGGCCTTGAGCGCGGGATTGTCGGCGAGGCGAAGATCTTGACGAAACCAGACGAGGGTGGGCGCGGAACTCATGCGGTGCGCCCAGCAAAGGAGGGCGCGGGAGATTTGCAAACGAGGCGCGCGGAAATTGCCTCGCGCGACCATGGGGACCGGTGTTTGAGTGACGGGCTCATGGATTCCCCGTGGCTGGCCAACACCGACCCGGCGTCCGACTGGACGCGACTCCCGACCGGCGCGTTCGCGCGCGGCGAGGCCGGGCGGCTGGCGGTCTTGCCAATCTATGGCTGCGGGGACCATGGACTGGGCCTGGCCGCGGACGCCGAGGAGGTCGTCGGCGCGGAGCTGCTGCGGCGGGCCTGCGCGGCGTTGCGGGACGCGGGTGGCGCGCCGGTGGTGTTGCCGCCGCTGCGTTTTGCCCCGGCCCCCTACCCTTCGCAGTTCTTCGGCCTCGACGCGGACACGGCGCTCGACTGGCTGCGCGAGGTGACCGACGGCGTGCGACGCGCGGGGGTTGCAAAGCTCGTGCTCGTGACCACGAACCCGTGGCAACGCGAATGGACCGACGCCGCGGCACTCGACCTGCACGTGGAGACCGGCCTCGAGGTTTTTAAACTACACCTCGGCGACATCGGACTCGCGCTGCACCCAGCCGCACCGATGGCCGAGCGGGCGAAGACGCAGGCGGTGGCGGCGCGGCTGCTAGGCGCGCAGCCGGAGCCATGCGGTCCGGGCGAGGTGCGCGACGTTGATTTTCGTCCGGGATGTTTTTTGCGACCGACGCCGGTGGACGCGACGGCGTTGCCGTCGGGATTTGAACCCGATGCTTGGCTGTCATCCGCGAGTGCGCGGTGCGCGCGGCTGCTCGGCGAGGCCGCGGGACTGACGATTTCTGCGGAGTCGGCGACGGCGGGAGGCGCGGTTTGGCGGCCGTTCGGCACGAGACAGCTGACCAGCCTGACGCCCGCCGCGCTGGCCGGGCTCCATCTGCCAGCCAACGCCATCGCCATCGTGCCGGTGTCGGCGATCGAACAGCACGGTCCGCACCTGCCGGTCGGCGTCGACGCGATGCTCGGCGAAGGTTTGCTGGCGGCGGCGCTGGCGAGGCTGGACACCAACGCGCCGGTGCGGGTGGCTCCGACGATCCTCGTTGGCAAGAGCATCGAGCACCGCGACTTCGCGGGCACGCTGTCGATCTCGTCGCGCACGTTGCGAACCTTGCTGAAGGCCCAGGTGGCGCAGTTGCGCGCGCTGGGCTTTTCGACCGTGGCCTTCTGGAACACCCATGGCGGCAACAGCGCCGTGCTCAGCCACACCGTGCGCGAGTTGCAGGCGGAGCATCCGGGCCTGCGCGTCGGGCGGTTGGAATCCGGCTACCGCCCCGAACTGGAGCCGCAGGAGGCGGCCTTCGGTTTCCACGCCGGCCACTGGGAGACCGCGCTGATGCTCGCGCTGGCCCCGGGGCTGGTGGACATGACACGGGCGGTGCGCGAGTTCCCCGCGCGGCTCGACGATGCCGGCGAGCTGCGCCCCGAGCGCGGCGCGATCACGCGGGCCTGGACGACCTCGGAGCTGTCGGCGAGCGGCGTGATGGGCGACGCGACCAAGGCCACCCGCGAACAGGGACAACGCTGGCTCGACGAAAGCGCCGCGGCGCTGGCCGCACGCATCCGGGGGATGTTGGGCTGATTCGTGGCAGGGTTCTTGCCTGACCAGGAAGCAAACATTACCGTCATGCACGCCGCCGCGACCTCTGAACCCGTCCGTCACCAAACTTTGCATACGCCGGTCACCCGGCAGGTGCTGCTCGCCGGGTTTGTGCTGACACTGCTCGCGGGCGGCGTCAACGCCGTGGGTTTCCTAGGCGTGCAACACCAGGCGCTGACCCATCTGACCGGCACGGTGACCCAACTGAGCCTGCGCCTGTCGGAGCATGCCTGGTCACAGACGCTGGACGCGCTCGGCATCATCGGCGCGTTTTTTCTCGGCTGTCTGCTCAGCGGACTCATCACGCGGCAAAGCTCGTTGAAAATCGGCCGGCGCTACGGCGTGGCCCTGATGCTGGAGTCGGCGCTGCTTTCCGGCGGCGCGCTGATGCTGCGCAACGGCCACCAAGGCGGCGAACAACTGGCGTCGATGGCCTGCGGGTTGCAAAACGGCCTCGCCACGAGCTGGGCGGGGGCCGTCATCCGCACGACGCACATGACCGGCATCGTGACGGACCTCGGGCTGTCCTGCGCGCACTGGCTGCGCGGCATGCGCGGCGAGTTGCCCAAGCTCCGGCTGCACGCGGTGCTGCTGGCGGGCTTTATCTGCGGCGGCGTGCTCGGCGCGTTGGGTTTCGCTTCGTGGAGCTACGACACGCTCTTTATCCCGGCCGCGATCACGGGCGCCGCCGGGCTGGCCTACTTTGTCTGGAAACAGACTCAGCGCCGCTCGTCGCGCAGCGCCTGAGCACGGTCGAGCATGCGCGCGCTGTCCTCGCGCAGCTCCTCGGCGTCGCTCAGATCGGACTCGAACAAAGCCCAGGCCTCCTCCAGTTCGCGCGGGGGACGTCCGTCGCGCAGGAGCAAAAAATAGCGTCCTAGCGAGTTGGCCGCGTTGCGGTAGAACGGATGCATCGTGCCCAGCCGCAGCTCGATCTCGCCGGTGCGTCCGGCCGCCAACGCACGCACCGCGCGGACGTCACGCGCCGCCCAGAGGTCCGCCGGCGCGACCAACACGTCGGTCTTCTCGCGCGTGTCGTGCAACACCACGCGGCTCCAACGCCGGAGCAGGTCGCGCGATTCGCGGATGGACAGCAGCGGCAGCGGATTGCGCGAACTCAGCTCCTCAAACGCGACCTCCCAGTCGAGTTCGACGTCGGCCAGCGACGTCCAGCCGGCGGCCTTGAGCACGCCCAAGGATCGGGTCGGCGGCTGGCCGGCAAACAGCAGGCGTAAAAACTCCGCCCATTGCCCGTTGTCGCGACCGAGTCCGTGCAACCATTGCAACGCACCGTAGGCGGCGAGGTCGACGGTCGGCGGACGCGGCCGGTCCGCGCGCCACGCCAACAAGGCCAACAGCGGCGGCGGGCGGACGTCCAACGACTCCTGCCGCCATTGGTCGTGCAAGGACGGTTGCAAGCGCGCCAGCACCCATCGCGTGCACGCCAGCTCCAGCCAGAGCGGAACCTCCTCGCGGTAAGCCGGACCGACGTTGGTCGCGCCGCGCTTGATCAACAGCGCGCGCACCAACGCAGGCACCAACTCGCGAGCCTCGATGGTGTCATCGATGCGCACCGCCAGCGTCACCAACCCCGCCGCCTCCACCCACACGCGGTGCGGGTCGTCCCCCCGCCAAAGCGACTCCGGCACCAAACGCACCGTGATCGGCGTGACAAAACCCGACCGCGGCAGCCCCAACACGTCCGACAAATGCGTCCAGACCGACTCGGTCATCTCGACGGCGATCGGACCCAGCGCAGGCGTGACGGTGATGACCTCAAACCGTCCGCGCGAACCGGCGAAGAGCACCGCCGGCAGGGGCGAGTCCGTCTGCGTGGGCGCGACCACTCCGGTCGCCGTCGATGCCTGTGCGTCCGACGTCACGGGTTCTTCCGCGGCGCCAGCCACACAGAACGACCAAAGGCCCAGCGCCACAGCCGCGAGCCAACCAAGCCTGCGGCCGGCCCGCATCACGGCATGCGCAGCACGAGCTGACGCCCCTCGACCTTGGCGCCGGCCAGGGAATCCCACGCCGCGGTCAGTTCCTCCGGAAACACCAGCGAGGACAAAAGGCGGTTGGCGACGAAATTGCCGAGTCCGGGGATCTTGGACGCCTCCAGCCCGCCGACCCAGACCTCGGACGGCACGAAACGGAAACCGTCACCGGTCGGCTGCACGTCGCCGCGGATGCGGACGATCGCCTTGTTCTCGGTGCCATAGACCTTGAGGTTTCCGTCAAAGGCGATCTGGAGAAGGCCGTCAGCAATGCGGAAGTTCGGTGTCGAGACCTTGATCACCGGCAGCGACGACTCCTCGCCCATGCCCGGCGCTTCCTTCATCGCCGCGCTCGCCCAGTTGTTGAGCTCGTCCTCGATAAAGACGACCTCGCCCGCGCGTTGGTCGACGAATTGCTGGCGCTTGCTTTGCCACAGCCGTCCGGAGGCCGAGTTGTTCGAACCCGGCACGTGGTAAATCACGCCCGCCGCGGGCTCCTTGGGCATCTCGCGCACCGTCTCGACCGGACGCGAGACGAGGAACACGCAGGCCAGCAACGCGCCCAGCGACAGGCTCAGCAGCACGCCGAGGGTGACTTCAAACAGGCCGGGATCGTGGGGAGTGTCTTTGGAGGAGAACATGGCGATGAACGATCAGACGCGGTTGGGTTGACGACGGGATTGCTCGATATGGCGGAAAAAGGCGATGTAGAAGGTCCAGCTCGCCGCGAAGCCGACGAACAGTGTGAAGGTCATCAGCGGATAACCCACGCCGAGAAAGCCCACCATCGCCAGCGTCGGCACCCAGAAGTAGCCCTTGGTCGCCTTGAGCATGGCGAGCAGCACCCAAGGACGAAATGCGTCGGCATACTCCTCGCGGCGTTGATACTGGTAGAGGCCGGCGGCGGTCAGCGGCAGCGCCAGCATCACGGCCGGCACCATGGGCAGATAGACCAACGCGCCGAAGGCCAGCAGGCGCAGCGGCAACGTGAGGAACCACGCCAGCGCGATCGGCAACAGACCCAACACGAGAAAGATGAAGAACGCCGCCACACCGTGCACGAACAGGCGCTTCCAGTCCTCCCACTCCGGCAGTTCGAACGCCTCGCCGCGACGCGCGCGGTCGGCCAATTCGTAAAGGTAGCCGAACGCGAAAAAGTGCGCGATCGGCACCGCCAGCAGCAGCGCGCCGACGATGCACTTCATGAACCAGGACGTATCGGAAAAGAGGCGTTTACAAACGTGTTCCAGAGTGGGCATTACAGCAGGCGGTTTTAGCCGAAGGTATTTCCGCGTCGATGGACTTCTCAACCAAATTAAAACAACACCTTGCCCGCGTCGAACCCGCCCTCGACGCGCTGGTGCCGGCGCGGACCGACGCGCCCGCCGGCCCCGCCCGCATCTACGACGCCTCGCGCTACAGCCTGCAGGCCGGCGGCAAGCGCATCCGCCCCGTGCTCCTGCTCGCCGCCCACGAGCTTTGCGCGTCGTCCGACACCGCCACCACCGCCGCCGACCCGTTGCCCGCGGCCGTCGCCCTCGAGTGCGTGCACACCTACTCGCTGGTCCACGACGACCTGCCCTGCATGGACGACGACGACCTGCGCCGCGGCCGCCCCACCCTGCACAAACAATTCGACGAGGCCACCGCCCTGCTCGCCGGCGACGCCCTGCTCACCGAGGCCTTCGCCCTGCTCGCCCGCCACTACGGCGACCGTCCCGCGCTGGCGGTGAAGCTCCTGCGCGTGCTGGCCGACACCGCGTCCGGCGACCACCTGATCGGCGGCCAGATGCAGGACCTGCTCGGCGAGCGCAAGGCCGACGCCACCGCCGCCGAGCTGGAGTTCATTCACCTCAACAAAACCGCCGCCATGATCGAGGCCGCGCTGGTCATGGGCGGCCTCACCGGCGACGCCGACGAGGCGACGCTCGCGACCCTGCGCGCGGCCGGCCGCCACCTCGGGCTCGCCTTTCAGATCGTCGACGACGTGCTCGACGCCACCGCCGACGCCGCGACCCTCGGCAAGACTCCCGGCAAGGACGCCGCCAGCGGCAAGACCACCTACGTCAGTCTCCACGGACTGGATACGGCCCGCGGCCTCGCCGCGGAGCAGACCGCCAAGGCCGGGGCCGCGCTCGACGCCCTGCCCGGGGACACGACCTTCCTGCGCGAGCTGTTCGCCGCCATGCTGAGCCGGGGGAATTGAAGGAGGGCGGACATTCCTGTCCGCCCCGCTTGATACCGGTTACCCATGCCGCGCGTCCGGCGCGGCGCAGGGCGCGCACGAGGCGGACAGGAATGTCCGCCCTCCTTTTCAGGCGCCCGGGGCGATGCCGCGCTCGCTCACCTCGGCGAAGGCCAGGATGCGCTGGAACTCCTCGCTCGCGACGTGCTCGTGGGCCTTGAGCTTTTCCAAGGCCTGCGTGCGGTTGAGGCCGTCGCGGAAGAGGATGCGGTAGATCTGCTTCACGCGGTCGAGGCGCTCGGGGGTGAAGCCCTTGCGCTCGAGGCCGACCTTGTTGAGCGCGCGGATGATCGCGGGCTGACCGTCGGCGATGAAGAACGGCACGATGTCCTGGACGACCTTGGCGTAGGCGCTGACCATCGCGTAGGCGCCGATGCGGCAGAACTGGTGCACGCCGCAGTTGGCGCCGAGCACCACGTCGTCCTCGACGATCACATGGCCGGCCAGGCCGACCGCGTTGCTCGCCACGATGCGGTTGCCCACCACGCAGTCGTGCGCGATGTGGCCGTAGGCGAGGAACGTGTTGTCGTCACCGACCGTGGTGAACCCCTCGGCGGCGGTGGCGGCGTGCACGGTGAAGTATTCGCGGAAGACGTTGCGCGCGCCGATGCGCACGCCCGGGTCGCCGCCCTTGAACTTCAGGTCCTGGGTCTTGCCGCCGATGCAGGCGTATCCAAAAACCTCACACGCCTCGCCGAGCACGGTGTTGCCCTCGACGGAGGCGTGGTGGTGCAGGCGCGTGCGGTCGCCGAGACGCACGCGCGGGCCGACGTAGGCGAACGGGCCGATATCGACGTCGGCGCCGAGCTCGGCGCCCGGCTCGACCACGGCGGTGGGGTGAATGACGGTGGGCATGGATGGGAGGTCGAAGGTCGAAAGATCTCGGTCAGTCTGGCTGGCGCGCGGACGGCTCAGCCCTCCATCGCGCTCTCGTCGACGATGGCGAACATCAGCTCAGCGGATGAAACGACCTGGCCGTCGACGGTGCAGGTGACCTCGGCGCTGGCGAGTTTGTTGCCGCGGGCCTTGAGCAGCTTGGCGTTGAGGATGAGCTGGTCGCCGGGGCGCACGGGCTTGCGGAACTTCACCTTGTCGGCGCTCATGAAGAGCGTGGTCTTGCCCTCGCTGGAGGCGCCGCGGCGGAGCATGAGGATGCCGGCGGCCTGCGCCATGGCCTCGAGCTGGAGCACGCCGGGCATGACCGGATTGCCGGGAAAGTGGCCCTGGAAGAAGGGCTCGTTGATCGAGACGTTCTTGATCGCGACGAGCGCGTCCTCGCCGACGAACTCGACCACGCGGTCGATCATCACGAACGGATAGCGGTGCGGCAGCGTGTCGAGGATGCGGCGGATATCGAGCTCGGTCTCGGTGGGCAGCACGGCGGTCGGGCGCGGCTTCTTCTTGGGGCCCTTGCGCTTCTCGGCGAGTTTTTCGGCGAGGGCCTTGGAGAGTTCGGCGTTGATGGCGTGGCCCGGGCGGGTGGCGATGATGTGGGCTTTGATGGGCAGACCGAGCAGCGTGATGTCACCGATGATATCGAGCATCTTGTGGCGCACGAACTCGTCTTTGAAGCGCAGGCCTTCCTTGGAGAGGATCTTGTCGCCCTTGATGACGACGGCGCAGTCGAGCGAGCCACCCTTGATCTTGCCGAGTTTGATAAGCTCCTCGATGTCCTCATACACCGTGAAGGTGCGGGCGGCGGCGATCTGGGTCATGTAGATGTCCGGATCGATGCCGAGGGAGAGGAACTGCGCGTGGATGCCGCGGTCGTCGGCCGAGGTGCAGGAGATTTTGAAGCCGTCGTGCGGCAGCGCGATGATGGAGGAGTTGCCGCGCTGGATGGAGACGGGTTCGTCGAGGACGAAGTATTCGCGCTCGGCGTCCTGCTCGACGGGGTCGCCCTGCATGATGAGGTCGACGAAGGGCTTGGCGGAGCCGTCGAGGATGGGCGGCTCGGAGGCGTTCATCTCGATGAGGCAGTTGTCCACGCCGCACCCGTGCAGGGCGGAGAGCACGTGCTCGACGGTGTGCACCTTGGCGTGACCTTCCTGAATGGTGGTCTGGCGCACGAGGTCGCCGACGAGGTCGGCGCGGGGCTTGATCTCGGGGGAGCCGTTGAGGTCGACGCGCCGGAAAACGTAGCCGTGGTTGGCCGCGGCGGGCTTCAGGGTGAGGGTGACGTCTTCGCCGGTATGCAGGGCTTTCCCCGTGATGGAGACTTCGCGAGCGAGGGTGCGTTGTTTCATGGACGTTGCAAAAGGGTGCAGTGTGCCCATGCCGGCGAGCCGAGCGCAAGTCCCTAGTCGGGCGTCGCCGAACCACCCGGCGCGGCGCGGGCGGAGCGGGCGGCGGGCGCGCGCCCTTGACACCATGGGAGCACGGCGGTTATGCGGTTTTCTTTTTTCGAGACAAAACCCACACCCAGACACTTATGCCCTCCGCCAACGACATCCGCAAAGGCCAAGTCATCAAATACAACGGCGCTCCCCACCTCGTGATGGAGACCCAGCACCGCACCCCGGGCAACCTCCGCGCCTTCGTGCAGGTGAAGATGCGCAACCTCCAATACGGCAAGTCCCTCGACCAGCGCTTCTCCTCCAGCGACGCCCTCGAGGTGCTGCCCACCGAGCGCAAGACCCTCGAGTTCAGCTACTCCGCCGGCGACACCTTCGCCTTCATGGACCCCGAGACCTACGAGACCATCGAGCTCGGCGCCGACCTGATCGGCGACGCCAAGAACTACCTCACCGCCAACGGCAAGGTCGAGGTGCTCTACGTCGACGGCAACCCGCTCACCATCGACCTGCCCACCAGCGTGGCCCTCAAGGTCACCGAGAGCGCCGAGGGCATCAAGGGCGACACCGCCTCCAACGTGCAGAAGCCCGCCACCATGGAGACCGGCCTCGTCGTTCAGGTCCCGCTCTTCATCAAGGAAGGCGAGATCATCAAGGTGAACACCGCCGACGGCACCTACATGGGCCGCGCCTGAGTCGCTTCCCGCGCCTCCGCGGCGAGTTCGTCGGCGTTTTCGATCCTCGCGTGATCGAACGACGATACAAAAAAGCCCGCGCCGTTTCCGGTCGCGGGCTTTTTTGCGGGCATCGCCGAAGACTCAGGGCCGGGCGGCGAGACTGGCGAGCGCGCGATGGTAGGTCTCGTCGAGCACGGCGGTCGAGTCGGCGGACATCTTGAGGTCGCTGACGAGGCCGTCCTTGAGGCCGTAGACCCAGGCGTGGACCTTGAGCTTCTGGCCGCGGTCCCAGGCATCGCGCACGACGGTGGTCTGGGCGACGTTGAGGGCTTGCTCGATGGCGTTGAGTTCGCAGAGGCGGTCGACCTGCGCAGGCTCGCCGCGCGGCGCGAGGCCATCGAGGGATTTCTGATGCTTGTCGCGCACGTCCTGCACGTGGCGCAGCCAGTTGTCGACGAGGCCGTGACGGTCGCCGCGCAGGGCGGCGCGCACGCCACCGCAGCCGTAGTGGCCGACGACCATGATGTGCTTCACCTTGAGCACATCGACGGCGAACTGGATCACGCTGAGGGCATTGAGGTCGGCGTGCACGACGACATTGGCGACATTACGATGCACGAAGAGCTCGCCGGGCAGGAGATCGACGATCTCGTTGGCGGGCACGCGGCTGTCGGCGCAACCGATCCAAAGGAATTCGGGCGACTGCTGTTTGGACAGCTTTTCAAAAAAGGTCGGATCCTGAGAACGGATTTTGTCCGACCAAGCTTGGTTCTGGGCAAAGAGGGATTCGAGTTCCGGCATGGTGACACGCAACGTCGCGAGCGATTGAAGATTGTCCACTCCAAATCATCAGCCGCGCTTGCCGGCCGGCGATGTGGCGCAAAAAAAGCCCCGGTTCGGCGTGAACCGGGGCTGATGGAGCGATGACGAACGATCCGTGGATCAGGCCACGCGCTCGACGACGAGCGGCGGCGGGGTCGGACGCTTGGGCGCGAGGCGATAGGCGTCCTTGAAGTAGCCGAGGGCGGCCTCGAGCTTGGACTCGTCGTTGTAGTGGATCATCATGAGCGGCTCGCCCTGCTTGACCTGGGTGCCGACCTTCTTGATCTCGGACACGCCGACCGCGTGGTCGACCTTGTCACCGGCCTTCTCCTTGCCGGCGCCGAGCAGGTGCACGCCGCGGGCGATCATCGCCGCGTTGATGGTGTGCACGTAGCCGCGCTTGGGAGCGGGGAGCTTGCGGATGTATTTTGCCTTCGGGAACTTGTCCGGGTTGTCGATGAAGCTGACGTCGCCGCCTTGGGCCTTGACCAGCTCCTTGAACTTTTCGAGGGCCGAGCCGTCGGTGAGGTGGCGCTGCACGGTCTGCTTGGCGGAGAGGGTCGAGCCGGCGACGCCGGCGAGGCGGACGATCTCCATGCCGAGCTTGAGCACGAGCTCCTGCATGTCTTCGGGGCCCTCGCCCTTGAGGAGCGCGATGGCCTCTTTGATTTCGAGGGCGGTGCCGACGCTGTCGCCGAGCGGCTGGTTCATGTCGGTGACGAGGGCGACGCAGCGGCGCTTCATGGAGCGGCCGACGCGGGTCATGGAGCGGGCGAGTTGCTTGGCCTGCTCGAGGTCCTTGATGAAGGAACCGTTGCCCCACTTGACGTCGATGACGAGGCCTTCGGAGCCCTCGGCGAGCTTCTTGGAGAGCACGGAGCCGGTGATGAGCGGGAGGCTGGGGATGGTGCCCGTTTCCTTGCGCAGCTCGTGGAACTTGGCGTCGGCGGGGGCGAGGTCCTCGCTCTGGGCGACGATGGCGCCGTTGATCTTGGCGAGCTGGGAAACGAACGCCTCGATGGAGATGTCGGTCTTCAGACCGGGGATGGAGGCGAGCTTTTGCAGGGTGCTGATGACGTAGTCGTGTTCGCCGCCGCACATCATGGGGACGACGACGCCGCTGGCCATGGCGAGGGGGACGAGCACGAGCGAGGTCTTGTCGCCGACGCCGCCGGTGGAGTATTTGTCGATCTTGGGCTTGGCGATTTCGGAGAGGTCGATCACCTCGCCGGAGAGCATCATTTCCTCGGTCAGGATGGCCGTTTCCTGGGCGGACATCTGTTGGAAGTAGATCGCCATCAAGAGGGCGGCCAGCTGGTGCTGGGGCATCTCGCCGTCGAGCGTGGAGTCGATGATGTAGCGAATTTCTTCTTGGGTGAACTCCTGCCCGTCGCGCTTCTTCTCGATCAGGTAGTTGAACGAGGGCTTGATGAACCTCCGTTGAGGGATGGTGCGTTTGGTCATGTGTTGGTGATGGAAAGTCGGTGGCTTTGAGCCGTTAGGCCGTAAAAGTTTAAAAGCAAACGTCTGTCATTGAAATGTCGAGACAATTTCCGGGATCGCCGCCGTCGCGCCGGCCGCAAATCCGCGCTTGCCGGCCCGCGTGTCGGGCACGTTGATTGGCGGGATGTCCGCGCCGTTCCACCTCGCCACCGCCCTTGATGCCGCCCTCAAGTCCGCCGCCTCCGCCGCGGGCTTCGACGCCGCGACGTTCTCGCCGGAAGTCCGCACCACGGACCCCAAACACGGCGACTACCAGGCCAATGGCGTCCTCGGTTACGCCAAGCGCGCCGGCCAAAACCCCCGTGCGCTCGCCACGGCGCTGGTGGCGGCGCTGCCCGCCGAGGTGACCGCCGACTTCGACACCGCGGTGGCCGGGCCGGGCTTCATCAACTTCACGCTCAAGCCCGCCGCCATCGGCCGCTGGTTGGGCGCCTACGGTTCGGGCGACGCCCTCGCGGCTGGCGCGGGAGCGGCCCTTGCCGGTCGCACCTGGATTCTCGACTACAGCTCGCCCAACACCGCCAAGCAGATGCACGTCGGCCACCTGCGCTCGGCTGTGATCGGCGAGGCCATTGCCCGCCTGGCGGCCTTCGCCGGCGCCAAGGTCATTCGCGACAATCACATCGGCGACTGGGGCACCCAGTTTGGCAAGATCATCTGGGCCTACAAGCAGGCGCAGGCCGCCGACGCCGGCGCGCTCGAAGCCGCCCTCGCCGCCAAGCCGCTGGAGGAGTTCGAGCGCCTCTACAAGGTCGGTAACACCGCCTCCGAGAACGACCCCGCCGCCCTCACCGCCGCCCGCGAGGAATTGGTCCGCCTGCAGGCCGGCGACGCGGAGAACGTCGCCATCTGGAAACGCATCAGCGCCGTCTCGCTGGAGGCTTTTCAGAATATCTACGACCAACTCGGCATCCGCTTCGACGAGACGCTCGGCGAGAGCTTTTACAACGACAAGGTCGAGCAGATCTACCGCGAGCTCACCGAGACCGGCCTCGCCGAGGAGAGCCAGGGCGCACTGGTCGTGTTTCACCCGGAGCATCCGCGCTTCAAGACCCAGCCCTTCATCGTGCGCAAGTCCGACGGCGCCGCCAACTACGCCTCCACCGACCTCGCCACGATCCTCTACCGCGTGCAGCACTTTGGCGCGACCGACACGCTCTACGTCGTCGACAAGCGCCAGGGCGACCACTTCGAGCAACTCTTCATCACCGCGAAGAAGTGGTTTGAGAAAACCAACCGCCCCCTTCCCCGCCTGGAGCATGTCGACTTCGGCACCGTGCTCGGCGAAAACGGCCGTCCGCTCAAGACCCGCGACGGCGAGAACATCAAGTTGAAGGATCTTCTCGAAGAGGCCTACGAGCGCGCGCTCAAGCTCGTCGAGTCCCGCGAGTCCGACCTCACCGCCGATGAGAAGCGCGAGATCGCCCGCGTCGTCGGCGTCGGCTCCGTGCAATACGCGGACCTCTCGCAAAACCGGTCCAGCGACTACCTGTTCTCCTGGGACAAGATGATCTCCCTCGAGGGCAACACCGCCGCCTACCTGCTCTACGCCGTCGCGCGCATCCACTCCATCTTCCGCAAGCTCGACCTTGCCCCCGACGCCTTCGCGACCGGCGACGCCGCGCCCGCCACGCCCGCCGAGGTCGCCCTCGCCCGCAAACTCGTGAAGTTCGCCGACGCCGTTTTCATGGCCGTCGGCCAACTGCGCCCGCACTACCTGTGCCTCTATCTCTACGAGCTGGCCGGCGAGTTCAGCGCCTTCTACGCCGCTGAGAAAGTCGCGGTCGATGACGCCGCCGACCGCGAGCGCCGCCTGCGTCTCTGCGCCCGCACGCTGCTTGTGCTCGAGACCGGCCTTGGCCTGCTCGGCCTGCGCACCCTGCGCCGCATGTAACCGCTCCGGCGCGCCGTGCGACGGCCGCCGCGACCGGTTTGTAAAACGCCCTTGCGGGACCGCCCCCGCTCCCGCATCTAGGGACCCAATCCCATGTCCACGCAGGAATTCTACATTCGCCAAGCCAGCGAAAACGAAGCCCGCGGCCCCTTCAGCCGTGAACAGCTCGTGTCCCTCGCCGAAAACGGTCAGGTCACCCGCGAAACCCTCTACTACGAGGCCGCCACCGAGCAGTGGGTGGCCATCGGCGACAACGCCGAGCTGGTCGCCGAGCTTTACCCCGAGAAGAAAGTCCTGCGCGTGCGCGCCAAGGAGGTCGTGCCCTCCCTCAACACCAGCCACGAGAACGACCGCCCGATCACGGTCGACGACATGCTCGCCGCCGCCGAGGGCCGCACCGAGGACACCAAGGACAAGATCGACCCGCGCATCGCCGCCAGCCTCGCCGGCACCATCGGCCGCTACTCCGCGCTGCTGATCCTGCTCGTCAGCGCCGCCACCTTCGCCCTGCCCGCCATCGACGAACTCACCGCGCTCGACTGGGCCGGCATGCTCGCCAAGCCGCTCGCCTTCGTCGCCATCCTCGACCTTTTCCTAGCCCTCATGCTCGGGTTGCAGGCCGTCGCTTTCTATCCCTTCATCCGCTTCCGCGCCGTGCTGGTCCTGGGTTACCTCGGGCTCATTTATTATGTGCAGGGCGATGTTCTCCACCTCGCCGCCGCCGCGGCCGCCGCCGCGGGCCTCTACCTTTGCACCGCCTCCCGCTCGGTCGTGCTGAGCTGTGTCGCCGCGCTCGTCGGCCTCGCCGGCAGCGCCGTGCTCGCGCTGCAAAGCATCGGCGGCACGCCGACGCCCTGAGCCCGTCGCCGCCACTCCCTTACCGATGAGCGCGCTCACCTCCCTCGGCCTGCGCCTGCGGCGGATCTACACCACCGAGATCTGGAAAACCGAGAACCTGCAGGACCGCTCCCCGCGCGGCATGTGCTACGCCGTGCTGCGGGTGGTCTCGATCACTATCAGCGGCCTGATTGAAAACAAGGCGGCCAGCCGCGCCGCCGCCCTCAGCTTCAGCTCCATGCTCGGCCTCGGGCCGCTCGTCGCCATCACCGTGCTCGTCGCCGGCTTCATGCTCGACAAGCAGGACCCCGACCTCGCCGCCAAGACCCTCGGCAACATCATCGAGAAGGTCGCCCCGCAGATCAGCCAGTTGCAGGCCGCCGGCTCGCTGCCCGTCGATCCCGAGTCCACCGAAAACACCGTGGTGACCGGCGCCGCGCAGACCGCCGGCACCGCCGCCGCCAAGAACGAGCTCGTGCAGATGATCGACGGCTTCATCGCCGGCTCGCAGAACAGCGCCGTCGGCGTCTTTGGCGCGCTCACGCTCATCATCATCGTCCTGCAGCTCTTCACCTCGGTCGAGACCTCGTTCAACGACATCTGGGGCGTGCGCCGCGGACGCTCCTGGCTGATGCGCATCGTGTTCTACTGGACCCTGCTCACCCTCGGCTCGGTGCTGTTTTTCGCCGCCGTCACCGGCCTGTCGGCCGGCGCGGTCTTCAACGCCTTCGAGAGCAAAATGCCCTACGGTTCCGAGCTGGTCGCCGTGCTCAAGTTCTTCCTGCCCGCCGGCTCGCTCGTGCTGCTCGTCGGCATGCTCACGCTCTTCTACCGCGCCATCCCCAACACCCACGTCATGTGGCGCGCCGCGCTGCTCGGCGCCGTCACCGTGGCGCTGCTGCTCGTGTTGAACAACTTCCTCGCGTTCCTCTACCTCAAGCGCGTCGTCCTGCAAAAGAGCCTCTACGGCTCGCTCGGCATCCTGCCGATCCTCATGTTCGGCCTCTACGTCTTCTGGTTCTTCGTGCTGCTCGGCGGCCAGATCAGCTACGCGTTTCAAAACGTCCACTTCCGCAACAGCCAGGCCGCCTGGAACACCCTCGCCGAGTCCATGCGCGAACGCCTCTCGCTCGGCGTCTTCCTGCACATCGCGCGCCGCTTCCAGGACTGCCAGCCGCCCGCCAGCGCCCAGGAAATCGGTGCCACCCTCGGCGTGCCCAACCAGATCCTCAACGAGTGCCTCACCCGCCTCGTCGCCATGAATCTCCTCACGCCGGTGCCGCGCGACGACGACGCCAACGGCACCGATCCCGGTTACCAGCCCGCCCGCCCGCTGCACCGCCTCACGCTCGCCGGCTTCAAGCGCCTCGACGACAACCACGGCGGCGACCCCGCCGGCCCCACCCTCGCCCACGTCGACCCGCTCATCGCCCTCTACGACAAGGAGCTCAACGGCATGCTCGACAACGCGTTCTTCCAACGCCCGCTCGACCGCCTCCTCGAGGAGCACGCGCTCCGCGCCGCGAGCCCATCCGCGTCCGCGTCGGCGCCCGCCTCGGCTTGACGCGCCTCGCCGGCCGCGCACCGCAGCCATGCCGACGGAGCCGCCCGCGGTCCCTCGCGACCACGCCCCTGCCCCATTGACACCGCCGACGGGCCGAACCTACGTTCTCACTTTTACCTCATGATCTCCTGGATTCAACGCACCTTCCAACAGCACTTCAAAGTCCTCTTCCTGGTCCTGTTGGGCGGTCTCATCATCTCGTTCGTCTTCACCATCGGCGCCATGCCCAGCTCCAGCGTGCCGGATGCCGGCTCCCGCCAGCGCGACTTCTTCGGCGTCAACCTCAACAACCGCGAGACCCAGGAACGCATCTTCGGCGACGCCCAGCTCAGCGTCACTCTCCAGGCCGGCTACAACGCCCTCGACGGCGCCCGTCTCCAGCAATACGCCCTCTCCCGCCAGGCCGCGCTCAGCCTCGCCTCCGAGCTCGGCCTGCCCGCGCCAACCGACCGCGACATCGCCGAATACGTGCAAACCCTGCGCATGTTCCAGGGCGAGGCCGGCAAGTTCGACGTCAAGCGCTACGAGGAATTCCGCGACTCCCTCAAGACCAACCCCCGCATCAGCGAGGCCGACATCGGCCGCGTGCTCGCCGACGACGTCGTTTACCGCCGCGTCGTGAAGCTCCTCGCCGGCCCCGGCTACGTCCTCCCCGCCGACGTCGCCGAGCAGCTCACCGTCGCCGAGTCCGCCTGGAGCGTCGACATCGCCACCATCGACACCTCCGCGTTCAAGCCCGCCATCGCCGCCACCGACGCCGACATCTCCGCCTTCTTCGCCGACAACGCCGGCCGCTACGAGATCCCCGCCCGCACCCGCGTCGACTACATCGCCTTCCCTGTCGACGCCCAGTCCGTCGCCGTCAGCGACGAGGAGCTCCTCTCAACCTACCTCGCCAACCCCGCCCGCTTCCCCGCGCCCGAGGCCAAGGACCAGCCCGCCACCTCCACCGAGGCCAGCGCCTTCGACAACTTCGCCAAGGTGAAACCCCAGGTCGAGGCCGCCGTGCGCGCCCAGAAGGCCCGCCGCGCCGCCGGCCAGGCCGCCGCCGACCTCGCCCTCGAGTTGTTCGAAAACAAGGTCGGCCCCGACGCCCTCGGCGACTTCCTCGCCAAGCGCAACCTCTCCCTCCAGTCCGCCGCCCCCGTTGGCCCCGACTCCGTGCCCGCCGAGCTCGCCGGCATCCCGCAGGTCGCCGACGCCGCCGCCCGCCTCGGCGCCGGTCAGCCCTACTCCGACGCCCTCGCCGGCCCCGACAAGGCCGTCATCCTCGTCTGGCGCGAGACCATCCCCGCCCGCCAGCCCGAGCTCGCCGAGGTCCGCGCCCAGGTCGAGTCCGACTTCAAGGCCGCCCGCCTCCGCGAACGCCTCGCCGCCGCCGGCAAGAGCTTCCGCGACGACGTCAGCGCCCGCCTCAAGACCGGCGCCAAGTTCGCCGACGCCGCCACCGCCGCCGCCAAGGCCGCCGGCCTCGCCGTCGAGACCAAGCGCTTCGAAGGCTTCACCTTCAACGAGCCGCCCGAGGGCCTCGACTACACCGCGCTCAACGTCCTGCAAAACCTCTCCGCCGGCGACCTCAGCCCCGTCGTCAACGTCTCGCGCGACCAAGCCATCCTCCTGCGCGTCGCCGACAAGAAGCTGCCCGACCTCACCCCGGCCAACCCCCGCTACGACGAAATCAAAGAGCGCATCGCCACCGTGCTCGCCCAGCGCAACGGCGAGGACGCCCTCGCCGCCCTCGTCGAGCAGGAGCTCGCCCGCACCGCCCCCGCCGCCCCCTGAGGCCGCGACCACGCCTTGCCGATCAGCCGCGTCCCGCTCCGGACGCGGCTTTTTTGCGCCCGCCGTTCCCCGCGCGCCACATTCCCGGATTTTATCCGAAACCGACTCGCAACCCGCGCGTCTACTTGGCTACCGTCGCCCCAGTCATGCCCATTTACCGCTACACCCCGGTCAAATCCCCCTGCAAACTCTGCGGTGAGGGCTTCGACCACCGCCACCCCGGCACCGAGCCCGCCCTCACCGCGTGCCCCACCTGCGGCCAGCCCGTCAGCCGGGTCGATATCCATCAGGTCAACACGCCCAAGCTCATGAAGCCCCTCTCCATCGCCGACGCCAAGAAGGCCGGCTTCACCGTCCTCAAGCGCATCTCCTCCGGCGAATTCGAGAAACAATGAACCGCCCGCTCCCCGCCCTCCTCCTCGCCACGCTCGCCCTCGCCGGCTCCCTCGCCGCCCAGGAAACGCCCGCCCCCGCGGCCGTCGTGCCCGTCGCCGCGGTGGAAACGCCCGCCGTGGTCGTCGCCGCCCCGCTCACCCTGCGCGAGGCCGTCGACCAGGCCCTCGCCGCCAACTTCGACGTCCGTATCCAGCGCAGCAATACCGAAAGCGCACGCGACGAGGCCGTCATCGCCGACGCCGACTACCTGCCCGTCTTCGGCGCCCGCGTCGCCATGGCCGAGGATCAGAGCGCCGGCGGCTTCAACGGCACCATCCCCGTGCCCGGCACCCTCTTTGAAAGCCGCGACTCCCGCGTCAGCGTCTCCCAACGCATCCCCACCGGCGCCACCGTCACCGCCAGCAGCAACCTCGACCGCAGCCAGCGCAACAACGCCAACCCCGCCTACAACGCCGACGCCACCCTCGCCGTCAGCCAGCCCCTGCTCAAGGGCGCCGGCCGCGACGCCAATCTCGCCGCCATCCGCCGCGCAGAGCTCGGCATCCTCGGCGCCGACCTCGACTTCAAGGGCACCGTGCTCGCCGTCGTGCGCGACGTCGAGGCCGCCTACTCCCGCCTCGTCTTCGCCCGCGGCCAGCTCGACGTCCGCGCCTTCAGCCTCGAGGTCGCCCAAAAACTCGCCGAGGAAAACCGCGCCAAGCGCGACTCCGGCGTCGCCACCGACCTCGAGGTCCTGCAGGCCGACGTCGGCGTGGCCAACGCCCAGCGCGATCTCCTCCTCTCCGAGCAGACCGTGCGCGACGCCGAGGACACCCTGCTCGCCCTCATCGGCGGTGTCGCCGAACAAGCCGTCGGCCCCGTCGCGCTGCCCGAGCCCGACGCGTTGCCCGCCGCCGACTTCGCCCATTCCTACAAACGCGCCATCGACAACTTCCCCGAGCACGCCGCCGCCCGCGTCGACGTCGACCGCGCCCGCGTCACCCTCGACGCCTCTCGTCGCGACCGCCTGCCCGATCTCGACCTTGGCGCCGCCGTCGGCCTCAACAGCCAGCAACCCGACGCCAACTCCGCCGTCGACCAGCTCCCCTCCGGCGACGGTTATTCGTGGCAAGTCGATCTCACTCTCACCGTGCCCTGGGGCCTCAAGGCCGACCGCGCCCGCTACCGCCAAAACCTCGCCGCGCTGCACCGCGCCGAGACCCGTCTTCGCCAAGTCGACCAAGACATCCTCGTCGCCGTGCGCGCCGCCATCCGCGCCGTCGAGACCGGCCGCGAAAACGTGCGCATCACCCGCCTCGCCTCCGAACTCAGCGCCCGCCAGTTCGACTTGGAGAAGGCCCGCTTCGACGCCGGCCTCTCCACCTTCCGCCGCGTGCAGGAAGCCCGCGAGGACCTCGACGCCGCACGCGTCAACGAGCTGCAAGCGCAGGTCAACCTCCGCGTCGCCCTCGCCGACCTCGCCCGCCTCGAAGGCTCCACCCTCGACGCCTACGGCATCGACCTCGCCACCCGCTGATTAGCGGTAGCTCGGGCCGTGAGGGCCGACGCCCCCCCACCCGTCATAGCTCGCGTCCCAGTCTTTCCAGACCGGTTCGTATCCCTGCGCACGCAGAAAGGCGGCGACCGCCGCCGGCGACCGTTCGTCGCTGATCGCGAATTGCTCCAGCGACTCGTCGTCGGCCGCGTAGCCCCCGGGGTTCGTCTTTGAGCCCGCGCTCATCGAGGTGAACCCGAGCCGGAACGCATGGTCGCGGAAACGCGGACTCTCGCGGGTCGACAACGAGAGTTCGACCTCCTGGCTGAAGAGCCGAAACGCGCACACCGCCTGCACAAGGTCGCGCTCACCGAACGGGGTAACGTCGATCTCGCCGCCCTCGTGCGGGCGCAGCCGGGGAAACGAGAGACTGTAACGACTGCGCCAATACGTGCGTTCCAGGTAGTCAAGGTGCAGCCCCACGAACCACGCCTCCGCGCGCCAGTCGGACAGACCGTAGAGCGCGCCGAGCCCGATCTTCTTCACGCCGGCTCGGCCCAGGCGGTCGGGCGTGTCGAGGCGATAAACGATGTCGGACTTGGGCCCCTTGAGGTGATGTTTCGGGTAGGTGGCGGCGTCGTAGGTTTCCTGATACACCAGCACGCTGCTGAGGCCGGCGGCGACGAGTTGTTCGTAGTCGGCCTGATCGAGCGGCTGGACCTCCACCGACAGGCTGGCGAAGCGCGTTCGCAGTTGGCGCAAAGCCGCCTCAAGGTAGGCGGTGCCGTAGCGCGAGGACTCGCCGGTGACGAGCAGGACGTGTTCGAAGCCGTGGGCGGCAAGCGCGTCGGCCTCGGTGGCGATTTCGGCGGGGTTGAGCGCCTTGCGCGGGATGCGGTTTTGCGCGCTAAAGCCGCAGTAGGAGCAGATGTTGGCACAGACGTTGGTCAGATACATCGGCGCGTAGAGCTGCATGGTCCGCCCGAAGCGCTCGACAGTGAGCCGGTGGCTGAGCGCGGCCATCTCCTCGAGGAACGGCGCGGCGGCCGGCGAGAGCAGCGCGGCGAGGTCGTCGAGCGTGAGCCCCCTGCCCCGCTTGCCCAGCGCGCGGCGCACATCGGCGGTCGTGCGCCGGGCGATGGACGCGGCGACGGCGGCAAAGTCATGCTGTTTCCAAACGTCGGTGAAGGTCATTTGAAGGGAGGAAAGTAGCGCAGGCTTCCAGCCTGCATTTTTATAAACGATGGCAGGCTGGAAGCCTGCGCTACATAGATGACAAAAATGCGGTGAGGGGCGATGTGGCGACGGCTTCGCTCTTGGTGGAGCGGGCGGCCAGACCCGACTCGTAGCCGAGGCGACCGGCTTCGACGGCGAGTTTGAAGGCGGCGCCCATGGCAACGGGGTCGGCGGCGGCGGCGATGGCGGTGTTCACGAGCACGGCGTCGGCGCCCATTTCGAGCGCGGCGGCGGCGTGGGACGGAGCGCCGAGGCCGGCGTCGATCACCACGGGCACTCGGGCCTGATCAATGATGATCTCAAGGAAGGCGCGGGCCTCGAGGCCAAGGTTGGTGCCGATGGGCGCGGCCAGCGGCATGACGGCGGCGGCGCCGGCCTCCTCGAGCTGTTTGCAGAGCACGGGATCGGCATGGCAATACGGCAGGACGACGAAGCCGCGCTTCACGAGTTCCTTGGTCGCGGCAAGGGTTTCCAGCGGGTCCGGCATGAGGTATTTCGGGTCGGGGTGGATCTCGAGTTTCAGCCAGTTGGTGTCGAGGGCTTCGCGGGCGAGTTCGGCGGCGAGAATGGCCTCGCGGGCGTCGCGCACGCCGGAGGTGTTGGGCAGGAGCCGGTAGCGGCCGGTGTCGAGGTGGTCGACGATGTCGTCGGCCGCGCCGTCGGTGCGCACGCGACGCAGGGCCATGGTGACGAGCTCCGCGCCGGACGCGGCGAGGCTCTCGGCCATGACGGCACCGGAGCTGTATTTGCCGGTGCCGAGGAAGAGGCGTGAGCGCAATTCGACGCCGGCGATGACGAGGGGGTGGGTGGTGGTGTTCATAAGGTGGAACGCGTTGTCCCCAACGCGTTGGGTTCGTCCGGTCCGGCGTCCAGCGAACGCGTGGAGGACAACGCGTTCCACCCGAAGGCCCGGTAGTTCTCCGCGACACGTCCGCCGGCGTGGAGCGCGGAGGACACGGCGACGCCGGCGGCGCCAATGGCGCGGATGGGCGCGAGGTCGGCGGGTTGCACCGAGCCGATGACCCAGGCGGGCAGGCCGCCGAGCAGCGGCAGGAGCGCGGCGATGCCGTCGAGACCGAGCACGGGCGCGAGGTTTTGTTTGGTGGTGGTGAAGCGCAACGGGCCGATGCCGACGTAGTCGAGCACGCCGGAAGCGGCGGCACGGCGGGCGTCGTCGGCGTTGTTGACGGTGCCGCCGAGCAACACGTCGGGACCAAGGCGGGCGCGGGCGGCGGCCCAGTCCTCGTCGAGCTTGCCGAGGTGCACGCCGCAGGCCCCGGTCGCGATGGCGATGTCGACGCTGTCGTTGATCGTGCAGATCACGCCGGCCTCGCGACAGAGCGCGACGACCTCGCGGGCGGTCTCGAGCCAGACGTCGGGCGCGGCGGCTTTCATGCGTAGTTGAATCCATGATACACCGGCCGCGATGAGCGCGCGGGTCTGGTCGACGTGCGAAAGCGCCAGGCCGTCCTGGGTGAGCGCGATGATGGGCGGAAGATGGATGCGGGCGGGAGGGTTCATGCGAACGAGGCGATGTCGCGGAGATGATTGAAGGCGGCGACCGGATCGGCGGCCTGCCAGACCGCGCCGAGCACGGCGACGCCGTCGAAACCGAGCGCCTTGCACTCGGGAATGCGGGTATCGTCGATGCCGCCGAGAGCGATCACCTCGGCGAACCGCGGCGTGCCGGTCAGCAGGCGCTGAAGCCGTTCGCGGTCGAGGTCGCCGGCCGGCGTGTGGCCGGGCTTGGAGATCGAAGGAAAAACCGGACTAAAAAACAGCCGGTCATAACGAAAAAAAACGCTCTCCAGCGCATCCAAATCATGCACCGCCCGACTGACCAGCCCCCCCGATTTTTTGTCACTTAATAAGTTACAAACCGGATTGGCATTTTGTTTATCAACGGCTTCCGCCTCCTCGGATTTGTCACTTAATAAGTGACAAATGGATTGGTCGCGGTGGTGGGGACCGGCGAGGGAGAACTCGGCGACGAGGTCGTGGTGGGAGTGCAGGACGATGCGGCGGCGGAAGATCGGCGGTAGGGCGCGCAGGAAGTCGGCGAGTTGGTCACGGGTCCAGGTCGGTTTGCGCAGATGGTAGTCGGTCAGGCCCACGGCGAAGAGTTCGCCGAGCACGGCGGGCTCGCGCGGGTCGGCGGACTCGGGGGAAATAACGATGAGCTTCATCGGAGAGGTCTGGTCGGCTGGCCGGACGTTGGGTGCGCAACGGGCCTTGCGAACAAGGCCCCTACGAGGTGGCGACTCAGCCGCCTTGGGTGGCGCGGATCACGAGGACGTGGTCGCGGTCGGCGAGCACGCGGTCGGGCCAGGTGGCTCGGGGGGCGACCTCGTCGTTGATCGCAACGGCGAGGCCCTTGCGTTCGGCGAGGCCGAGCTCGGCAAGCAACGCAGCGAGCGTGGTGCCGGAGGCGAAGTCACGCGGGGTGTCGTTGAGGTGGATGGTCATGGGAAGCCGTATCAGTTGATTGGCCCACGAAACACACGAAATGACACGAAAGCAGAGGGATCGGTTTTCGTGCCTTTCATGTGTTTCGTGGGCGGAATGAATCAGGCTTGGGTTTCGCCGTGGTAGATCTCGCCTCCCTTGGCGGCGAACTCGTCGGCCTTTTCGCGCAGGCCCGCCTCGATGGCTTCGGTGGATTCGAGGCCGTGCTCGGCGGCGTATTGGCGGATGTCGTCGGTGATCTTCATCGAGCAGAACTGCGGGCCGCACATGGAGCAGAAGTGGGCGGTCTTGGCGCTGTCCTGCGGGAGGGTCTCGTCGTGGTATTCGCGGGCGCGCTCGGGATCGAGGGAGAGGTTGAACTGGTCCTCCCAGCGGAACTCGAAGCGGGCTTTGCTGAGGGCGTTGTCACGGTATTGGGCGGCGGGGTGGCCCTTGGCGAGGTCGGCGGCGTGGGCGGCGATCTTGTAGGTGATGACGCCGGTGCGCACGTCGTCGCGGTTGGGCAGGCCGAGGTGCTCCTTGGGCGTGACGTAGCAGAGCATGGCGGTGCCGTGCCAGCCGATGGTGGCGGCGCCGATGCCGCTGGTGATGTGGTCGTAGCCGGGGGCGATGTCGGTGGTGAGCGGCCCGAGCGTGTAGAACGGGGCCTCGTGGCACCACTCGAGTTGTTTCTCCATGTTTTCGCGGATCATGTGCATGGGCACGTGGCCGGGGCCCTCGTTCATGACCTGCACGCCCTTGGCCCAGGCGCGCTGGGTGAGTTCGCCCTGGGTCTTGAGTTCGCCGAACTGGGCGTCGTCGTTGGCGTCGGCGATGGAGCCGGGGCGCAGGCCGTCGCCGATGGAGAAGGACACGTCGTAGGCGGCGCAGATGTCGCAGATGTCGTCCCAGTGGGTGTAGAGGAAGTTCTCCTTGTGGTGGGAGAGGCACCACTTGGCCATGATCGAGCCGCCGCGCGAGACGATGCCGGTCATGCGGCGGGCGGTCTGCGGGATGTAGCGGAGGAGGACGCCGGCGTGGATGGTGAAGTAGTCAACGCCCTGCTCGGCCTGCTCGATGAGGGTGTCGCGAAAGATTTCCCAGGTGAGCGCCTCGGGGCGGCCGCCGACTTTTTCGAGGGCCTGATAGATGGGCACAGTGCCGACGGGCACGGGGCAATTGCGCAGGATCCACTCGCGGGTCTGGTGAATGTTTTTGCCCGTGGAGAGATCCATGAGGGTGTCGCCACCCCACTTGACGGACCAGCGCATCTTCTCGACCTCCTCGTCGATGGACGAGGCGACGGCGGAGTTGCCGATGTTGGTGTTGATTTTGACGAGGAAGTTGCGGCCGATGATCATCGGCTCGAGTTCGGGGTGGTTGATGTTGGCCGGGATGATGGCGCGGCCGCGGGCGACCTCGTCGCGGACGAACTCGGGGGTGATCTCTTTGGGGATGGCGGCGCCGAAGGACTCGCCGGGGTGCTGGCGCCAGAGCGAGTTGCGCGGGCCGTCCTCGGTCATCTCGAGGAGGTCGCGGGCGCGTTGGAGTTTCATGTTTTCGCGGATGGCGATGAACTCCATCTCGGGGGTGACGATGCCGGCGCGGGCGTAGGCGAGCTGCGTGACGACCTTGCCGGGCTGGGCGCGGAGCACGGGGCGGTCGGCCCGGTCGAAGCACTTGAGGGCGTTGCGGCGGCCCTCCTGCTCGGCCTGGGCGCGGTGTTTTTCGGAGAGGTAGCCGTCGTCGAGGGGCTGGAGCTCACGGCCGGGGATTTCCTCGACGTCGGCGCGCTCGCGGATCCAGTCGGCGCGCAGGGCGGGAATGCCGCGGGTGGCGTCGGCGTGGAAGGCGGGGTCGCCCCACGCGCCGGCGGTGTCGTAAACGCGGAGGGGTTCGTTGGGAACCTCGGTGCCGTTGGGGAGTTTGGTCGGCGAGAGGGCGATCTCGCGCATGGGCACGCGGATGTCGGGGCGCGAACCGGTCACGTAGACGCGGGTGGAGGCGGGAAAGCAGGTGTGGCCCTGCGGCGCGGGGGCGGACGTTTCGGTGGAGGACATGGAGGAGTGGCGCGTGATGTGTGGTGGTTGTTGGCCGCACACGCCTCCAGGTTCAGCGCCCCGTTGGATGAATGATGATCCGAACCGGGCTCCGTTTTCCCTTCGGCGGTGCTAACCGCATCAGGTTCGAAGGCTATAGG
>JAUWBF010000095.1 GCA_030601755.1 Verrucomicrobiota bacterium | reverse complement strand
GCCAGCATTTGCTCGCGCGAGTTGTCGTTGTCTGTCATGTCCTTGGTCGGACGGATTGTGGTCTTTTTCATTGTGGTTTGGCCTCGGAACCAACCGCTTACCACAATCCGTCTTTTTGCTGAACTTTTCGGACACTACCCTCGGCAGACTACCACCTTCAGCCCGCTCCGACTACGAGGCACCCGGGCAGACGCTTACCGAACTTCGACGCAGCCAAGCCCGGAACCCTCCGCTTGCTCCCGCCAGATGTCCGCATCCATGAGTTGCGTAAAGACTACACAGCCATGGCACCGATGTTTGCGCGTCCGCCTTTATCCTTCGACGAGATACTCCTGACCTTGCGTGAAGCAGAACAAGTGGTGAACGGCTCGGGTGATTAAACGGAAACGATCCTTCTTCAAGATTTGCTCAAGAGGTCGCGGCATCACGCACCGATTTCCTGCCAGCAAGGGACGGCATCAACGGGGATGCTTTATCCAGTTTTCCGAGGATCGGCTCCAAGTGTTCACGCAGTTGCGCGGATATAGCGATATACCCCGGTTCTTCTGCTTATCATCCCACCCACATATGAGCTATTTTCGTTCACACTTCTTTTCACACTTTTTCGCTCAAACAGGTGGAATCTGGTGAAATTTCACGTAATCAACAGAAACATCCGACACACGCTAATCACTCCAAATTAATGAGTTAAAATCAGGTTAAATGTATTGAAATTTCCAATACTACCTTACGATACCGCTGCTCTACCACTGAGCTACATCGGCGTGGCCAAGTCTCGGACTGGGTCGTCCAAGAGGCGTCGGTATTGGGGGGCTTTCCAACATCTGGCAAGATTAAGTTCGCCCCACTCCCGACGCCATTCAGCGGAAACGTTTCAACCGGTCCGCGACGTCCGCCCGCAGGCGGTCAATGTGTCTCAAGGCGAATTCGCCGATGTCGAGCGACGCATCCGCCACCAGCGGCGTCAGGTCCATCGCCCAAGTGATGCCCGCGGCGCGGTCGGAAGCATGTGAGGTGTGAAAGGTCGCGTTGGCGCAGCGCCGGCCCAGAGCGGCCAGATCGTAGCGTTTGCCGCCGCCGATCTGCGAATCGAAGACCTTGAGCAACCCGGCCGCCAGCTCCGGATGCCGTCCGGAGTCGAGCAGGACCTTGTCCGAGTCGATCAGCCAATCCAAGTCGCGCCAAACCTCGCAACCGAGCACGCGACTCGGGCGGCGCTCGCAGGGCAGCGTCCGCAGCGCCTCGAGGCATCGCAGCAACACCGCGACGTGCGTGTCGTGTTTGTCCGCCGGCTGGTGCAGATAGACGACCTCCGGCGAACAACCGCCAAAGATCGCGGCCAGATCGGACGCTACGCCCGGGTGGCCGGGTTGCTTCACATCAGCGCTCGGGTGCGCGAGCTGGATTTGAATCGCATAGCGTCCCATGTCCGCGGCCTTGCGCTGCTCGAGGCGACGCACGTCCTGCATCTGCTCGTCGGTATAGTCGGCGTAGGGCCCGATGCGCGAGGAACCCGCGCCGTTGGTGACGACCACGCCGCCAAACGCCTTGCCCGGCGTGTCGAGGCAGTCGCTGATGCCCGCGTGCGCCATGATCTCGATATCGTCCTGATGCGCCGCCACGCAAAGGTGTGTCACGGAGGCGAGCGCCTCGGCGGGATCGCGGGAACCGGGCACATAAACGTCGGCCTTGGGATGGGAGAACTGCATGTCGAAGTGTTCCGGTTCTGAACGGACGTTCGGTGAATTACAACGCGACACGCACCGCGCCGTTCAACCGCGTCCGGGCCCTCGCCGCGCGAAACAGACTCGCGCCGACGCCGGCCAGTCGCCTGATTTCCCCGTTCAGCCCTCCGTTCACGTGCAACTCTCCACCGATCTCTTCGACTACACGCTGCCCGACCGCCTGATCGCGCAAACCCCCGCCGCTCGCCGCGACGCCTCGCGCCTGATGGTCGTGGACCGCGCCAGCCGCTCCGTGGAGCACTGCGTGTTCGCCGACCTGCCGCGTTTCCTGCGCGCCGGAGACACCCTTTTCCGCAACGACGCCGCCGTGCTCCCAGCGCGCCTGCACGCCAACCGCCCCACCGGAGGCGCCGTCGAGTGCCTGCTCCTCCGTCCCGACAGCACCCCGGACGAACCCGACCGCGAAATCTGGTGGTGCCTCGTTCGCCCAGGGAAAAAACTGCCCGTCGGCGCAACGTTTTCCCACGGCGACGACTTCACCGGCACCGTGCTCGCCAAGGACGCCGAGGGCGCCGCCCGTATCGGTTTTAAAACTACGCACGGCGAGTCGATCACCGACGTGGCCAACCGCCTCGGCGACGTCCCCCTGCCGCCCTACATCGAGCGCGCCGACCCAAACGCCGCGCGCCCGCGCGACATCGAGCGTTACCAGACCGTTTATGCAGACCGCGCCCGCCAGGTCGCCGTCGCCGCCCCCACCGCCGGCCTTCACTTCACGCCCGAACTGCTCGCGCAACTGCCCGCCCTCGGCGTCAACACCGCCGACGTCACGCTTCACGTCGGTCTCGGCACCTTCAAGCCGATCATGACGGACAACATCAACGACCACCCGATCCACCGGGAGATCTACGAGATGTGCGTCGCCACCCAGCAGGCCCTGCGCACCCCGTCCGGCCGCCGCATCGCCGTGGGCACCACCACCGTGCGAACCGTCGAGGACCACCTCGCGAAACACGCCGCCCCCCTGCCCCACTCCGTCGCCGACGAGGCCGCGCTCTACATCTACCCGCCGCGCACCTTCGCCGGCGTCGACGTGCTCATCACCAATTTCCACCAGCCGCGCTCCACCCTGCTCTGCCTCGTCTCGGCGTTCCTGACGCCAGGTTCCACCGACGGCATCGACTGGCTGCGCGAACTCTACGCCGAGGCCATCGAGCGCGAATACCGGTTCTTCAGCTACGGCGACGCCATGCTGATCCTGTGACGGCCTGAACAAATTTCGCCGCCGCCGGTTGCAAAACGCACCCATTGCGTCACCTCTTCCGCCCATGTCCGCCGCCGATCACGCCGCCGAGCCCACCATCGCCGCCTGGAGAGTCCTCCTGCGCTTCCTCGGCATCATCATCGCGCTCGGCGTCTTCAGTCACTGGTATGCCGCCGGCAAAAACACCGGCTGGACCAAGGACCGCATCGCCGAGACCCAGGTCGACGAGATCACCGGCATCGAATACGTCACCTACAAGGATCACTTCCTGCCCGGGGTGGAGATCCTCGCCGGCGGCGTCGCCTTCGGCCTCCTGCTTTCCGCCGCCACTTTCATCCGTCTGAAACCCAAATCCAACACCACCCGATGAACACCCGCCTGCGCCTCGCCGCCCTCCTCCTCGCCTCCGCCGCCGCGTTGTCGGCCGCGCCCGTCAGCTTCGATTTCAAAGACCCCAAGGGCGTCAACGCCGTCAGCTTCCACCTCGACTCCCTGCTCGAGCCCATCGCCGGCACCGCCGACGGCGTCACCGGCACCGTCAGCTACGACCCCGCCGCCCCCGCCGCCACCACCGGCAAGATCACCGTCGCCGCCTCCTCGCTCAAGGTCACCAACAGCACCATGAACGAGCACCTCCTCAGCGCCGGCTGGATCGACGCCGCCGGCCACCCCGAGATCACCTTTGCCATCAAGTCGCTCGACAACGTGAAGACCGACGGCGCCACCACCAAGGCCGACGCCACCGGCGAGTTCACCCTCAAGGGCGTCACCAAGGAGATCACCGTGCCCGTCACCATCACCCACCTGCCCGGCGCCTTCGGCAAACGCATCAACAAGCCCGAGGTCGGCGGCGACCTGCTCGTCGTGCGCGGCCAGTTCTCCATCCAGCGCGCCGACTACGGCATCAAGCCCGGCCAAAACGAGGACAAGGTATCCCCCACCATCGACCTCAGCTTCGCCATCGTCGGCAGCGCTCCCAACGCCTGACCGCCCCCCCGCGACAGCTCGCGTCTCCCGCTTTAAACGCCCAACGGCCGGTCCCCCGCGGACCGGCCGTTTTTGTTTGTGCCCGCGCCCCCGTCGCCAACCCTCGTCAACCCCATGACCGCCGACGAACTCCAGACCCTCATCGAGGACGCCACCTTCGACTACACGATGGGCGACACCGACGCCGCGCTGGCCAAACTCGCCCGCGCCACCGACGCCGTGCCCGACTCCTTCGAGGCCTGGCACGCCGCCGCCGAGATTAACTTCAGTGCCCGCCGCTTCGACGACGCCCTCGTCGCCGCCACCAAGGCCCACGAACTCCGCCCCGACGACCTCTTCATCAACACCACCCTCTCCCGCATCTGGATGGAGAAAGGCGACAAGACCACCGCCGAGAAATTCGGCGCGCAGGCCAAGATCCTCGGTTGGAAAGACCAGCTCAAGAACCCCGAGAACCACCAGGGCGGCTTGTAAAAACCGCTCGTCCCCGCCGACTTTCGGCTCCGCCGCCCCCTCACCGCGCCAATTGACAGCCGCGTTGCGGCCCCCGTAATTTCTCCGGATGGAATCCTCTTCCTACACGCTCGACTTCGAAAAGCCACTGCGCGACCTCAGCGCCCAGCTCGAACAACTGCGTCAACAATCTCTCGAAAACAACCTCGACCTCGGCAGCGAGATCGCCGCCATCGAGCGCAAGATCGCCGCCACCCAGCGCGACATCTACTCCAAGCTCACCCCTTGGCAGAAGGTCCAGATCGCCCGTCACCCCAAGCGCCCCTACGCCCTCGACTACGTCGCCCTGCTTTGCACCGGCTTCCGCGAGCTGCACGGCGACCGCCAGTTCAACGACGACCGCGCCCTCATCGGCGGCACCGCCTTCTTCAACGGCGAGGCCGTCATGATCATCGCCCAGCAAAAGGGCCGCGACACCAAGGAGAAGATCGCCCGCAACTTCGGCATGCCCCAGCCCGAGGGCTACCGCAAGGCCCTCCGTCTCATGAAGCTCGCCGAGAAGTTCGGCCTGCCGGTCATCACCTTCATCGACACCCCCGGCGCCTACCCCGGCATCGGCTCCGAGGAGCGCCACGTCTCCGAGGCCATCGCCGTCAACCTCCGCGAGATGGCCATGCTCGGCGTCCCCACCATCTCCATCGTCGTCGGCGAGGGCGGCTCGGGCGGCGCGCTCGGCATCGGCGTCACCGACCGCGTGCTCATCTTCGACAACAGCTACTACTCGGTCATCTCCCCCGAGGGCTGCGCGGCCATTCTCTGGAAGGATCCCGCCGCCGCCCCCAAGGCCGCCGAGGCCCTCAAGCTCAACGCCGACCAACTGGAAAAACTCGGCGTGGTCGACGAGGTCATCCCCGAGCCCTTTGGCGGCGCGCACACCGCCCCCGAGAAAGCCGCCGAGTCCCTCAAATACGCGCTGCAAAAACACCTCAATGACCTCAAGGGTCTCAAGGGCGACAAGCTCCTGGACGCCCGCTACGAGCGCTACCGCCACCTCGGCGTCTACGAGGAGGCCGGCACCGCGCACAGCTGATTTTCAATCCATCTACGGCAAAGCCGCCGCTCGTCATGAGCGGCGGCTTTTTTGTCTATCGGCTTAAAGTAGCGCAGGCTTCCTGCCTGCATTCGAACCCGACGGCAGGCTGGAAGCCTGCGCTACTTTCATCTACAGCCGCGAGGCGGCGAGGCCGGCGTTGTTGCGGCGCACCATGACATGCTCGACCTTCACGGCACGCTTCGCCTCGGGGTCGTATTCGACCAAGGCGCCGGAGATGCGCACGTCGCCCTCGGCGATGTCGAAACGGCGCGGCATGCCGTCGCGGAACTTGGCGATCACCGGCTCGACCGCGCGGCCCAGCACCGAGGCGTAGGGTCCCGTCATGCCCACGTCGCACATGAACGCGGTGCCGCCCGGCAACACCTCGGAGTCGGCCGTCGGCACGTGCGTGTGCGTGCCGAGCACGCAGATCGCGCGGCCGTCGAGATACCAGCCCAGCGCCTGCTTCTCGCTGGTCGCCTCGGCGTGGAACTCGACAAAGACGCCGTCGACCTGTCCGGCGAGTTTGGCCAGCATGTCGTCGCAGGCCTTGAACGGACAGTCGGCGTTGATCTTCAGATACTGGCGTCCCAGAACCGTGAATACGCCGAGCCGGAATCCGTTGACGTTGAGAATCAGGTGATCGCGGCCCGGGCAGACCGACGGCAGGTTGGCCGGACGGCACACGCGCTCGAAGCCGCCGATGTCGCTCTCCCAGCCGCGCTGGTCCCAGACGTGGTCGCCGAGCGTGATCGCGTCGACGCCGAGCGTGAGGATGGACTTGGCGATCGACTCGGTGATGCCCGAGCCGGCGGCGGCGTTCTCGCCGTTGGCGATGACGACGTCGACCCCCAGCTCGGAGCGCAGCCGCGGCAGGCGCTCCGTGAGGATTTCCCGGCCGGGCCGGCCGACGATGTCGCCCACAAAGAACAGTTTCAACATAAGCCGCCACCATGCGCCCCGCCCCCCCGCCGCGCCAAGCGAAAAGCCGGCGAGCATCGCAAGGACCCCGTCCCGAGCCGTCCCCCTCCCCGTGGCCCCGAGCGTGAGCTCGGGGACCTTCGCGCCATCCGTCCCTCGGCTCACGCCTCGGGCTACGGACTACTCTCCACGGGCGGGTCATGCCCGCACCGGTAACCGCCGACCTACTCGTAGCGCAGCGCGGTGATCGGATCGAGCTTCGAGGCCTGCAACGCCGGATAGATGCCGGCGAGCACGCCGGCGACCACGCTGAAGACAAAGCCGACCACGAACGCCGACGTGGAGAGCACCGGCGCGTTCTCCGCAGGCACGATGGCGCGCAGACCCTCGATGGCACCGATCGACACCGCCATGCCCAGCAGGCCACCGCACAGGCTGAGCGCGACGGCCTCGACCACGAACTGCCCAAAAATGTTGCGCCCGGTCGCGCCGATGGCCTTGCGAATGCCAATCTCGCGCACGCGCTCGTTGATCGAGGCCAGCATGAGGTTCGCGATGCCGATGGCGCTGACGATCAGCGTGACCGCGCCGATGATGCCGGCGAAGAAAACCGAGTTCTTGCGCGACTCGGCGAACGACGCCAATTCGCCCTCGCTGGTGCTGACCTTGAAGTCGAAGATGCCGTTGTGGCGCGTTGCAAGGATGTTGGTGATCGTGTCGACCGTCTCGTTGAGCCGATCCACGTCGTCGACCTGCACGTTGATCCAGGCGAGCTTTTCGTTACGACCGACCTTGTTGATGCCGGTCGTGATGGGGATGAAGGCGACGTCGTTCTTCCAGCGCAGCGTGTTCCACTCGCGAAACATCAACTCGTAGTGCTTGAGCACGCCGACGACCTTGAACGGCTGACCGTTGATGTCGATGAACTGGCCGACGGGATTCTCGGTGCGGCCAAACAAACGCTCCGCCACCCAGGTGCCGAGCACGACGACGTTGGCCGAGTCGCGCAGCTCCAGGTCGGTGAAGAAACGCCCGCGATCCACCTCGTAGCGATTGATCGCAAGGATGCTGCTCGTGACGCCCTGCAGGCGAACCCAGTCCCGCTTGCCTCGGCGAAATAGCGTGGTGCGCACCTCATACTCCGGCGAGACCACGAAGCCCGGCGGCAGGTCGCGCTTGAGTTGCAACGCGTCACCAAGGGTCAGTCCTTTGGAGAGTTTGGCGATGGCTTCCTGTCGGGCGGGCGGCTCGGTGTTGCCGGTGGAAACTTTTTCGAGGCCGCCGCGCTCGGAGAGGTTGCGGCTCCAACTGGTGAACATGCCCTCGACGAAACCGGTGATGACGACCATCGAGACCACGCCGAGCATGACGCAGAGCATGGTGAGGAACGAGCGGAGCTTGTGCGCCCAGATTTCGCCGAGGCCGTTGAGGATGCCGGAGAAGATGTTCATGTCTCGCGGGCGATGCGGCCGTCCAGCACGTGGATCTGGCGCTTGGTGCGCTCGGCGACCTTGGGGTCGTGGGTCACGAGCACGATGGTGCGGCCCTGGCGGTTGAGCTCCTCGAAGAGCTCGAGGATCGTGGCGGCGGTCTTGCTGTCGAGGTTGCCGGTGGGCTCGTCGGCGAGGATGATGCGCGGCTCGTTGACCAGCGCGCGGGCGATGGCGACGCGTTGACGCTGGCCGCCGGAGAGTTCGCCGGGCTTGTGGTTGGCACGGTGGTCCATGCCGACGAGCGCAAGGGCCTTGCGCACGCGCTCGTCGGCGTCGGGCGGCGGGTTGCTGTGGTAGGCGAGCGGGAGCTTGGCGTTGCCAAAGACGCTCATGCGCGGGAGCAGGTTGAAGGCTTGGAAAACGAAGCCGATCTTCTCGGCGCGGATGCGCGCGCGCTGCGTGCCGGAGATGTCCTCGAGCCGGCGGTTTTCAAAATAGACGCCGCCCTCGGTCGGCGAGTCGAGGAAGCCGAGCAGGTGCATGAGCGTCGACTTGCCGGAGCCGGACGGACCGAGGATCGCAACGAAGTCGCCCTCGTTGATGGTGAAGCTGGCGTCGACCAGCGCGTTCACCACGCCGTCGCCCATGGGGTAGCGCTTGCAGACGTTGTCGAACCGGAGGATCTCCATCGCTCAGGTGCTGGCGCGGGCGGCGGGTCGGGCGGTGGGCGGCTTTTGGCGGGAGATTTCCTCGCCGGCCTGCAAGCCCTCGCGGATGACCACGTATTGGTCGTCGTAGATGCCGGTGACAACGGTGCGTTTCTCGGGGTCGCCGGCGTCCTTGCGCACGAAGACGTAGGTCTCGTCGGTGTCGAGGTCGTGAAACACGGCCGAGGACTCGACGGTGAGCGCGTCCTCGGCTCGGCCGACCTCGATCTCGACACGGGCGGTCATGCCGGGGCGCACGCGCGGGCCGGCGTTGACCACCGAGATCTCGATCGGAAAGTCGCGGGTCGCCTGCGGATTGCTGCCGGTGGTGCCGCTGGCGCTGGGCGAGATGAAGGTGATCTTGCCCGAGGCCTCGAGGTCGCGGACGGATTCGAAGAAGATGCGCACGGGACCACCGAGCTTGAGGCCGGCGACGTCGATCTCGTTGACCTTGGCCTCGACCTGCAGCTCGCGGATATCGGCGATCTCCATGAGCGCGGCGCCCTCGCGGCCGCTGTCCGGACCGGAGACGACCATGCCGAGGCGCGCGGTGACGTTGAGCACGGTGCCGTCGTAGGGCGCGGTGATGGCGGTCTTCTTGAGGTTGTCCTGCAGGATCTGCAGACGGGCGCGACGGGCGGAGAGTTCGTTTTGCGCGAGGAGGTGGGCGATGCGCGCGGACTCGAGTTCCTGATCGTTGACGAACTCGCGCTCGGCGAGGGCCTGCATGCGCTTGTAATCCAGACCGGCTTGCTCGGCGCGGAGGGCGGCGGATTCGATGTTGAGATTGGCCTCGTCGATCTGGGCGCGCAGCGAGCCGGGGTCGAGGTCGATCAAGGTTTGGCCGGCCTTCACCATGTCGCCGGGCTCGACGTGGATGGCCGCGATGCGTCCGCTGACCTCGGGCTTGATCTCGGTGGAGAGGACGGGAGTGATGATGCCGTTGACCGTGATGTTCTGGGAAATCGTGCGCGTCGCGGGAGCGATATACTCCAAGGCGGTCGTGCCGCCGGTCGTGTCACCGGAACGTCCGGTCAGGAACCAGACCGCCCCGCCGCCCAGTGCGGCGACGATCAGGATGATCAGGGTAAATTTTTTCATTTCGTCCCAGTAGGAAGTGACTCGGCGAACAAATGCCACCTCCAATCGCCGAAATTCCCGCAAAATTCCGCCGGCTGCAACGGGCCATTACGAGGACTCCGGCCGATAGGAACCGCCGGGGCCGGGCTGGTAGAGTTTTATGCCGGCATGCTTGGCCAGCGCCTCGAAATGCGCGTCGAGCGTGTAGACCCGCGTCCGGTGACGCAGGGCGATGGCCGCGATGAGCACGTCGTTCCACGGCAACGTCAGCCGCGCCTCATCGGTCAACACCCGCGCCAACCGCACGGCATGCTCCCACGTCGCGTCGACCATGGTGAGGTAAGGCACCATGGCGAAATACGCGTCGAAACGCGGGCGGCTCTCGCGGCGCATCGCCCCGAGCACCTCGAGTCGCACGGGGCCGCAAAACGCCGCCTCGTCCTCTTCGAGCAACGTCTCCAAGGAGACCTTGGCGAACAAATCGCCGCGGGGCTGGTTGGCCTTGATCCAGACGCTGGAGTCGACGAGCACCATGCCTCAGCGCGCCTCGCGATCCGCGTCGTCCTCGGCATCCGCCCCACCCTCGGCCTCGCCCGCGGCCGGCGACGGCGCAACGCCGCCGCCTCCGTAGGACGACGCGGAGTCCTCGGCGACCAGCAGGCCGGGACGATCCGGATCGTAGCCCTCGGGAAACGCGTCCTCGAAGGCCCCTTGGCGGATCAGCCGACCAAACTCGCGGAGCTTGGCGCGCCGCACGAACGCCTCGACGGCCTTGGCCACCGCGGGACTGCGCTTGGTGTCCCCGGTGATCGCCAACAGGTCGTCAAGCAAGGGCTCGTCGATGTCCACGGTGATTCGCATGCCATCACTTTCACCAAAGTGCACATTTTAACAACAAAAAAGATGCAATATGAAT
>JAUWBF010000125.1 GCA_030601755.1 Verrucomicrobiota bacterium | reverse complement strand
CCCGCGAAATGCGCCGCCAACGGGCCGCTTTCACGCAAACCCGCGAACAAATTGAACTCACCCGAAAACGGCGCGTGCCCGGCGATCGCCGCCGGATCGATGCCGTGCACCGCCACGTCCTCCGCGCGCACGCGTCCGGTGGGCCGGCACAGCCGCGTGCGCGCCGAGACGATCTCGCCGTGCTGCAACGTGGCCACGCCGTATTCGAGGATGCCCGAGGCGGCGCTCCCCTCAAAGTCGATGAAATGAATCGGCTGTTCGGTCCAAGACACGCCCACCACGAAACTTTTTTCCGTGTCACACACAACAACACACACCAACACTGTGCATGTGGACCTCGCTCCCTACCGCACCTTCATCAACCGCCTCGCCATCGAGAGCGGCGACTTCATCCGCCCCCACTTCGCCAGCGACGCCCTCGCCGTCGAGCACAAGTCCGACGACTCCCCCGTCACCCTCGCCGACCGCGGCGCCGAGGAGCTGCTCCGCCGCCTCATCGCGCAAACCTACCCCGGACACGGCGTCATCGGCGAAGAGCTCGGCAACGACCGCCCCGACGCCGAGTTCGTCTGGGTCCTCGATCCGATCGACGGCACCAAGTCCTTCATCACCGCCGTCCCCCTCTTCGGCACCCTCATCGCCCTGATGCACCGCGGCAAACCCGTGCTCGGAGCAATCCACCAACCCATTCTCAACCAGCTGCTCGTCGGCGATGGCAACACCACCACGCTCAACGATCGCCCCGTCCGCCTGCGCCCCTGCGCCGACCTCGCGACCGCCACCTTGCTGACCAGCGACCCGCTCAACCCGGCCAAATACCAAAACGGCGCCGCCTACGACGCCCTCGCTTCCCGCGTGCGCCTCACCCGCACCTGGGGCGACGCCTACGGCTACCTTCTGCTCGCCACCGGCCGGGCCGACATCATGTGCGATCCGATCATGAACCCCTGGGACCTCATGGCGCTCATTCCGGTCGTGCGCGGCGCCGGCGGCATCATCACCGACTGGCAGGGCAACGACCCCGTCAACGGCGAGTCCATCGTCGCCGCCGGCCCGGATTTGCACGGCACGGTCATCGCAGCCCTCAACCCCTGAGAAAAATTATCCAAAGAATTCTCTACATTCTTTGAACGTCCTGCCGATCAACACGTCTATCATATCACTACAACAGTAGTTTGTTTGTAAGTTTGTTGGTTTGCCAGAAGAGGCGGTCTTGGAGTGGTTTCCAAGGCCGCCTCGCTTTTTCTAGCCACGCAATCCGCAACAATTTCCGCCACCGACTGAACCGTTGAAACCTGAACCGTGGATACGATTTTAACGCAAAGTCGCAAAGACGCGGAGGTCGCAAAGATTTTGCTCTCAACTCTTCGTCTGTAGATCTTAGCGCCTTTGCGTCTTTGCGTTAAAAACTCCCCGTCCCACCACCTGCAGACCCAAGCTTCGCACCATGCCGGATTTCCGCGTTTTTCACCCTCCCCTCGCCTCGCCCGCCACCGAGCTGCGCCTGTCCGCGGAGGAATCGCACCACCTCGTCACCGTCAACCGCGCCCGCGCCGGCGACCCGGTCATGGCCTTCGATGGCACCGGCACCGAATGGACCTGCACCGTCGCCGACGCCAACCGCCGCGAGGCCGTTCTCCGCGTCGACTCCACCCGCGCCCATGCCCGCCCCGTCGGTGCCATCACCCTCGCCCAGTCCCTACCCAAGGGCGGCGTCATGGACGACATCGTGCGCCACGCCACCGAGCTCGGCACCGCCGCCATCGAGCCGATCATTTCAACCCGCACGCAGGTTCACCTCGATGGCAACCGGTCCGACAAAAAGACCGACAAGTGGCGCACCACCGCCCTCGAGGCCGCCAAACAGTGCGGCACACCCTTCCTGCCCGAAATCGGCCCCGTGCGCACGCTCACCGACTTTCTCGCCGCCACGCCCACCAACCCCGGAGCCCTGCGCCTGATCGCCAGCCTGCACCCCGGCGCCCGTCCGCTCAAAACCGTGCTCGCCGACTGGCGCGCCTCCCACGACGGCGCCTCACCGAGTGCCGCCGTCTGGCTGGTCGGCCCCGAGGGCGACTTCACGCCCGAGGAAATCGCCACGCTGACCGCCGCCGGTTACCAACCCGTCACGCTCGGGCCGCTGGTGTTGCGCTGCGACACCGCCGCCACCTGCGCCCTCAGCATCCTGCGTCACGAACTGGCCGGGTAGGTCAAAAGTAGCGCAGGCATCCTGCCTGCATTCCTTATTCGATGGCAGGCTGGAAGCCTGCGCTACTGTCCGAGCACCGAGCCACGCACCTGCGCCGGGGTCGCGCAGCCGGTCAGCGTCATCGCCATCCCCAGCTCGGCCTGCAAAATCCGCACGGCATACGCCACGCCGGGTGCCCCCGCCGCCGCCAATGCGAATACATAGGGCCGGCCGACCAACACGGCCGTCGCGCCCAGCGCCAGCGCCTTGAGCACGTCGGTGCCGCGACGCACGCCGCCGTCCATCAGCACCGGCACGCGTCCCGCCACCGCCGCGGCCACCGCCGGCAACACGTCGATCGTCGCCGGCAACGTGTCGAGCGTGCGCCCGCCGTGGTTGGACACGATCAGACCGTCGACACCCGCATCGACCGCGCGAGCCGCATCGGCCGGGTCCATGATGCCCTTCAGCAAAATCGGCAGTTTGGTCAGCGACTTCAGCCAGCCGATGTCGCTCCATGTCGCCGCCACTCCCGCCAGCCCGCCGCACAGACCGGAGCCCGGCTCGGGCGCGCGGCAGCCGCGCAGGTTGACCATTTCCACGCCGGGCGGACGCTGCGTGCCGGTCCGCTGCTCGCGGTTGCGCGGACCGTTGACCGGTGCGTCGACCGTCACCACCAGCGCCTCCGCTCCCGCCGCCTCCGCGCGCCGCACCAGCGACTCGGTGAACGCGCGGTCCGGTTGGATATAAAGTTGAAACCACCACGGCGCGCCCTCGCCCGCCTTCGCGATGTCCTCGATCGACTGCCCCGCCTGCGTGCTCACGACCATCGTCGTGCCGGTCGCCGCGGCGGCCGCCATCGTCGCGCGCTCGCCGTCGGCATGCGCCCAGGTCTGCAACGCCACCGGCGCCAGCGCGACCGGGTGCGCCCAAGTCCGCCCCAACACCTCGACTCGCGTGTGGCCCCCGGCGGGGAACTCCGCCAGCACGCGTCCGCGGAGCTTGATGCGGTCGAAGGCCACGCGGTTGTCACGCAACGTCACCTCATCGGCCACGCCGCCGGCGAAGTAGGCCCATGCCTCCGGCGACATCCGCTCGCGCGCCAGCGGCTCGTAGTCGGCGAGCGCGGCGACCGTGGCCGGGATGCGTTGTAGTGGCGGCAGCATGACGCGGAAAACTCAGGCCGGACCGGCCGCGCTGTTCAACTGTTTATAGATCGCGCGCACCCGCTCCTCGACGCCCGACAGACCGCGCAGCAACTCGCCGTCGCGCTCCAGACCGCCCGCGGCGGCGTCCTCGAACCCGCGTTGCACCACGTCCTGCCGCGCGGCCACCACCGCCTCGGCGGCGACCTTGGCGCGCGTCTCGGTGGCGTCGAGGTGCGCGAGCAGAAACGCCGTCAAATGACGCGGCCGGTGCGTGCGGTAAAGCCACGCGCCGTAGCCGTAGAGCCGCGCGGCCGGCGCCGCCGCCTCGTCAGCGCCCGTCCCGGGCTTGATCGCCGCAAATTCCGCCAGGGCGCGCTCCAGCACGTCGCCGGCCTCATCGATCCACGCCGCGCGTTCGGCCGCGTCGGGCCGGGCGGAAAGTTGCCCGCCAAGCGCAACGCAGAGCCCGTGCGCGGCGCGCAGCCACAGGCCGGTTCGCTGCACGGTGTCGCCGCCGGTCGTCTTGGAAATCAACTGCAGCGCCTCCCGGCCGGCCGCGAGCGCCTCCGCGAATTCGCCCGCCGCGTCGGCCGCCTGCGCGAGGTTGGTCAGACGGGCGGCCACGTCGAGCGCGCCGGCCACGCCGCCCTTGGCGGCCACCGGACGCAGCCAGACAAGCGCCTCGCGGTGCGCCTCCAGCGCCGCGGTCGGTTCGCCAGCCTCCAAACGCAGCACGCCGAGATTGGACCAAGCCGAGGCAAGGTTGCGCGCCGCCGCGTCGCCAGTCGCCGCGAGCGGGGTCAACACATCAATCGCCTGCCGCAGGGCCGCCTCGGCGCCCGCGACGTCCTCCAGCCGCAACAGCAACACCGCGCGGTTCATCAGCGAGGCGCCCAGCGCGTTGACGTCGCCACCGTCCAGCAATTGCCCGATCGCCTGATCGTAGCAACCGACCGCCGCCCGCAGATCGTCGGGTCCACCCTTGCGCGTGCAACCTTGGCCCCGATTCATCCAGGCGATGGCCAACGCCGGCCGCGCCCAGCCGGCCGCGTCTTCGAGCGCGACCGCCGCCCGCAACCGCACGATGGCTTGGTCCAGCCCATCGAGCCCCGCCTGCAACGCCGCCGGGTTGTCGGCCAGCACCAGCAGCCGGCCCCACCACAACCAGAGCATCGCCCGCTCTTGCGCACAGGGATCCTCCGCATCCGGAGCGCCTGACGCGAGCGTGCGCTCCCCGGGCAAATCACGCAGCAAGCGCCCGCAAGCCGCCACCGCGTCGGTCATGCGACGCGCGTCCATCGCACGCCATGCAGCCTCCGCCTCGGCGATGATGCCGGCGACGAGACGCTTCGTATCCTGAGAATCTTTTGGTGGATGAGAGTCCATGACGGTGCCGATTGTCTGGCCGTGGACCCGTTGAGACAGCAAGTCTCAAAATCAGATAACAGACACTATGCTCTCAAATACATTAGCTTACAAAACACTCCGCCTCATCACCCAAAGAACGCTCTCGTGAAAATGAGACCTATTCCCAAATACAGCCTTGCACTGATGAGACGACTTCTCATTAAAGCAAACCCTCCAGATGCAACTCGCACCGTCCTTCACGACTATCTCCGGCAAGCCGGAATCCATTAACGCCCTGTCCCGCCAGGGTCGCGGCTCGCTGGCCAAGACGCTGGCCTTTCTGCCGCCCCTGCTCGCCGCCGGTTCGCTGGGTGCCCAGACCGCCGAGACCGCTCCCGCCGCCGGCCAGCCCGGCACCGAGGATGACGCCGCCGTGGCCCTGCCGGAAGTGAAGGT
>JAUWBF010000017.1 GCA_030601755.1 Verrucomicrobiota bacterium | reverse complement strand
AAGCCGCCGCCGGGCACGATCAGGTGCACGTGCGGGTGGTGCTGCAACTGTCGTCCCCAGGTGTGCAGCACCGCGACCGCGGCGATGTCGGCACCGAGCACGTTCTTGCGATGCGCGACTTGCTGCAACGCGCCGAAGGCGTGGGCGAACAGCAGGTCGGCCAGCCGGGCCGGATCGGCCGCGAAGGCCGTCCGCAGGGTGTCGGGCACCGTAAAGGTCCAGAAGTAATACGGCACCGGCAGGAGCTTTTCCTGCATGGCCTCGGTCCACGCGGCCGCGCCTTGCCCGCCGCAGCGCGGGCAGGCGCGGTGGTGACAACTGTGATAGGCGTAGTCGTGGCCCGAGCAATCCGCGCAGGCATAGACGCGCCCGCCGAGGGCGGGCGTGCGGCACCGCAGGATCGCGGTCAGCGCGCGGCGATGCGCCGGAGGTAGCGTGCCGTGCCGGCCCGCCAGCCACCGCGGCGCCTGCCGCGCCAGCCAGTCGGCCAGGGCGGTCACTTGCGGCGTATCAGATTAGCCGATACCCCCGCTCAGGCGGACGGCGGACGCAGCCGGTCGAGCGCGGCGCGCGCGCCGGCCTCGTTGACCGCCGTCAGGTGCGTGTAGATCAGCGTCGTCTCCAATGACGAGTGCCCGAGGTAGGCGGAGAACCAGCGCATTGGGACAATGCGCTCCACCTTGCTGCGCTACGTCGTCCACGAGCTATGCGAGTGGCCTGACACCATGAACATGGTTCTCATCCATTTCGGGCAGCAAAAAGACCGGCTGTTGAGGCCGGTCTTAAAAGTGGCTGCCCGAGGTGGCGGGAAATCCGAACTTTCGTGAGGCAAATCGGCGTTTTCCCTCTCGGAATTCCTCGTGGAAGCAAAGTCGTCGAGGTTCGGAATGAGTCAAGTTTCCGACTCCCAAGCGGCCTGGGCCGAACTCCGCTCCCTCAGGACACGGGACGTTGCCCGCCGTCTCGGCGTCCCGCTTCCGCTCTTGCGAAAGATCCCTGCGGAGGACGCCGCGTATCCCGCCATGACCGAATACCTCGCCCTGTTGCGGGAGGTGTTGCAAACCAAGCCCCGGTGCGCCCGCTTCCTGCGGCATGCTAGGGTGATCCGCCTCGATCTGGTCGATCTCATGCACCGGATCGACTGCGGCGATGCGCACCTTTGGACATGGCTCGGCGAAGAGCCGCCCGCCGTGATCCGCGCCTGCGCCGACCAACTCGTGGATATTCACGACCGACTGAAACGCGAAGGCCGCAGCTGGCAGAACGGCATGGTCAGGAGCGCGGCGACGCTGGCCGCCACCTGCGAACGGATGATGGCCGCGCCGTTCCCCGAGCCGCCGTTTCGCGACGAGCCCAGGCATATCGAAGCCATCAGGACAGGCGCGGAACTTTCGAAATGGGCGCTCGAACAGAGGAATTGCGCGGGGAGCTATGCCTCCGCCTGCGCCTCGGGAACGGCGGTCGTTTATCGGATGCTCCGGCCCGCCCCTGGCACCATCCTGGTTTCCACCGCATCCAACGAAAAACCCTGGATCATCGATGCCCGAGGTCACGCCAACGGCGCGCTCGGCAGGGAGCAACGGACCGTGCTGCGCGTCTGGTGCGACATGAACGGCATCGGCTACGAGGATTGGCTTGCGGGGCGTGCGGGATGAGTCGGCGCGGGCGCTCGGCCCGAAACCGAAAAACGCCATGACTCACATCATCGTCGGTTTCATCAGTCGGACGCTTGGGGGGCGGCTGATGCACGCCAATCGCTGACGGACACGGAGAAAAAGCGTCTGATTTCCTCCCCGATCTCGGCGGCGTGAGTTTCGAGGGCGAAGTGGCCGGTGTCGTAAAACACGACTCGCGCATCGGGATTGTCACGTCGATAGGCCTCGGCTCCGGCGGGCAGGAAAAACGGATCGTTTTTCCCCCAGACCGCCAGGATCGGTGGACGGCGCGTGCGGAAGTAGGCCTGAAACCTCGGATAGAGGGCGAGATTGGTCCGGTAATCCTGAAAAAGTTCGATCTGGATCTCGGCGCGGCCCGGCAGATCGAGGAACAACTGGTCAAGCGCGATGGCTTCGGGGGCGATGCGTCGCGCGGCGTCGGGCACGCCGTGAGTGTATTGCATGCGCGTGGTCTCCGGCGCGCAGAGGAAGCGCAAGGCGGCGCGGTTTTGCGGCGTGGGGTTCTCCCAGCAGGCTCGCAGCGGAGCCCAGGCTTCGCTCAAACCCTCTTCGTAGGCGTTTCCGTTTTGGGTGATCAGCGCCGTAACGCGGTCCGGGCGGCGCGACGCGAGCCGCAGGCCGACCGGCGCGCCGTAGTCGAAAATGTAGAGCGCGAATTTTCGCAGGCCGAGCGCCTCGACAAACTGTTCGATGACCTCGGCGAGGTGTTCGAAGGTGTAGCGAAAGCGATCCGGCGGCGGCGCGCCGGAAAAGCCGAAGCCGGGCAGGTCTGGGGCGATGACATGGAAATCGCCGGACAATTCGGGGATGAGGTTGCGAAACATGTGGCTGGAGCTGGGAAAGCCGTGCAGGAGCAGCATGGCGGGCTTTTGAGGGTCGCCGGCTTCACGGTAAAAGATCTCCGTTTCGGGGAGGGTGAGGATGTGGTGGGAAGGGCGATGGTTCATGACGACGAGGGATTGGCGGACAGGCGGACGCCACGGCTTCGCAGACCGCGAGCGGACTCGCGGCCTGCGGGATCGGTTTGCGGGCGGAGACTTCACTGTGCGGCGTTCGGCTTTACGCGACGCCAGAAGTCGTCGAAGGCGAGGGCGTCGAAAAAGGCGGTGACCTCGACGATGCGATCCCCATCGAAGCGCATGAACCAGGCGTAGGTGTTGCGGTAGGGCCGGCCGTCGAGGGCAAGCGCCTCGCCGTCGAAGTGAATGACGACGGTGTCGCCGTCGGCGTGCAGGCCGCGCACGGTGGGGACGAGCGGCTTGGTCAGGCGTGCGTTGAAGGGTTTGATGACGGTGTCGATGAACTCGCCGCGGGATCGGTAGGTTTTCCCCGCGAGGGAGTTGCCCGTGATCGTCCACACGGCGTCGGGGGCGAGGAGGGCGAAGGGGCCGCCGGTGCCGGCCCGCCAGGCGTCGAAGGCGGCATGGACGGCGGCTTTGTTGCGAGTCTCGGTTTCGGTCGCGGCGACGGCGAAGGAGGCGAGAAGGTTGACGAGAAGAAGGAAGGAAAAAAGACGAAGCGTTTTCATGGGAGAGAAGGTGACAAATTGGCGGGCGATGGAGTCGGGTTGGCCGCCGCGACCGGGATGATCGCGACGGCGTGTGAACGGGATTGGGGATCAGGCGGCGGTTTGGGCGACGTCGTCGTGATCGGTGCCGATGATGGTGTTGTGCCATTCGGCGATTTCGCGGTCGAAGGCCGCGACCTTGGCTCGCCAGGCGGCGAGGGTGTCGTTGCCGAGAGGCAGGTGCACGGGAGGCTTGGGCGAGGCCGCGAGGCGGACGATGGCGGCGGCGAATTTCTTCGGGTCGCCGGGCTGGCGGTGGCTGATTTGCGAGGCGAGTTCGCGCATGCGGCCGGAGGTCTCGGCATAGTCGGGGATCACCTGCGCGGCGCGGGTGAGCGAGTTGCCTTCGAGGAAGTCGGTGCGGAAGTAGCCAGGGGCGACCACGGTGGCGTGGACGCCGAGCGGGGCGAGTTCGAGGGCGAGCGCCTCGGTGATACCCTCGACGGCGAACTTGGTGGAGCAGTAAAGGCCCCAGCCGGCCGAGGCGCGAAGGCCGCCGATGGATGAGAAGTTGATGATATGGCCGGAGCGTTGGCGGCGCAGATGCGGGAGCACGGCGCGGGTGACCTTCATGAGGCCGAAGACATTGACGTCGTAGTTGCGGCGAAGCTCTTCGTCGGTCGCCTCCTCGACGGCGGAAAGCAGGCCGGAGCCGGCGTTGTTGACAAGGATGTCGATGCGGCCGAAGCGCGCCACGGTGTCGGCGGCGACTTCCCGCGCCTGGGTCTCGTCGGCGATGTCGAGCAGGGTGACGTGAAGGCGGGGGTGATTGCCGTGGCGGGCGGCGAGTTCATCGGGACGGCTACGGACGGTCGCGACGACCGTGTCGCCGGAGGCAAGCGCGGCTCGGGTGATTTCGAAACCGAAGCCGCGGGCGGCACCGGTGATGATCCAGACTTTGGGGGAGACGGTGGAGACGTTGTTGTTGTCGGCGATGTTCATGGGATGGGTTCCTTGTGGTGTTTGATATTGGATGGATTGGTTGAGCTGACGGCGCCCATCCTAGCGGAGGCGTGGTTTGAAGCGGTAGATCGGGACGATCAGGTTATTGCCTGATCCGATCACCTGGTGGAAATTTGGCGGATGATGGGTTTTGACGCGGCGATGGTGTGCGCCAGAATGGATCGCATGAGCGAATTGGCGGATATCCTGCGTCGGCACTGTCCGGCGGACTCGGTGGAGAGCGCGGTGCCGAAGCTGACGCTGCTGCGTTCGGACAGGGTCACGAAGCCTGCCACGGTGAGCTACGCACCGTTGTTCTGCATGCTAGCGAGCGGACGCAAGCGGGTGTGGCTGGGAGAACAGGACTTTGTGTATGGACCGAGGGACTACCTGATCACGTCGGCGAACCTGCCGTTGACCGCGCAGGTGGCATCGGCCCCGTATCTGGGCTTCGCCTTCGCGCTCGATCCCAAGGTGATCGCGGAGATTCTGCTGGGACTGCCGAAGGCCGCGCCGGAGCGTATGCCGTCGAAGGCCGTGGCGGTGGCGCGGGCGGATGACGGGCTGTTTGACGCGGTGGCGCGGTTGCTGCGATTGCTGGACCGCCCCTCGCATATTCCGATCATGGCTCCGATGATCGAGCGGGAGATTCTGTTCCTGCTTTTGCAGGGACCGCACGCGGACACGCTCCGGCAACTGGGCGCGCCGGCAAGCCCGCTATCGCAGGTGCGACGGGGCATCGACTGGATTCGCGAGCACTACAATCAGACAATTCGCATCGAGCGGGCGGCGAGGGCGGCGGGGATGAGCGCGCCGACGTTTCACCGGCATTTTCGGGCGGTGACGAATCTGAGTCCGTTGCAATTTCAGAAGCGGTTGAGACTGGAGGAGGCGCGGAGGCGTTTGCTTTCGGAGCACACCGACGCGGCGAGCATCGCTTTCGATGTGGGCTACGAGAGTCCGTCGCAGTTCAGCCGGGAATACCGGAGGCTCTTCGGCGCGCCGCCGCTGCGCGATGCAAGCGCGGCGCGGCGGCGAATGGCGCGGGAACCGTTGTCGGCATAGCGGGATACCGCCTTCCCCGGCGGGTTCGCGGGGATTTTTCGTTCCGTCGTCCGATTCCCGAAAACGTCCACGGGGATGCGATGGCGGCGACATCTCTTTCTGAGGCCGAGATTCGCAGGGAGGGCGTTGGCTTTCGATTCGAAACCGAAAAACGCCATGACTCACATCAAACCCGCTCCCGCCCAACCGTCCGCACGGCGGCTTTGCCGCCGCCTCTCCCTGTTGATCGTCATCCTCGTCTTCGCCGGCGGTTCGGCGTGCCGCCATCCGACGAGCCACCCTCCGCAGCCCACCTTCCGCGCCCTCGCTGAGCGCCACCCCGAAGCCGTGGCCGAGGCCAAGGAACGGCTGAAGGAAATCGGAGGTGTGCGGTGAAACGCTTCCGACGCTCCGAGCTGCGCGGCGGCCTCACCCTGCACACCTGGCTCTGGCGCTGGGCCTACGTTCACCACATCGGCGACCGAGACCTCGGCCTGGCCACCGGAGATTTTGTGACGGTCGGCGGCTGGCCCTACGTCGTCACGGGCTTGCACCGCATCCGCTACCACGACGGCCGCGCCGTGACCGTCATCGCGCTGATGCGGTTCCGCTGGACCGAGGCTCTCCTGCTCGCCCTGCCGCTGCTCGCGCTCATCGCGCTGCTGATCGTCGGCAGGTAAGCAGGGTGGAGGAAAAGCAAGACAGGACAGGAGGACAGGACGGAGGGCGAGGCGGTTTTGGTTCCGCGCCTTGGGAACAAAAAAGCGCTTATGCCAACCATCGACTTCAATCGACCCGAACAGGAACTCCGCGCCTTCGATGGCGCGTTTTACGACCGCCTCCACGCCGCCTCGCCCATGCTTGCCTGGGCGGTGGCCAATATCATCAACATCGAGCTGGATACACAGACGCCCTGCGACAGCGAGGATGCCTGGGCCGCGCTCCACACGCTCCCGACCAGACAGGTCGCGCGGCGTCTGGGCATTCCGCTCCAGGTCATCCGCAAAGTGCCCGTCGGGCATCTCGGCTCCCTCTCGCTGACCCAGGACTTGGCGATGCTGAAGCGCGTCCTGCTCCAGAAACCCAAGTGCGGGCGCTTCCTGCGCCATTGTCGGGAGATCAACCTCGGCGTGGTGCGGGCGATGTATCTGATCGAGTGCGACGACGCCGCCCTCTGGCGGTGGCTCGGCGAACTGGACTCCACCACCGTGGATGCCGTCACCGACCACCTCATCGTCATCGACAAGGTTCTCCGGCAGACCGGACGGCGCTGGCAGGCGGGCATGGTGCGGAGCGAAACCAGCCTGGCCCGCACCTACGAACGGTTGCTCGCCATCCACTTCCCCGAGCCCCCGTTCACCGACGAACCGCACTGCATCGAGGCCATTCGCTCGGGCTCGGAACTCGCCCGCTGGGGTCTGCAGCAGCGCAACTGCGTCGGCAGTTACATCAATGCCTGCATGGCGGGGGACAAGATCGCCTACCGCATGCTCACCCCCGCGCCAGGCACGCTCCTCATCTCGCTGGAGGAAGCGGGCAAACCGTGGCTGGTGGACGCCAGGGCCCACGCCAACGGCGAACCGAGCATCGAACAAATCTCGGTCCTGACCGCCTGGTGCGACCGCAACGGCATCAATACCAACGGGTGGCTCATGGAGGGCGCACGATGAAGACCGATCACCCTCACGGCTCCTACAAATCCGCCGCCAGTCGGAGGGAGGTCGCCCGCCAGAAACGCCGGCGGCGGCAAAACCGCCGCTTTGCCCAAATCGTCAAAGTCTTCCTCTATTATAGAAAGACGGGCCACTGGGTTCACCACAGCCTGCTGGAGTGGCACCACCCCGACGGACGGCGCGTCTACGGCGAGTGTGTTTCCCAGTGCTATCGGGACAGCCGCAGGCGGCTCTTGGAGGAGATGGCCCGCTGCGAGGTCATGACCGTCTGGGAGCACGAGCTCCATCACCGCCGACGCTTCGCGTCAGATGCCCCGGAGTCGCGTCATGAAAACCGACTTCGTCCCTCTCTTTAAACCGGGCCGCATCCTCTTCACCCCCGCCGTGCTCGAACAGGGCGCGCCCTTGATCGGGCTGCTCCGCCGCCATGTGGCGGGGGACTGGTCTGAAATGTCCGCCGAGGACCAGGAGGCCAACCGTCGGGCGCTGGTTTCGGGGGAACGGATTTTCAGCGCCTGCTCCGCGACCGACCCGCAGGGGCGTCGCGTTCGCATCTGGATCATCACCCAGACGATCCAGCAGACCCTTCACCTGTTGATCGCAACGGGGAATGCCTACCATTTGGGCCTTCGAGTCCTCGCAAAAATCGCCGCCTTGCCCGTGCAAAAACAAGAATCGGCTTTCGCCGCTTTGCTGGCCCGGTGGCGCATCCAACCCGAGAATTTCCCATCCAAAAAACTTTGACGGTTTTCCCACCACCGAGCCTCCAAGAGGGGAATCAGGCCAAATTCTTTGATCCAATCCGAACCTGCGGAAAAACCGTCAAAGTTTTACTCCTGCCGTAAACCTCCATATCCGAAAAAATTAAACCCGAACTTCTACGGTTTTCGCAAAAGTTCGGGTTTGGATCCAAAGTGGCTGCCCGACATGGATTCGAACCATGACTAGGTGAGTCAAAGTCACCTGTGCTGCCATTACACCATCAGGCAATGAGGTTGGCGGACGGGTAAACGTGCCGCCAATCGCACTTGCGTCAAGTCTTCTGGCGGGGGGCGTTTACCGGCGGTTCCAAGGAGCCTTGGCGAGCAGTAGGCCCATGCCGCAGAAGCCGGTGAGGCCGGCAAATATCAGTCCGGCTCCGACAAAACCGGACAACCACACAAACCCGGGGTGCACCGTCACCGAGAGCACCACGCCGCTGAGCACCAGCGCGCCGGCTCCGATGCGGACCTGTCGTTCGATGCCGATGCCGGTCGCGCCGCGCACGACGGGGAGGTTGGCCGCGGCCCAGGCCTCGGTGCCGCCGGTGACGACAACGGGGGCGGCAAAGCCGGCGGCGGCGAGACGGCCGGCGCAGGACTCGGCGCGTTTGCCGGACTGGCAGAGGATGTAAACGGGCGTGGACGGGTCGGTGTGACCGAGGGCGGCCAGCGCCTCGGGCGTGGCGTCGGGCAGCGGGAGGTTGCGCGCGGGCACGGCATGCAGCTCGGCAAACTCGGCCGGGGTGCGCACGTCGATCAACGTGAGTCCGGGCGAGATCTGCAGACGGGCGGACAATTCGGTGGCGGTGATGGTGGCGGGCATGGCGCGGTGCGGTTGAGGTGCGATGCGGTGGTGCGGCGTGAGTCGGTGAGGAGGGAAAGGAATTTTAACGCAAAGGCGCGAGGTCGCTAAGGTCGCGGAAAATTTTCCCGACAGTCTGTGCCTTGCGCCTCTTGGCGCCTCGGCGTCTTTGCGTTGATTTTTCTTATACCAACTGCCTTTTGTTTTTGGACTTTGACCGCGGATGACGCGGATGATCGCGGATTACAAAAGGATATGTTTATCTGCGTAATCCGTGTAATCCGCGGTTAAAACCAGGCTGACGGGAAGTCTGTTTGCTATGGGTGTTTGGTATTAGGCGGCGAGGGTGGGGTAGTCGATGTATCCCTTGGGCGACTCCTCCGCGTAGAAGGTGGATGTATCGGGTTCATTCAACGGCGCGTTTAGCAGGAAGCGGCGGGGGAGGTCGGGGTTGGCGAGGAAGGGCACTCCGTAGGCGATGGCGTCGGCGAGGTTGTCGTTGAGCGCCTGTTCGCCGGCGTCGCGGGTGAAGCCGCCGTTGCGCACGAGGGCGCCGCTGAAGTGGCGGCGGGCGATCTTGGCGAGTTCGTATTCGGCGGGGTCGTCGTAGTTGGGGTGGCGGAGCTCGAGGAAGCCGAGTCCGCGTTTCTCGCTTTCCTTGGCGACGTGCTCGACGAGGGCGGCGGGGTCGCTGTCGGACATGCTGTTGTAGTCGACTCGGGGGGAGAAGCGCAGGCTGACGCGGTCCATGCCGAAGGACTCGGCGGCGGCGTCGACGATCTCGAAGAGCAGGCGGGCGCGGTTCTCGAGCGAGCCGCCGTAGCGGTCGGTGCGGTCGTTGACGCCGTCGCGCAGGAACTGGTCGATGAGGTAGCCGTGCGCGCCGTGGACCTGCACGCCGTCGAAGCCGGCGGCCTTGGCGTTGGCGGCGGCTTTACGGAAGGCGTCGACGATGCCGGGAATCTCGTCGGTGCGCAGCGGGCGCGGGACGGGGTAGGATTGGTTACCCTGCGGGGTGTGGATGTGTCCGTCGGTGATGGGCTTGTCGGACGAGGACACGGGTTGCACGCCGTTGTTGAGCGCAGGGTGGGTGGCGCGGCCGGGGTGCCAGATTTGCAGGTAGATGCGGCCGCCTGCGGCGTGCACGGCGTCGGTGACGACGCGCCAGCCGGCGACCTGCTCGGCGGAGTGGATGCCGGGCTGGTGTTCCCAGGCCTGGGCGTCGGCGGCGACCATGGTGGCCTCGGCGATGAGCAGGCCGGCGGAGGCGCGCTGGGCGTAGTAGTCGGCCATGAGCTGGCCGGGGATGTTGGCGGCGCTGGCGCGTTTGCGGGTGAGCGGCGCGAAGAGCACGCGGTTGGGAATGGAGAGGGAGCCGAGGCGGCCGGGTTGGAGGAGGTGCATGATGGGAGAGTCGGTGGATTTGGATCGGAGTTTTAACGCAAAGGCGCGAAGTCGCAAAGGACGCGGAGGCATTCAGGCCAATCGTCAGGTCACCTGTGGCGCTTTGCGGCCTTCGCGTCTCTGCGCCTTTGCGTTGAGCTCTGCATTCAGGTGACAGCCGGCATCATTGCGCGGTGAGGCCGCCGTCGACGACGAGGTGGGTGCCGGTGAGAAAGGTGTTGGCGGGATCGAGCAGGTAGAGCACGGCGCGGGCGATGTCGTCGGGCTGGCCGAAGTGGCCGACGGGGTGCATGGCGGCCATGTATTCACGTTTCTCCGACGAGTCGGCGAAGCGGTTGAACATCTCGGTCTCGATGACGGCGGGGGCGACGGTGTTGACGCGGATCTTTTGTTTCGCGACTTCGAGGGCGGCGGCCTTGGACAGGCCTTCGACGGCGTGTTTGCTGGCGGTGTAGATGGAGACGCCGGGCATGCCGATGAGGCCGAGGGCGGAGGAGGTGTTGACGATGGCGCCGCCGCCGGCGGCGAGGAGGGCGGGGATCTCGTGCTTCATGGAGGCGAGCACGCCCCAGACGTTGAGGTCGAAGACGCGTTGGTAGTCGGCGTAGGTGGCGTCGGAGACCGGAGCGGCGAGCTCGACGCCGGCGTTGTTGAAGGCGAGGTCGAGACGGCCGTATTTCTCGACGGTGAAGGCGACGAGGGCGGCGATCTCGGACTCGACGGAGGCATCGGCTTTGAAGAACGAGGCGGTGTCGCCGGCGGCGGTGATCTCGGCGACGACGGCGTTGCCCTCGGGTTCGCGGCGGCCGGAGAGGACGACCTTGGCGCCGGCGGCGGCGAGCGCGATGGCGGTGGCCTTGCCGATGCCGGAGGTGCCGCCGGTGACGAGGGCGACTTTATTGGTGAAGGAGGAAGTGCTCATTGAAGTAAGAAGTTTGAAGTAAGAAGTGAGAAGTGGAGGCGGGTCAGGCGGCGGTTTCGATGGCCTGGGTGAGGGCGGCGGCGGATTGCAGGCCGACGAGGCGGGCGGCTTCCCGGCCGTGGCGGAAGACGATGAGGGTGGGGATGGAGCGGACGTCGTGCGCGGAGGCGGCCTCGGGGGCGTCGTCGACGTCGAGCTTGGCGATCACGGCGCGTTGACCGAGGTCGGCGGCGAGGCGGTCGATGGTGGGCGCGAGGGCCTTGCACGGTCCGCACCACGGAGCCCAGAAGTCGACGAGGACGGGGCGGTCGTGGGAGGCGGCGATGGCGTTGGCGAGGGAGGACTCGGTGAGGTGGAGGACGGTGTTCATGGCGGATGGTCGATGGTTAACGGGAGAAGTGGCTGGGTTATTCGCGGAAGCGGGAGACGGGGGCCTGCAGGCGGTCGATCAGGTGATGGTCCCAGAGAGTGCGGGCCGCGTGACCGCTGAGGGCGGCGAGGCGGGCGGCTTGGGCTGGAGTGGAGGCCAGGCTGGTTATGGCGGGGGCGGAAACGCGGCGGTAGGTGCGCGGCAGTTGGGTGTGATGATAGACGTTCATGGCGTGTAGTTGACTATTTAGTAAAGTATGTGGGCTAAAAAAACGCGTTCAAAACGCGGCGTGGAGGAGTCGGTGTTGGTGTGAGGAAGCGGGTGACGGATCAGGCGGTGGCGGGCGTCTTGAGTTTCAGGAGGCTCAGGCCGAGGTCGGGCAGGTGCTTGAGAATGGCGAGGTCGTTCATGATGCGGGCCTGGGTGGTGAGGCCGTTGATCAGGCCGAAGAGGGCGTTGGCCATTTCGGCTGGGTCGCAGGCGGGCATGGCATTGGCGGCGATGGCGTCGCGGATGGCGGATTCGTAGTAGCGGCGTTTCTTGGCGAAGACCTCGCGGATGGCGTCGCGGAGCTCGAGCTGGCTATTGCAAACCTCGCTGCCAACCGAGCATGCGGGGCAACCGAGCACCTTGCCGCGCTGCTCGGCGAGCCGGTGCTGTTGGGCGACGATCGCCTCCAGATAACCGCGGAAGCGCTCGGCGGGCTCCAGCTCGGGGGAGAGGTGGCGGGCGATGAAGGGCTGCCACTCGCGGACCCAGAGGTCCTCGATGGCGGCGACGGCCAGCTCGGCCTTGCCGGGGAAGAAGTAATAAAAGCTGCCCTTGCGCACGTCGGCCCGCTTGCAGATGTCGTCAATGGTCACGGCGCCGTAGCTGTCTTCCCAGATCAGCTCGGTCGCGGCGGCCATCAGGCGTTCTTTGGCGTCGGAGGTGCGTCCCATGATTCGCCTAGATAGTTGACTATTTAGTCTAATTTCAAGCGAAAAGTTTGGACCAAGGTGAATTTTGCGGGGAAGCGGCTCTGCGGGTTGAGCTTGGAACGGAGCGGTGTTGAATCAGCCAAGCCCCATGAGCACACCCCGCTACATCCTCGCCTTGGACCAGGGCACCACGTCGTCGCGCGCGATTGTTTTTGATCAGTCGGGGCAGGCGGTCGGCAGCGCGCAGCGGGAGTTTCCGCAGATCTATCCGCGGCCGGGCTGGGTGGAGCATGATCCGATGGCGATCTGGTCGAGTCAGAACGCGACCATCGGCGAGGCGTTGGCCCAGGCCAATCTCGGCACGTCGTCCATCGCGGCGGTGGGGGTCACCAACCAGCGCGAGACGACCATCGTGTGGGATCGCGACACGGGCCGGCCGGTTTACAACGCGATCGTCTGGCAGGACCGGCGCACGGCGGATTTTTGCGCGAAGCTGAAGGCCGACGGCGCGGAGCCGTTGGTGACGGAGCGCACGGGGCTGCTGCTCGACCCGTATTTCTCGGCGACCAAGATCCGCTGGATTCTCGACAACGTGTCCGGCGCGCGCGCCCGGGCGGAGGCGGGCAAGCTGCTCTTCGGCACGGTCGACTCGTGGCTGCTCTGGCGGCTGACCGGAGGGCGGGTCCATGCGACCGACGTGACCAACGCGTCGCGCACGCTGCTGCTCGACCTGCGCACGGGCGAGTGGGACGAGGACATGCTCAAGCTATTTGGCGTGCCTCGCGCGATGTTGCCGCAGGTGCGTTCCAACTCGGAGGTGTTCGGCGAGGTCGACCGCAACCTGTTCCCGGGCGGCGCTCCGATCGCCGGCATGGCGGGCGACCAGCACGCGGCGCTCTTCGGGCAGACGTGCTTCGCGCCGGGCATGGCCAAGAACACTTACGGCACGGGTTGTTTCCTGCTGATGAACACCGGCGCCGAGCCGGTGGCGTCAGAGAACAATTTGCTGACGACCGTCGCCTGGCGCGTGTCGGGGAAAACCGAATACGCCCTTGAGGGCTCGGTCTTTGTGGGCGGCGCGGTGATCCAGTGGCTGCGCGACGAGCTGCAGCTGGTGAAGTCGGCGCAGGAGCTGGACGCGCTGGCCGCGTCGGTGCCGGATGCGGGCGGGCTGTTCCTCGTGCCGGCGTTCGCGGGGCTGGGCGCGCCGCACTGGGACCCGTATGCGCGCGGCGCGGCGGTGGGCATGACGCGCGGGACGAATCGCGCGCACTTTTGCCGGGCGGCGTTGGAGGCGATAGCGTTTCAGAGCGCCGACTTGATCGCGTGCATGGAAAAGGACAGCGGCATCGCGCTCAAGGAGCTGCGCGTCGACGGCGGCGCCTCGCGGAGCGCGCCGATGCTGCGATTCCAGGCGGACCTGCTGGGCGTGCCGGTGGTGCGTCCGAGAAACATCGAGACCACCGCGATGGGCGCGGCCTACCTCGCGGGTATGGCGATCGGCTTCTGGCCGGGACGCGACGAGATCGCGCGTCATTGGCAGGTGGATACAACGTTCGCGCCGGAGCGTCCGGCGGCCGAGATGGCGGACCTGCGCCGCGGCTGGGACCGCGCGCTCGGTCGCGCCAAGGGCTGGGCGAAGCCGGAGGATGCATGAACCGAGCGGCGGCGATGCAGCGGCTGGCGGACGGCGGCGAGGTCTTCGACCTGCTGGTGGTCGGCGGCGGGGCGACGGGGCTGGGCGTGGCGGTCGATGCAGCGGCGCGCGGGCACCGGGTGGCGTTGCTGGAGCGCGACGATTTTGCGAAGGGCACGTCGAGCCGCTCGACCAAGCTCGTGCACGGCGGCGTGCGCTACCTGCGGCAGGGCAACGTGTCGTTGGTGCTGGAGGCGCTGCGCGAGCGCGGGCGGCTGGCGCGCAACGCGCCGCATCTGGTGCGCGACCTGGCGTTCGTGATTCCCAACTATCACTGGTGGGAGGGGCCGTTCTACGGCATCGGCATGAAGGTCTATGACCGCATGGCCGGCAACCTCGGCCTGGCGCCGTCGCGGCACCTTGACCGCGACGAGACGGTCGCCCACATCCCGACGATCGAGACGGACGGGTTGACCGGCGGCGTGATTTATCACGACGGCCAGTTCGACGACGCGCGGTTGGCGGTGAACCTCGCGCAGACCGCGGCGGAGCTGGGCGCGGCGGTGGTCAACCACTGCGCGGTGACGGGTCTGGTGAAGGAGGGCGGGCTGGTGGCCGGCGCCGAGGCGCGCGACGCGGAGACGGGGCGCGAGTTCACGGTGCGGGCGCGGTGCGTGGTCAACGCGACCGGTGTATTCGTGGATGAACTACGCCGGCGCGACGACGCGGGCGCGCGGCCGGTGGTGGCGGTGAGCCAGGGCATCCATCTGGTGTTGCCGAAGCGGTTTTTGCCCGGGCGCGCGGCGATCATGGTGCCGAAGACCGCCGACGGGCGCGTGCTGTTCGCGGTGCCGTGGCACGACCGCGTGGTGGTGGGCACGACGGACACGCCGTTGCCGGGGGCGTCGGTCGAGCCGCGCGCGCTGGACGAGGAGCGGGCGTTCGTGCTGGAGCACGCTTGCAAATACCTGACGGCCGACCCGACGGCGGACGATGTGCTGAGCATCTATGCGGGGCTGCGTCCGCTGGTGAAGGCGGGCGGTGACGGCGGGGGCACGGCGGCGCTGTCGCGTGACCACACGATTTTGATCGGCGAGAGCGGCCTGCTGACGGTGACGGGCGGCAAGTGGACGACCTACCGCAAGATGGCCGAGGACGTGGTCGACCAGGCCGAGACGGTGGCGGGACTGGCGTCGCGGGCCTGCCGCACGCACGACCTGCGCATTCATGGCTGGGCGGGTCCGCAGGAAACGGCGGCGATGGCGGGCGCGGCCGGCGGGGCGGGGGCGGGTGGCGAGCGGTGGCTCGGCGTCTATGGCGCGGACGCGGCGGCGGTGGAGGCGTTGGCCGAGGGCGACGCGTCGCTGGGCGAGCGGTTGCACCCGGCATTGCCGTATCGGCGGTGCGAGGTGGTTTGGCACGCGCGGCGCGAGATGGCGCGCACGGTGGAGGACGTGCTGGCGCGGCGCACGCGGGCGTTGTTGCTCGACGCGCGGGCGTCGATCGAGGCGGCGCCGGCGGTGGCGCGGCTGCTGGCGGCTGAGCTGGGGCGTGACGAGGCGTGGGTGGCGGCGCAGGTGTCGGCCTACACGGAGTTGGCGCGCGGCTACGTGTTCACGGACCCGGCGAGCCGGGCGGGCGGACGGAGCGGACGTTGAGCGGGAGGCGCGTCGCGGTGATCCATCCCAAGACCGCCTGCAAAACGATGGTGTCGGCGTAGGGGCCTGGCTCGCGAGGCCCGTTGGTGCGCGGCAGTCGGGGGAACGCTCGTTTCTGAACGGAGCATCCGACGGGCCTTGCAAGCAAGGCCCCTACGCGGAACTGACGGGCGGTGGATTTACTTTGTGTTGTTCGCTTCGGCGGCCTTTTTGCTGGCGGCCTGTTCCTCGGCGTGGGCGCGGGCCATTTCCTGGACCTTGGGCATGGCGCGCATCATGCGGGGCATCATGAGTTCGGTCATGCGTTGCTGGAGCGCGGGCTGTTTGTCGATCATGGCACGGCCGGCGGGCGTGGAGTAGAAATCGCTCATGGCGTTGAGCTCGGACTGCGAAAAGGTGTTGGCGTAGACCTGGGCGAGTTCTTTGCGCATGCCGGGCAGGTCCATCTCGTCGAACATGACCTTCATGACCTTTTTTTGAAACTCCACGAACTCGGCGCGTTCCTGCTCGTTGAGGCTGTCGCCGAGCATGCGGCCCATGTTCTTGGCCATGGCGGCCTGCTGGGCTTCGAGGGTTTCGCCGATCATCTCCTCGAAGCGCATTTTTTTCAGGAGGGCGTCGGCCTCGGCGAGGGTGGCTTGGCGGGCGTCGCGGTCGTCGGTGATCTGCGCGGAGGCGAGGCCGAGTTCGAGTTTCTCGTCGCCGCGGACGAGGGTGAGCGTCTTGCGGGCGTCGTCGTAGGCGGAGAGCCGCCAGCCGTCGACGTTGTCGCCGAGCGTGGCCCAGCGGCCTGCGCCGGTGGAGTCGGCGATGGAGAAGAGCTGGGATTGTCCGTCGATGAGCACGGTGCGCAGGGTGAGCGATGCGGCCGGGGTGTCGGCGAAGGCGGGCGAGGCGGCGAGCAGGGCCGCGAGGAGCAGGGCGGGGAGGGGGCGCATGGTGGCGGGTGGGTCGAGGGGGTGGGGGGCGTGAAGGCGGGGAGAACGCGTGGAGGGGCGGGAGGCGCGTGGAGAGGCAAGCTGTGGCTGGAGGGGGCGGAACGCCAGTGTGCGGCGAGGCTGGACTTGCGCGCGGCGGTGCGGCGTAGTGGCGGGCATGAGCGAGGAGTTGACCGTTGCGCAGGCCGCCTTGGTGTTGAACGCGTTGCCCGACATCGGGCCGATCACGACGAACCGTCTGCTGGCCGAGCTCGGCGGCGACCCGCGCGCGATCCTGGCGGCGACGCCGGCCGAGCTGGAGCGGGTGCGCGGGGTGGGGCCGAAGATCAGCGGGAACGTCGCGCGCTGGCGGGAGTTGTTCGATCTGGAGAAGGAGGAGGCGCGCATGGCGAAGGCGGGGGTGACCTTCGTGCCGAACGGCGCGCCGGACTATCCGCGGCTGCTGCGCGAGATCCCGGACCCGCCGATCGGGTTGTATCGAAAGGGCAACTACACTTTCGACAGGCCGTCGGTGGCGATCGTGGGCAGCCGGCGCACGACGCTCTACGGGCAGTCGGTGGCGAGGCGGCTGGGCGCGGACCTGGGGCGGCTCGGGTTTTGCGTGGTGAGCGGGCTGGCGCGGGGCATCGACACGGCGGCGCACGAGGGGGCGCTGGAGGGCGGGGGCGTGACGGCGGCGGTGCTGGGCACGGGCATCGACATCATCTACCCGCCGGAGAACCTGGCGCTCTACCGGCGCATCGAGGAGGCGGGGGCGGTGTGCGCCGAGTTCCCGTTCGGGCGGCGGGCGGACAAGCAGTCGTTCGCCATGCGCAACCGGATCGTCGCCGGCATTTGCGAGGCGATCGTGGTGGTGGAGAGCGACGTGAGCGGGGGCTCGATGATCACGGCGCGGTTCGCGGGTGAACAGGGGCGGTTGATCTACGCGGTGCCGGGGCGCATCGACCAGCCGAGCAGCGCGGGGTGTCACCAATTGATCCGCGACGGGGCGACGTTGTTGACGGGGGTGGACGATATTCTCAGCGAGCTGAACTATCTGGACGGTTTGCGCCCGCAGCCGATTCCGGAAAAGGCGGGGGGGCTGGATCTGCGCGGGGAGAGTAGAGCGCAGTGGACCGACATCGAGCGGCGCGTCATGGACTGTTTCGCGGGCGGTGCGATGCCCGGTTTGGATGAATTGGCCGGCCAGACTGGCCTCGGTGTCGGGGAGCTTTCGGCGACACTGATGATGCTGGAATTAAAGCGGGCCTTGGTTAAGCGCGTAGACGGACGGTTCGAGATGAGAAAATGAATACGTCAGCACTGATTTTAATAGTTTATTTAGCTACTAGGCTCAAGTAAATAGACCTTAATATACTTGAAGTAACAGGGGTAAATACCCTATGCGTTCTCCGTTCAGCAATGAATAGGAGCACGTCAGCACATGTTATTCGATTCGTTCCCGGCATGGGGGTGGTAGGTAGGTGCGTGCTTAAGTTGTTGTTGGAGTGTGCTTTAGTCTCTGTTTGTCCGAGGCTTGATGCGCAGACCGTGGTGCTCGGCGGATCGTTTACCGGCAACACGCTGGACTCCGGCTGGACGGTTGGTGGCTCCGGTTTCACGCCCGTGCTCACGGCGTCCTCTGCCGGTGGCAACATCGACTCGAGCGGCAGCGGTTGGCTACGCCTCACCAGTGCCGGTGGAAATCAGGCCACCTACGCCTACGACACGACGTCGTTCGTAAGCAAAAACGCCACCATCACCGCTTCCTTCAATTACGTCTCCTACGGCGGCACGGGTGCTGACGGTATCACTTTCTTCCTGGCCGATGCGAGCAAGACCTTTGGCGTGGGCGCCTACGGCGGTTCACTCGGTTATGCGCAAAAGACCGTCGCCGGAGACGGTGGCGCCGACATCAACGGCATGAACGGTGGCTACATCGGTCTCGGCATCGATGAGTTCGGCAACTACTCCAACCCGACCGAAGGTCGTGAAGGCGGCATCGGTTTTTATGCCGACAACGTTTCCGTGCGTGGCCCGGGTGACGGACTCACCGGCTACGACTATCTGGGCGGCACCGGCAGTTTGCCGACCTCGTTGGATTCGCCTGGTTCCGGCACGCGTCCGACCGAGACGACTTACAAAATCGTCATCACCGCCACCAATCAGCTCACGGTTTTCGCCGACTTCGGTGCGACCGGAAACTTCGTCACGCTCTACAGCATCGATCTGTCCGGCTACGCCCGGCCTGACGAGCTCATCATGGGATTCACCGGCAGCACCGGTGGCTCGACCAACATCCACGAGGTGCAGAACGTGGCGCTCTCCAGTGTCGTCGCCAACCTCTGGACCAACGCCGAGGGCGACAGCAAGTGGGGCACCGGCAACGACTGGTATGGCGACCCCAGCGGCCAGGTGCCCGAGAGCTACGCCGACGTGCTGTTGGACAACACCTACGTTGATTCCGCGCAGACCATCGACGTCGCCACCAACCGCATCATCCGTTCCCTGCAAATCGACGCGCCCTTCGGCTACACGCTCAACAACGGCGCCTTGACCTTTAACGACGGCGGCATCGCCGGCCCCGTCGGCATCTTTGTCTCGCAGACCCACGGCTCCGCGACGCACACCATCAACTCGGCGCTCTCGCTCAACCAAGACATCGAGATCAAAAACAACAGCGCCGGTTCGCTCAACCTCGGCGGCAACGTCGCCACCGGAGGCCACGAAATCGCGTTCGACGGCAGCGGCGTGACCACCCTTACCGGCGTAGTGTCCGGCAGCGGTTCCATCGCCCAGACCGGCACCGGCACCACGACCCTGTCGGGCAACAACACCTACTCCGGCGGCACCGCCATCACCGCCGGCAGGCTCAATGCCAACCACGCCAACGCCCTCGGCTCCGGCACGGTTGGCCTCGCCGGAGGCAACCTCGGCTCGACCAACGCCAGCTCCGTCAACAACACCATTTCGCTGACCGCCAGCTCCGGCCTGTCCGGCATCACCACCACAGGCACGCTGACCCAGACCGGTGGCAGCTACACACTCGCGATGGATGGCGCGACCCATGCCGGCGGACTCAATCTCTCCAACAACAACACCGGCCGGACCCTCACCGTGCAGGTCGCCGACGGCACGTCCACGATCTCGGGGGTCATCGCCAATGGCGGCTCGTCCGCGGGTAATCTCACCAAGACAGGCACCGGCAAGCTCGTCTTGTCCGGCAACAACACATTCTCGGGCTCCCTCGACATCAACGAGGGCACGGTTTCGCTTGGCGGCTCCGACCGGCTCTCCGACTCGGTCGACGTGACGATCTCCTCTTCCGGTGTGTTTGATCTCAACGGTTTCTCCGAGCGCATCGACAACCTCACTGCTTCCGGCGGAGGCGCATCGATCAATTTCGGTTCCTCCTCGGGGGCCAACACGCTGCTCTTCGACTACTACACCGCGCCGTCCAGTGGTGTGCTCATCATCAACAACTGGGAGGACGATCTCGATGTGCTCGCGACCCGTTACAACAACCAGGACTCCATCAACGACGGTGGCATCTACATCTCCGGCTACGGCGTCGCCGACTATGACGGCACGGTGAACGTTTACGGTGGCAGCAGGTATCTCCTGCGCCCCGTGATCGCGACGGAAAAGGAGTGGGACGGCAGTGACAGCGACGAGTGGACCAACAATAAGGACAACAACTGGACCACTCCCGGCGAGCCCTCCACCACCCAGATCGCGCTCTTCGACGATCTGGGCATCGGCCGCTCCACCGTTTCGTTTGAAAGGGACGACACCATCGCGGGCATCCGCTTTGGCGCCGGAGCCACCGTCGGTTATACGATCAACGGCAACAATTCCAACCGCACACTTACACTCACCGGCACGGTTCCCTACATCCAGCAGCAGAGCGCTCAGACCCAGACCATCAACATCCAGCGTCTCACGCTTGGCGCCACCACCGTCGCCGACATCACCGGAGCCGGTGACCTGGTCCTCAACTCCAGCATCCGCGGCACCGCCGCCCTCATCAAGGACGGCAACGGTGCTGGCAAACTCGTCCTCGGCGGCTCCACCGACAGCATCTTCACCGGCGGCGTCTACATCAACAACGGCATCGTCGAGGCGCGCAAGGACTCCGCCCTCGGCACCGGCGCGACCACCATCTACTCCGGCGCCACCCTCCAGCTTTCCAACAACATCGACATTTCCGAGAACATCACCCTGTCCGGCGTGGGCGTGGGTGGTGACGGTGCCATCAACAACCTCTCCGGCGACAACGAGCTCTCTGGTAACCTCTCGCTGACCGCCGCCACCCGCGTCGAGTCCGCGCAGGACACGCTTGATATTTCCGGCACGGTCACGGGCTCGGGCCGCACGCTCACGCTCGGCGGCGCCGGCAACATCAACCTCTCCGGCGTGGTCGGCACCGGCACCGGCGGCGTCACCGTCGACGGCACCGGCACGGTCACGCTCTCGGGCAACTCGGCCAACACCTACACCGGCGATACCACTGTCACCGGCGGCACGCTCGCGCTCTCCAAGTCGAACAACACCGTGGCCGTGGCCGGCGACCTCGTCATCGCCGGCGGCGCGGTCAGCCAGACGGCCTCCGGTCAGATCGGCGCCAGCACCACGGTCACCCTCACGGCCGGGTCCTACACGCTCTCCGGATCCGGCAGCGTGAACCAGACTATCCGGAAAATGGATACGTCGACCGGCACCACGGTCTCCATCGGCACGTCCGACACCCTTACGCTCTCCGGCTCCGGTGTGAGCAACATCAACGGCGTCATCTCCGGCGACGGCTCGCTCGTGACCGCCGGCACCGGCTCGGTTTATCTCGGCGGCGCCAACACCTACACCGGCGGCAGCACTATCGGTAGCGTCGTTACTGCGGCCAACAGCGCCAGCCTCGGCGACGGCGCGGTCGCGATCAACAGCGGCGGCAACCTGCAGGTGCAGGGCGGCATCAGCATGGCCAACAACTTCACGCTGAACGGCACGGGCACCGGTTCCAATGACGGCACCTTCCAAAACATCGCCGGCAACAACGCCGTGACCGGCGGCGTCACCCTGGCGGGCAACACCCGCATCCAGTCCGACAGCGGCACGCTCACCCTCGCCGGCAACACCGCGCTCGGCACCCGCACGCTCAACGTCGGCGGCTCCGGCAACACCACGCTCTCCGGCGTCGTGTCCGGCACCGGCACGACCGCCATCACCAAGGACGGCACAGGCACGCTCACGCTCGCCGGTTCCTCGGCCAACACCTTCAGCGGCGGCCTGCAGCTCAACCACGGCACCGTGGTGCTCAACAAGGGCGCCGGCACCAACGCCATCGCCAATGGTCCGATCACCGTCGGCGACGGCGTCGGCGCCTACGACAGCGCCACCCTGCGCTGGGCGCAGAGCAACCAGCTGCCCGACTCTGCGACGATCACGCTCAACAGCGACGGCGCCCTTGATCTCAACGGCCGTTCCGAGACCCTCGCCGCGGTCAATGGCAACGGCCACATCATGATCGGCACCGGCCAGCTCATCGTCGGCTCGGGCGATGCGGACATGACCTTCTCCGGTGTGCTCAGCGGCAGCGACGGCGGCGTGTTCACCAAGACCGGCGACGGCACGCTCACCTTCTCCTCCGATACTCGCAATGGTGGCGAGATCACCTTTGGCGGCGAATTCAACCTCAACGGCGGCACGCTTGCCCTCGACGACATCGACTTCACCGTCGCCACCCTGCGCCTCACCGGCGACGCCATCATCGACTTCGGCGGCAACTCCACCCTGACCGTTGGCACGCTCATCATCGAACTCGGCGCCGGCCAGCAGGTCACCATCACCAGCTGGGAGGAGTGGATGGATTACTTCTACGCCGATTCCGTGCAGAACGGCGACGGCACCGAGATCCCCGATTTCGACACGCGCGGAGACGCCCCGCTCAACCACATCGTCTTCGCCGGCTGGAACGGCTCCAACACCAAGTGGGCCGAGTGGAACAACGAGATCACCCCCGTGCCCGAGCCCGCCGAGACCGGCGCGCTCCTGGTCGGTGGTCTGGTCGGCCTCGTCGCCTTCCGCCGCCGCCTCCGCGCCTGACGGAGCATGACGAGGAGAACGGACATTCCTGTCCGTTCAGATGGGGGCCATACGAAACGGACAAGAATGTCCGTTCTCCGGCGTGGATGTCTCGTGGGGTTTCATCCCTGTTTCTGTAAGTAGTCGTTACTGAAATAATCCGAAGTCGTTCAAATATAATGTCTTGATTAAGGATTGCGCCTCTTCGTTTTCCCGGAAAGCCGCCTTTTTATAAATCAAATCCGGGAAAACACGATGAAGCCGAAGAAGAGCGTCCACCAGCCGCAGTGAGAGTTGTTTCGAGTGGAGTTGACGATGCTGGTGGATGCGGAGCACCCCTTGGTGAAGTCGGGCGGCAAGCTGGACTGGGCGAAGTTCGATGAGTTGCTGGGTGCGACGTATCATGCGACGCAGGGAGCGCCGGGAGTTGATACAAGGCTGATGGTGGCGCTGCATTATCTGAAGTATCAGCACGACCTGAGCGACGAGGCGGTGGTGGCGCGTTGGGTGGAGAATCCCTATTGGCAGCACTTCAGCGGGCGGCAGTTTTTCGAGCATGAGATGCCGATAGATCCGTCGAGCATGACGAGGTGGCGCAAGCGGCTGGGCGAGGCCGGGGCGGAGGCGATGTTGAAGGCGACCCTCGAAGCGGCGGAGGCGATGAAGGCGCTGAGGCCCTCGGATGTGGCGCATGTGAATGTGGACACGACGGTGCAGACCAAAGCCATTCGTCATCCGACGGATGCGCGGCTTTATGACAGGGCGCGGGAGCGCCTGGTCAAGCAGGCCCGCCAAGCGGGGCTCACGATCAAACAGAGCTACGAACGGGTGGGCCGGCGGCTGGTGATGATGGCCGGCCGGTATGCGCACGCCCGGCAGATGCGCCGCTCCAAGGCCTGCACCCGCAAGCTGAGGACCAACCTGGGGCGGGTGCTGCGCGAGATCGAGCGGCAGGGAGTGCCGGAGGCCTTGCGTTTGTTGTTTGATACAAGCAAGCGCCTCCACGCCCAGAAACGCGGCGACCAATCCAAGGTTTACAGTGTGCACGAGCCACAGACCGCGTGCATCGCCAAGGGCAAGGCGGGCCGGAAGTATGAGTTTGGCCAGAAGGCGAGCGTGGCGGCGACGAGCAAGGGCGGCTGGCTGGTCGGGGCGAAGTGCATGCCGGGCAATCCCTATGACGGCCACACGCTAAAGGAGCAGATGGCGCAGGTGGATCGGGTTTGTATCAAAAAGAAGAGCATCAAAACGATCCACGTGGACATGGGCTATCGCGGGCACGACTACGACGGCCCCGCCGAGGTCTTGGTCGACCGACGGCGGCGCGGTGAGATCCCCAAACGAGTCTGGCGGTGGATGAAACGCCGCGCCGCCGTGGAGCCGACCATCGGGCACCTCAAGAGCGATTACCGCCTGGAGCGGAATCGCTTGAAGGGTGGCGTGGGCGACGCCCTCAACGTGTTCCTCAGCGCCGCCGCCATGAACTTCGCGAAGCTCCTGCGCTTCGTTTTGGCCTTTTGGCGCCTCCTGCTCACCGCACTCTTCCCGCCCGTTCCCTCACCCTGCTTCGCGTAAACTCACTTCTTCAGGACCGACTATTAAGTGACAAACGGGCCGGCGGGCGGTCTGCGGTGGTTGGGGGCGGAGAGGAACAGCGCGAACCAGGAGGCGGCGGCGAGCAGGGCGGCGCGGGCGAGGGACCAGGCGGCGGAGGAGCGGCCTTGTCCGCCGAAGCAGCCGCAGCTCACGTCCAGCCCGCGCAGCCAGGTGACCGCCCAGAGCAGCGCGAAGAGCGCGAGCAACACGGCCGCGACCCATAACGCGCCGGCGCGCCAGCGGGGGACGAGCAGGGCGGCCGCGACGAACAGCTCCAGCCAGGGCAGATAAAGGGCGAGCGCGACGGCGACCGGGTGCGGCACGAGGCGGAAGCCGAGGATGGCCTCGGCGAACGCGGCGGGGTCGAGGGCCTTGGCCGCGCCGGACCAGCCGAGGAGCGCGGCGAGCGCGAGACAGACGCAGAGAACGATGGCGCGGCGGTTCATGGCGCGGGGGTTTCCGGAGGCGGCCAGCCGGCGGCGAGGACGTGGATGTCGGGCAGGCCGAGTTCATCGCGGAGGCGTTGCGCGACGGCGCGACTGGCCTGGCAGCCGTGGCCGTCGCAATAGACCACGACGGGGAGGCCGGGGCGCCAGGCGGCGAGCACGCTTTCGATGCGAGAGTCCCATTCCGAGGCAGGAAGCGAGAGTGCGCCGGGAACGTGAGCGCGGTGGAACTGGTCCGCGGGGCGCGCGTCGATCCAGAGCGCCGCGCGCAGGGCCCGCGCCTGCGCCCAGGAGAGATCGCCGGCGTCGGCGGTCCGGGTCCATGAGGGCGCGTGGGGATGGAGCCAGGCGGAGAGCAGGGCGGGGACGAGCGCGGCGAGCAGGAGCGCGCAGGCGACCCGCGCGGCGCGGAGGGGCGGGGGACGAAGCGAGGTTGTATCCGGATCGTGCATACGGCGGATCAGCGCACGAGCACGTAGACGTGATATTCGAGGTCGCGTCCGTCTACGCGGGCCTTGAGGTCGAGGCGGACGGTCGCCTCGTCGCGGGTGGAGGCGGGGGCGACGGAGAGGGTCCATGCGCCGGGTTGCGCGCCGGGCGAGAGGGTGGCGGCGACGGAGGGGGGCGGAGTCGCGAGCGAGAGGGAGGCGACGGCGGTCTTGCCGGCGACGCGGATGGAAACGGAGCGAGCGTCGGCCGCGGCGCCGCGGGTCCAGCGCAGGAGGACGGGCGTGATCGCGAGGACGGGCTCCAGCTCGGCCTTGATGCGGAGGACAACGGGGGCGGCGCCGGGTTCGTCGGTGCGCACTTCGAGCGGGATGGTGCGCGGGCCGGGCCGGTCGCCGGGATGGTAGGCGACCTTGAGGACTCCGGAGCCGCCGGGGGGGACGGGTTTGTCGGGCAGGGCGGCGACGGAGCATTCGCAGCCGGATTTGACCTCGAGGATGGAGACGGGGGCGGCCGATTCGTTTTTGAAGGGGAACTCGACGACGACCTCGGCGACGCCGGCCTGGATCTTGAGATCGCGCTCGGGGTTTTCCCAAGCGAGGGCGAAGGCGGCCGGGGCGAGGAGCGCGAGGGCGGGGCAAAGGAGCGCGAGACGGTGCGGCGAGGAAAACGGCATGGGGCGGCGCGAAGGTTATGAAAGCGAACGACCCGCCAGACAAGCGTCCGGCGGGTCGAGGGAAAGGTCCGGGGATTCCTGACCGTGCGGTCGTGGACCGGGGCTCAGTATTTCACGCCGAGGGAGGCGAGGGTCTCGATGGTGACGCCGCCCTGGGGGAGGCGGTTGGCGGCCTGGTAGCCTTCGAGGGCCTTGAGGGTCTGGGCGTTGATCGTGCCGTTGGGTTCGCCGGCGGCGAAGCCCTTGGCGTTGAGCGCGGCCTGCAGGTCGGAGACGAGCGCGGGGGTGACGTTGGTCTCGCAGATGATGCGGCGCCATTCCATGTGGGGCTCGCCCTTGGTGACGAGCTTGGTGACCGTGCGGTATTCGGCCGGGATGGATTCGCGGCGGACGGAGGCGGGGGTCTTGACGCGGAAGACCTTCATCGTGGCGTATTCGGCCGGGACGTCGATCGTCTTGATCGAGGCGGGCTGGTCGACGACGGTGCGTTTGACGGTCTTGTAGACGGCGGGGACCTCCTCCTCGCGGACGGTGGCGGCGGCGGTCTGGACCGTGCGGCTCACGTTCTCATAGACGGCGGGCTCGGTGACGTAGCACATGATCTCGCCGGTGGTGTTGTCGACCTTGGCGAGGGGGCCGGCGCCCTTCTTCCAGTAGCTGCGCTCGGGCTTCACGAGGACGCGCTCGGTGCGGGTCTCGTAGGTGGCGGGCACGGGGATCTGCTTTTTATAGGCGGGGGCGACGAGGACTTTTTCGTCCACCTGCTTGAAGGTGGCGGGGACGATTTCCTGGCGTTGCGTGGCGGCGCGCACGAGCACTTTTTCCTCGACCTCCTCAAGGACGGCGGGGACTTCGATGAGGCGGGTGCTCTCCTCCTTCACGAGGACGCGCTCGGTGACTTCGGAGGTGGCGGGCGGAACGAGCACGCGGGTGTAGCATTCGCCGGGTTTGCCGGACGGGGGGAAAAGCGAGTCGTCGACAGGGGCGGCTTTGGTCGCTTTGGCGGGTTTGGCCGGCTCCGCTTCGGGGGCGGGCGCGGCTTCCTTCACTTGGGCGGGCGCGCCGCCGTAACGAGCGGGAGAGCGGAAGTGGCGGCCGTCCAAGGTTCCGTAGCCATCGTAGGCGGCGGCGTTGGCGACCGAGGCGCCGGCCATCGAAGTAATCAGCAACAAGGACGCGATTCTGGATGTTTTCATAGGTCTAGATCCTAGGGGTTTAATGATGCCGACCCATCACGTGTGGGGCGGTTGAGCTGATACAATGTCCGTTCCGTCCCACCGACAAGGCTTAAGAAGCCCGACTAATTAAATTTCATTCGAGTATGCACAAACATACTTAGTCGATGTGTCGGCATGTATCCACGCGCGGGAGACGGCGCGCGAACCGAAATCGGGGGCTGACTCGGAGGGTGCCGTGTCAGGGCGCGGCGGGCGCCTGCAGGGTCTTGATGAAGGACTCGGATTCGCGGATGGAGGCCTCCATGTCGGCGACGAGGCGCGAGATGTCGGCTTGGAGCGTGCGTTGTGTGGAGTCGAGCGAGGCGAGGGCGCGGGCGTTGAGGTTGTGCTTCAGGAAAAGCACCTGGTCGCGGAAGGTGGCGAGCACGGGGTCCATGCGCTCGGCGGCGCGGCGCATGAGGCGCAGGACGTTGTCGTAGTTGCGGCGGGTGGCGTCGAACTGGCGCTGGCTTTCGGAGCGCAGCGCGGAGTTGGAGTATTGTTTGAGCTCGGCGGCCCACTCTTTGAAAAGCGCCTCGGCGACGGATTCGACGGCGTCGATGCGGTCGCGCACCTCGGCGGCGCGGGCCTCGCTGCGTTTGAACTCGGCGCTGAGCGCCTCGTATTTTTTCTGGAGGTCGCCGCCGTCGGTCTTGGTGACGGCGAGGAACTGCTCGAGGGCGTCGGCGAACTGTTCCTTGGCCTCGGTCTGGGATTCGCGGGCGTCGGCCACGCGGTCGACGAGAAGGTCGCGCTTGGCGTAGCCGAGTTTTTCGAGGGCGCCGTAATAGGCGGAGGAGCAGCCGGAGACGCAGAAGGCGACGGAGAGGATGGCGAGGGCGAGGAGGGATTTCATGGGGGCGGGGGAGAACGGGCAATTTTATCCGTTCGGGGGCAAGGGCGTGCGACGGAACGGACAAGAATGTCCGTTCTCCGGGGAGGTAAAATAAAACGGCCGCCGGGAGCGGTGGGCTCCGGGCGGCCGTTGAGTGGGGCGCGTGGGCCGGTGGTCCGGCGTTCGCGCGGGGACTTACCAGTCGTCGCTGCGGAAGGGCACGGCGGGCAGGCCGTGCTTGTTGAAGAGGCCGGCGACGGGGGCGTCGCGCCAGGCGTAGCGCACGGCGACGGGTTCGGTGACCTCGGCGCTGGTGACGACGACGGTGTTGCCCTCGATCTTGGCCTCGGCGGGTTTGAAGACCTTGTCCTCGCCGGCGAGTTCGAAGCCGCTGAGGTCGTTGAGCGGGGCGATGAGGCCGCCGTCGGCGTGGGTGAAGGTGACCTTGAAACCGGCGTCGACGCGCTCGGCCTTTTCCATGGCGGGGCCGTGGGCGACGAGGTCGTCGAAGCCGTAGTCGTTCTTGAGGGCGAGGCGGGCGAGGCGGCGGCCGACGTCCTTCTTGTTGCGCGGGTGGATGTCGCGGCGGTCGCCGATGTCGACGATCACGGCCTGGCCGGTGTGGGGGAGGGCGAGGGTCTTGGTCTGCGACTCGCGGAGGAAGGCCCAGTTGGTGCCCTCGGGGTTGTTGTAGTTGGCGAGTTGCACCCAGTAGAAGGGGAAGTCGCCTTGGCCGAACTGGTCGCGCCAGCCTTCGATCATGGCCGAGAACAGCGGATGGTATTCCTGCGGTCGGCCGGCGTTGGACTCGCCCTGATACCAGATGGCGCCGCGGATGGCGTAGGGCACGAGCGGGTTGATCATGGCGTTGTAGAGGCCGGAGGGGGCGGCCTGGTGGCCGGGGCCCCAAGGGCCGTTGGGGCGGCGCTTGTTGAAGGGCTCGCCGGCGGCCTTGGCGGCGTCGCGCTCCTGTTCCCAGGCGGCGAGGTCGGCGTCGAATTTGGCCTTTTTCTCGGGGTATTCGGCGAGGACCTTGTCCCAGTAGGCCTTGGTGGCGGCGGCGAGGTCGGGGATGGTTTCGTAGGCCTCGGGGTTGATCCAGGCTTCGACGCGGGTGCCGCCCCAGTTGCTGCCGATGATGCCGACGGGCACGCCGGTGAGCAGGTGGATGTCCTTGGCGAAGTAGTAACCGACGGCGGAGAAGGTCTTGGTGGTCTCGGCGTCGGGGATCTTCCAGCCGTCATACTGGACCTCGACGGTGTCGGACGGCGACTCGGCGACGGTGTGTTTGATCTTCACGTGGCGGATGAGCGGGAAGTTGGCCGACGCGGGGATGTCGATGGCGGCGTCGTAGGTGCCGGGCATGGTCCACTCCATGTTGGACTGGCCGGAGGCGATCCAGACCTCGCCGACGACGACGTTGCCGAGGGTGATGGTGTTGTTGCCTTGGATGACGAGGTCGGAGCCCTCGGTGCGGGCGGGCAGGGCGTCGAGCTTGACCATCCACTTGCCGTCGTCGCCGGCGGTGGTGGAAACGGTCTGGCCGGCGAAGGTGACGGAGACCTTTTCGCCGGGGTCGGCCTTGCCCCAGACGGGGATCGGCTTTTCGCGTTGGAGCACGGCGTTGTTCGTGAACAACGGTGCGGGGGTCACGTCGGCGTGCGCGGAGACGCCGAGGCACAGAAGTGCCAGACAGGGCAGGGTAATGCTACGCATGGGAGCAGTCATCCATGCGCGGATTGCTATGCTCGGCAAGGTTTGATGACCGGAAAACGTTGTCAGTCGGTCGCCTCGTCGGACGGTGGCGGTTGATCGGCGCCGTGCAGAAAGGCGTGCAGGTCGGCGGCGAATTTTTCGCCGATGCCGGGGACCTCCATGATTTGCAGCGGGGTGGCGGCGCGCAGGCGGTCGATGCCGCCAAAGTGATCGAGCAGGGCCTTGCGGCGCACCGGGCCGAGGCCTTCGAAGTCGTCGAGCACGGACTCGCGGATTTTCTTGGAGCGCAGGTCGGCGTTGTAGGTGTTGGCGAAGCGGTGGGCTTCGTCGCGCAGGCGTTGCAGGAGGTTGAGCGCGGGGGAGGTGAGGGGCAGGTTCAGCGGGGCGCGCTCGTCGGGGAAGATGATGGTCTCGTGTTTTTTCGCGAGGCCGATGAGCGCGGGCGGCTCGACGCCGATGAGCGCGAAGGCCTTGAGCGCGGCGCCGATCTGGCCGCGGCCGCCGTCGATGACGACGAGGTCGGGGAAGGTTTTTCCTTCCTCGTGCAGGCGGCGGTAGCGGCGGCCGACGACCTCCTCCATGGCGCGGAAGTCGTCGTTGCCGACGAAGCTTTTTATCTGGAAGCGGCGGTAGTTGTTTTTGTCGGGCCGGCCGTCGGCGAAGTGCACCATCGAGGCGACGACGAAGGTGCCGCTGATGTGCGAGATGTCGAAGCACTCGAGGGTGCGCGGCGGGGCGGCCAGGCCGAGCGCGGCGGCGAGTTCGTCGGCGGCCTCGTCGTCGGTGCGGATGACCGGGTGGTTGCGCTCGAAGCGGCGGGTCTTGGCGAGGGTTTTTTCAAGGGCGAGCAGGATGTCGCGCAGCTCGGCGGCCTTCTCGAAATTCTGTTTGGCGGCGGCGTCCATCATCTCGGCGCGCACGGTCTCCATCCATTCGCGGGACTTGCCGTCGAGGAACTCGCAGGCCTGCTCGACGCGGGCGCGGTAGACGTCGGCGGCGATGATGTTGTCGAAGCCATAGAGTTCCTGGCGCACGTCGTCGTAGAGTTGCCAGCGGCCGTCGGGCAGGCGTTGCGGAGTGGCGTCGGCGAGCAGGATGCCGAACTGACGGCGCATCTGCGCGAGCGTCTTGCGGAGCAGGCCGCTGTGGGCGAAGGGGCCGAAGTAGCGCGAGTGGGTGTCCTTGCGCAGGCGGGTGAGGCGGAACTTGGGCAACGGCTCGGCGAGGTCGACGCGCACGAGCAGGAAGCGTTTGTCGTCGGTGAAGTCGGTGTTGTATTTGGGCTTCCACTGCTTGATGAGCCGGCCCTCGAGCAGCAGGGCCTCGGGCTCGGACTTCACCTCGATGGTCTCCAGGTCGGCGATGCTGGCGATGAGCGCGCGGATCTTGGGGTGCACGGTCATGGCGCGCGAGGGCGTGAAGTAGGACGAGACGCGCTTCTTCAAGCTCTTGGCCTTGCCCACGTAGATGATGCGGCCGAGCCGGTCCTTCATGAGATAGACCCCCGGCTTGTCGGGAAGCTGGCGGACTTTCTCTTTGAGGGGAATTGACTCGTGGGCTGGCATTTTGGCGGACGTTATCCACATTTGGGCTTTAGCAAAGTATGGTTTCGTCCACCCCAGCATCTTCCGCCGGACCGTCGCGTCCGTTGGACTCCATTCGTTACGAGCTGCTCACCTTCGGCGATGAGTTGCTGTTGGGGCTCACCGCGAACGGGCACCTGACCTTCATCGGCGGCCAGCTCGGGCGCGGCGGCGTGCGGCTCTCGCGCAACATCACCGTGACCGACGACGCCGACGCGATCGCCGGGCAGTTCACCGAGAGCTGGTTCCGGTCCGACGTGGTGATCACGACCGGCGGACTGGGGCCGACCTGCGACGACCGCACGCGCGAGGCCGTGGCCGCGGTGCTGGGCGTCGAGCTGGTGTTCGACGAGGCGATCAAGGCCGCCATCGAGGCGCGTTTCAACCGGCTCGGCCGCGTGATGACCGAGAACAACCTTAAGCAGGCCTACGCGTTCGCCGGCGGCGACGTGCTGCCCAATCCCAACGGCACCGCGCCCGGCCTGTGGTTCGAGCGTGACGGCAAGGTGCTCGTCATGCTGCCCGGCCCGCCCAACGAATTGCAGCCCATGTTCACCGACCAGGTGATGCCGCGTCTGGCCGCGCGCGGACTCGTGGCCGAGGGCGAGGCCTACGTGCAGATCCGCACCGCGGGCGTCGGCGAGTCGGCGCTCGAGACACGCCTGCAACCGCTCTTCGAGCCTTACGGCGAAAAGCTCAGCATCGCCTTCTGTGCGCACTCGGGTCAGGTCGACTGCCGCGTCAGTTCGCCCTGCGGTCGGCTCTCGCGCGCGCAGCTCGAGAGCATCGCCGAGCAATGCGCCACGCTGCTCGGCGAGGATTTTCTGTGCTTCGGTCACGACTCGCCGGCCAAGGTTTGCGCCGATCTGCTGCGCGCCCAGGAGATGACGCTTGCCGTCGCCGAGACCGCCACCGGCGGCAGCCTCGCAAACAGTTTCACCAACATCTGCGGCGCCTCGAAATTCTTCGCCGGCGGCTGCGTCTGCTACTCCAACGAGGCCAAGATGCAGCTCCTCGATGTGCCCGAGGACATTCTCATCCAGCACGGCGCGGTCAGCGACGAGAGCGTCGTGGCCATGGCGGCCGGCGCCGCCGAACGCCTCGGTGCCGACTATGCGCTGGCGGTCACCGGCTACAACGCGCCCTGTGGCGGCGGCGGTTCGGAGAACCCGGTGGGTTCGGTCTACATCGCGCTGTATTCGCCGCGCGGCGTGTGGTCGAAAAAACTTTGTTATCCCGGCCCGCGCTCCGCCGTGAAGGAGCGGATCGTCGCCGCCGCGTTGGACTGGCTGCGCCGCGAACTGGTGCGCGGCCGCCACGGTCTCAACGCCGCGCGGCCCAACCTCGGCGCCGAGCTGCCGCAATGAACGATGGATCTCCGGCCCAAGGAGGTGTCGCGTTTGCGGGCGAGGATCGCGTGCTGCTGGCGGTCTCGGTGCTGGCGGCGATCCTGATCGCGGTGATCGCGCTCTTCGTCCTGTGGCGATGGGTGCGCCGCTACGTGTGCCTGCGGCGTTCCGATTGCTGCGGCAAAGGCTGCGGGTGTTTGTTTCCGGTGCGAAAGGAGTGAACGACGGCGCCTGGCCGGCGGCGCGACTATGGAGCGGTGGGACTCAGCCCAGCAGGTTGCGCAGGGCCTGGAGGTATTTTTCCTGCGTGCGGCGGATAATGTCGGCCGGCAGGGCTGGCGCGGGCGGGGTCTGGTCCCAGTTGATCGCCAGCAAGTGGTCGCGCACGAACTGCTTGTCGTAGCTCGGCGGCGAGCAGTCGACGCGATACTCGTCGGCCGGCCAGTAGCGCGAGCTGTCGGGCGTGAGCACCTCGTCGATGAGAATCAGGTTGCCCGCCGCGTCGGTGCCGAACTCGAACTTCGTGTCGGCGAGGATCATGCCGGCCTTGGCGGCGGCGTCGTGACCCAGTGAATACAGCGCGATGCTGGTGGCCTTGACCTTCTCGTAGAGCGCCGCGCCGACGGCGGCCGCGCCCTGCGCGTCGTTGATCGGCGCGTCGTGCTCGCCCTTGGGGGCCTTGGTCGTCGGCGTGAAGAGCGGCGAGGGAAGTTTGTCCGCCTGGCGCAGACCGGCTGGCAGCACGTGGCCGCAGACCTCGCCGGACTTCTTGTAGGAGGACCAGCCGGAGCCGACGAGGTAGCCGCGCACGACGCACTCGATGGCGAGGGGCTTGAGCTTGCGCACGATCATGGAGCGCAGCTGCAGGTCGCGGTCGGTGATGCCGCGGCGCGCGAACTCGCCGGCCTGGTCGGGCAGGAGGTGGTTGCCGATGATGCCGGTCGTGCGCTCAAACCACCACAGGCTGATTTGGTTGAGCAGGATGCCCTTGCCCGGGATGCCGTCGGGCAGGATCACGTCGAAGGCCGACAGGCGGTCGGTGGCGACTAGCAGGAGCGCGTCGCCGAGGTCGAAGATCTCTCTGACCTTGCCCGAGGCGATGCGCGGGAAGGGCAGGCCCTCGATGGTGGTGCGGGCTTGGGCGGGCAGGGTGGCGGTGATCTCGGCGGCGGACAACATGGGCATGGCGTGAGGTGAAATCCCGGATTCAGAACGCGTCCGCGCCGCGACGGAAGCCGGAAAACAACCACCACTCCGCGCCGACTTCCGCCCGTCTGCTCCATGCCTGCCGCCCGCCGACAAACTCCGCCGCCGACTTCGCCGCCCACTCTCATCCATGGCGAACCCGTCCCGGAGAGTTTGTCACTTAATAAGTTACGTTGTGATTAAGTTGTTATGAATCAGGCGAAAATAAGCCTTTCGAGTTGTCACTTATTAAGTGACAACGGACTTGGTGGGGTAGGGGCATTCATGGCGTGGGCCGGGAGGTGGAGGGCGCGGTAGGCGCGGGGGGTGGTGCCTACCTGGCGACGGAACACGCGGATGAAGTAGGAGGGCTCGTTGAAACCGCAGGCCCAGCCGATCTCGGCCACGTTGAGACGCGAGCTGGCCAGGAGGTCACGCGCCAGCGTGATGCGTTCGCGCGCGATCCACACGGAGGGATTCAGCCCGGTCTCGCGGTGAAACTGCCGCGACAGATGATCCGGAGAGCACCCCAGCGCCTTGGCCACGCCGGCGATGCTCAGGTCGATGTCGGCCAGATGCGTGCGCACGTAGTTCTGCGTCTGGGTGACCAAGGGCGACGACTGTCCCGCGTGCGCCGAGCCGGGGTCGGCGAGCTCCGCGAGCGTCTTGATTAGGAACGTCTCGAGCAGCGTCCGCACGTAGGCGGGCCGGTCGCCCCTGGGAATGGTCTCGTGTTCGGCGATGTCGTCGATGTAGCGCAGCGGCGACCGTGGCGACACCACCAGATGAGTGCCGTAGCCGAGAATGCGGCGCGCCGGGTCGGCCTTGCCGCGATGAAGGAAAAAACCGTCGCGCGCGGCCATGCACACCAGGATGCCGTAGCGGGTCCTGCGGTCGATCGGCGTCTCGGCGTGGGGCAAGCCGCGCGGCATCACGCAGACCTGCCCGGTAGCCAGGCGAAACGAGTGTCCGGCGCAGTCGAAGTCCGTCGCCCCGCCGGTCTGGATGAACAGCTCCGGGGTGGCGTGAAACTTTGCCTCGGGTTTGCGTCGGTAGAGATCGCGTTGCGGCGGGATGTGGATTTTGAGCCTGCCGGCGCGAAGGAGCGCAAGCGTCCTGCGCAGGTCGCGTGCGAACTCTTCCTGGGCGGACATGACGGAGTGGGCGGTCATGTCGGATTTTTATTATAATTTCCGGAGAAATGCGATCCGCGGTTCTTGGAAAAACGGCGGGATTTGGTTCTTTTCAGAGCTGAAAACCTTCACCCCTCCTCTTTCGCCGCGCAGCCGGCGAACAATTGTCCTTCGAAAGATTACCATGAGCACTCCCATCCGCGTCACCGTCTGGGGCGAATTTCGCCACGAGAAAAAGAATCCCAAGGTCGCCGCCATCTATCCCGAAGGCATGCACAAGACCATAGCCGCGTTTCTCGGCAAGGAGACCGACATCATCGTGCGCACCGCCACGCTTGACGAGCCCGACCATGGGCTCGGCGGTGACGTGCTTGCCGAGACGGACGTGCTGATCTGGTGGGGGCACATGGCGCATGGCGACGTGAAGGATGAGATCGTCGCCAAGGTGAAGACCCGTGTGCTCGAGGGCATGGGTCTGGTCGCGCTGCACTCCGCGCACTACGCGAAGATCTTCAAGGCCCTGCTTGGCACCACCTGCTCGCTCAAGTGGCGAGAGTCCACCGACAAGGAACGCATCTGGAACATCAATCCCGCCCACCCCATCACCCAGGGCATCGGCGAGCACTTCGTCATCCCGCAGGAGGAGATGTATGGCGAGCCCTTCGGCATCCCCGAGCCCGACCAGTTGATCTTCATCTCGTGGTTCACCGGTGGAGAAGTCTTCCGCAGCGGGGCCACCTGGCAGCGCGGCAACGGTCGCATCTTCTACTTCCGCCCCGGTCACGAGACTTACCCGACCTACCATCAGACCGAGGTGCAAAAGGTCATCGTCAACGCCGTGCGTTGGGCCCGTGCCACCGTGTGCATCCCCGACGCCTGCCCCAACGCCAAGCCGCTCGAGCCGCTCCCCGCCGACGCCGAGGCCAACGCGCGTCCCACCGTCGGTCACAAATAAGCCCGGCGGTTCGCGTCGCGCCGACAACCGGTTCCCGTTGCAACGCCACCTCGCGCGCAGCGGTTTCCTGATCGCGGCACCAGCGCGCCTTCCTCCAACCCATCTCATCGCCATGTCGAAAAAATCCCCCGCTAAGAAAGCCCCGTCCCGCAAATCGTCCGTCGTCCGCCTCGCCATCATCGGCACCGGCGGCATGGCCAACAGCCACGCGCGCAGGTTCGCGGCCATCCGTGGTTGCCGGGTCGTGGCCGCGGTCGACGTTGACCGCGAGCGCGCCGAGAAATTCGCCGCCGAGCACAAGATCCCCGCCGCCTTCACCACCGTGGCCGAGGCGCTGGCCGGCGCGGAGTTCGACGCCGTCAGCATCGTCACACCCGACGCGTTTCACGCCACGCTCTCGATCCTCTGTCTCAAGGCCGGCAAGCACGTGCTTTGCGAAAAACCCCTCGCGCTCAACCACGCCGACGCGAAGCGCATGGTCGCCGCCGCGAAGAAGGCCGGGGTCATCAACATGGTCAACCTCTCCTACCGCGACTGGCCCTGTATCCAGGCCGTGGAGACGCTGGTGCGTCGCGGCGCGCTCGGCGAGATCCGCCACGTCGAGGCCAGCTACCTGCAGGCCTGGCTCGCGAGCAAGGTCTGGGGCGACTGGCGCACCACGCCCGCCTGGCTCTGGCGCCTGTCCTCGAAGCACGGCAGCAAGGGCGTGCTCGGCGATGTGGGCGTGCACATCGTCGACTTCGCGACGTTCCCTGCCGGCCCGATCAGGAACGTGTATTGCCGCCTCAAGGCCTTCGACAAGGCCCCCGGCAACCGCATCGGCGACTACGAGCTCGACGCCAACGACTCCGCGGTGATGACGGTCGAGTTTGCCAACGGCGCGCTCGGCACGATCCACACCACGCGCTGGTGCGGCGGCCACAGCAACCGGCTCTTCCTCAAGATCGCCGGCACCAAGGGCACCATTGAGATCGACTCCGAGAAGACCACCGCCGGCTACCGTATCTGCACCGGCGACGACCTCGACAAGTCCGCTTGGCGAGAGGTCGAGGTGAAGCCGACGCCGAACAACTACGAACGCTTCATCAAGGCAATCCGCACGGGGGTGCAGGACCAGCCCGACTTCGCCCGTGGCGCGGAGGTGCAGAAGGTGCTCGACGCCTGCTTCGCCTCGGACGAGGCCGGCGCGCCGGTGAAGGTCTGATTTCGGGGTGGATTTGCCCGTGGGAAAAGACCGCATTTTTTGCCTTGCGCGAGAGCGGTCGAGACCTACGTTTCGCCATTCCGGTCAGCACGTCCCTATCGTCTAGCCCGGTCAGGACACGTCCCTTTCACGGATGTAACCGGGGTTCGAATCCCCGTGGGGACGCCAATTTCCACCTCTGACAGAGGTAATTTGGCTGGAATATTGGCCAACGGCCAGGGCAATATTCCCGGACCAAAGTATGAGTTCCGTATTTTCCACCAAACGGATCAAGGTCACCGCCAACGGCTACACCTACACCCAGTGGAAGGTGGAAGGCAGGCTAAACGGCAGCCGAATCAGGAAGTTTTTCCCGACCAAGGAAGAGGCCGAGGGCTATCGGCAACGCAAAGAGGTCGAGGCAATCAACTGCTCCCAAGAGCTACGCCCCAGCGTCACCCACCTCACCGCCGAGCAACTTCGCCAAGCAGAAGCTGCTTTCAAGCGACTGGGCGACCGATCCATTCTCGCGGCGGTCGAGTGGTATCTCGACACCTACCGGGACACGCTCACCAAGCTTTCCGTCACCGAGGCCTACCCGCAGTTCATCGATGACCGTAAGCCCCACGTCCGCCAAAGCACGGTAGATGACTACACGAGTTCGCTGAAGGCCTTCGGTGTGTTCACCAAAGATCGTGCCCTGCCCGCCATCAGCGGCGAAGACATCCAATCCTTCCTCAAGAGCCGGAACTTGAAGGGTAAATCCTGGAACAACACCCGCGCGGACATAAGCGCTTTCTTCACGTGGTGCGAGAAGCCGCCTCGAAAATGGATCGCCAACAATCCTGCCGAAGAGGTTCAGCCCGTTAAACTTGCCCGGGGCCTTCCCGAGGTGATTTCGACCAAACTCGCCCGCGAACTGATGGCTTTTTTGGAAACCTACACCGGCACCGGTAAGCAACCCAAACCGGCCGGCTTCCTTGTGCCCTACTTCAGCTTGGCCCTGTTTGCCGGAATTCGTCCCGCAATTAACGGCGGGGAGTTGGTGCGTATTGGCCAACTCAAGGACAATACTCGCATCATCGACCTCGAGACCGGCGTCATCCGCATCACGCCCGAAATCGCAAAGACCAAGGACGTGAGACAAATCACCCTCCAGCCCAACCTAAAGTCCTGGCTCAGAGCATACCCGTTAGAAAAATACCCGATCTTACCGCCCAACGCCTTCGATGAGGTCACCGCCGTGCGCCAGAAGTTCGCCCTCGGCCATGATGTCTTGCGCCACACGTTCATCAGCATGCACGTCGGGCAATTCCGCAGCATGTCCGATACCGCGTTACAGGCGGGCAACTCGGAGAGCATGATCAAAAAACACTACCTGAACTTGGTCGCTCCGGACGAAGCCAAGGCATTTTGGGAGATTTACCCCGCCGGGGTTGATGGAGCCCCCAAAGCAGCACGCCGTGCCAAATCGAAGGAGCAGTCACGCCTCACCCCCGCAACGGCCCCCTGAACCGCGTTATATACCTCTGAACAGGACATTGTCGTCCTATTCACTCGCCCCGGCCTGCCGACCGCAGCCGGGGCGTTTTCATTTACGCGGTCAGCCAGGAAAGGACTCACCATGGCCGTCTTCATCAAGGCCACCTACGTCAAGAAGCTGGGGCTGCCCCAGTATTCGTCTCATCAATACAGCGTGGAGGTCAGCGCCGAGTTGACCGACCTCACGCAGCTGCCCCAGGCGAGCGCGGACCTCTACGCGCGACTCCAGGAGGCGGTGGACGGGCAGATCATCAACCCGGGCTTCGTGCCCGGCGAGACGGTCGCCCCCGCCCCCGCATCCCGCCCGGGCGCCGCCCATCCGAACCACCCCAGCGCCCCGCAGCCGTCCGCCTCCGCTCCCAACGGTGGTGGCGACAGCGAGCCGTGGCGGTGCTCGGACAAGCAACGCGATTTGATCCTCAAGATCGTCGCGGAGCATCAGCTCGACAAAGGCGAGGTCGATGCGCTGGCCCGCCAGCGTTACGGCACCGGGGTCAAACAGCTCAACAAGCTGCAAGCCTCGGGGCTCATCGACGAACTCATCGAAACCCACGGCGGCCCCGGCAACGGGCGCGGTCGTGGCAACGTCGGGGGCGAACGGCGCGGGGGCTACTCCCGTGCCTACGCCGGAAGGGGGAGCCGCCAATGATCGCCACGCCTCCGCCCCCTCCCACGCCGGCCCCGCCCGCCGGATCGAACGGACACCTGCCGCACGACGAGACGATCCTCGGTGGCGACCCGCTGGAATACATCAGCGCGTCGCGCCTCAAATCGTTCCTCACCTGCCGGCTTCGGTTCTATTTCGAGAAAGTGATGGCGCTCCCCAAACCGCTCGGCCCTAGCCTCCACTTCGGCCGGGCGGTCCACGCGGGGCTCCAGCACTACAACAAGGCCCGCTGGCGTGACGGCGACCGGTCGGAGACGGCCGTTATTGCCGCCTACGAAAAGGCCTTCGACCACCCGGAGCACAACCAGCCGGTGGCCTTCGAGAGCGACGAGGACAGAAACACGCTGCGCGCGAAGGGAGAACCGCTCCTGCGGGCCTTCTTGAACACGAAGCAGATCGCGCCGGAGAAAAAGCCCATGGGGGTGGAGCTGAGCCTTCGGGCCGAACTCCCCTCCCTCGCGCTTCCGCTTCTTGGCATCATCGACCTGGTCGAGGCCGACCTCACCGCCGTCGATTACAAGACGGTGGCGAGCACGCCCGACCTGTCACTCGAAGCCTGGTTGCACGAGATCCAGCTCACGACCTACTCGCTCCTCATCGAGGAAGCCACTGGCGAACCGTCGCCGGGCAACGAGTTGGTCTTCCTCGTGAAAACCAAGACGCCGAAGGTGATTTCGCATCGCGTGCCCGCGCCCGACCAGGTGCAACGAGACCGCTACGCCCGCTTGGTCGAGACCTACGCCAACGGCGTGGCCAACGATCACTATTACCCGTCACCGGGTATGCACTGCGGGTGGTGTGAACACCGCTCGGAGTGCTCGGCGTGGAAAGGCGGTGCGGCTTGAAAACCCGTATCATCCTTCTGGCCGTAGTAGCCTGCGTGGTGATCGGCCTCGTCGGTTGCGACGGGGGCAAGCCGCCGCCTCCGCCCACCATCGACGCGCCCAAGCTTGCCTCGGCCCTCAAATGGCTCGGGGTGTGTGGGGTGCTCTGCTCGGTGTGCGGTGCCGCCGGACTCGTCATCGCCAGCCGCAACCGGAGGAAATGACCATGCCCGGCCTGATCCTTCGTTTTGTCGCAGTGGCGGTGCTCGCCTACATCGCCGGGTCAACCATCACGCCCTTCATTTGGGCGCAGGCCATGACCCAGCAAGCCGAGCAAACCCTCAGCCCGTTTATGCTGCTCTCCAGTGGAATCCTGCTCTTCGGAGTGGGCTACGCGGTGAAGCAGCTTTTCCACCGATGAAGACGCATCTCTTCCCCTGCCTCGGCGCCTTTGTCGCCGGGGTCTTCGTGGGCGCGGGACTGTGGTTCGCGTTGATCGTCTGCGCGGCCCTCGTGGTCGCATGGCACGTTTGGCTCAACCCGTCCGCGCCTGACCGTCCGTCCTTCAAACACATCTCCCACTTCGGCCCCCGCCGTCGCGGCGGAGGCCACTGAACCCACCACCCAAGCAACCGACGAAGCCCGCGCTCCCTCACCGGACGCGGGCTTCGTCGTTTAATTCTCCCACCAAAAATGAACCCACTTGTCTCCGTCCTCAAAGAGTCCGCCCAAGACTTTGAATTTTACCCCACCACCCAGGAAATCATCGACCGTCTGGTCGCCGATCTCGCCTACCTCCGCGATGAGCGTTTTTCCGACTACGGCCGCATCGAGTCCGCCTTGGACATCGGGGCGGGCTCCGGGAAAGTGCTCTGCGCCCTGCGTGAAAAGGCCGACCTGCGCAGCCTCTACGCCATCGAGAAATCCACCCTGCTCTGCGAGCAGATGTCCCCCGACATCTTCATCGTCGGCACGGAATTTCAGGAACAGTCGCTGGTCTCCAAGCAGGTCGATCTCACCTTCTGCAATCCGCCGTATTCCGAATTCGTGGAATGGACGGTGAAGGTGATCCGTGAGTCTGCGTCCCGGTTGATCTACCTCGTCATTCCCGAGCGCTGGGGCAACTCGGCGTCTATCGCGAAGGCTCTTCGCTACCGGGAAGCCAGCACCCAGGTCGTCGGCCATTTCGATTTCCTCGCGTCAGAGGATCGCGCGGCCCGGGCCAAGGTTCACCTCCTGCGCGTCGAGCTATCGACGGAGCATGACGACGCCTTCGACCGTTTCTTCGCGGAGCAATTCGCGGATCTGAATGCGAAGTTTAAAACGCCCAAATCTGAGGACTCCGACCGCAAGACAGAGCCGAAGAGGAACCCCAAGCTCGAAGCTCTCGTGGTCGGCGTAAACTACCCGGAGCGTTTGGTCGCCCTCTACAACGAGGAACTCGACCACGTCCGGCGTAACTACGACCTCGTGCGTGAACTCGACGCCGATCTCCTGCGTGAATTCGAGGTCCATCCCGCCCGTATCCTCGGCTGCCTCAAGGCCCGGCTCGCCGGGCTGCGCAACCTCTACTGGCGGGAGTTGTTCTCCAACATGGAGTCGGTCACCAACCGGCTCACGACCAAGAAACGCAACGCGCTCCTCAATCGGCTCAACACCAGCGGCAACGTGGATTTCACGCTCACGAACATCCACGCGGTCCTGATCTGGGTCTTGAAGAACGCCAACGGCTACCTCGACGAGCAGTTGCTCGACCTGTTCGACCAGATGGTGGCCAAGGCCAACGTCCGGAACTACCGGTCCAACCAGCGGCCCTTCGTCCACGACCGCTGGCGCTACAACCAGGAAAAGCCCACCCACATCGCGCTCGAATATCGGCTCGTCCTGGCAAACGTGGGCGGCATCGGGCGCGGGTATTCGTGGGAGAAAGGCTTGTCGGAATCGGCTTCGGAGTTTCTCCGCGATTTGCTGACCGTCGCGCACGGTCTGGGATTTCGGGGCGACACCACCGACTACCGCTTGTCGCGTCCCGGACGTTCGCATTGGAGCACCGGCAGCTTGGAGGCCTTCCGCGCTCTCTTCGGTGGGGGCAACGAAGTGCTCTTCGAGGTCCGCGCCTTTCTGAACGGCAACCTGCACCTGCGCATCCACCAAAAGCTCGCCCTCGCGCTCAACGTCGAGGTCGGACGCCTACGCGGCTGGATCAAGTCCGGCGAGGAAGCCACCGACGAACTCGGTGACGAAGACGCCGCGCGTTTCTTCGGCACCAATCTCCGACTCGGCCTCGGTTCGCTGCCCATGCTGGCGGCGGCCTGAGCCGGATCGTTCCCGCATCTCACCACTCTCACGACGGCCCGCTCTCCGCACCCGGGAGGCGGGCCGTCGTGTTTTCCACATCCACACGAAATCCAACACCCACCATCACCATGATTCGTTTCTCCAAAGACTCCCTCCGCGAGGCCCTCACCGGTCTGCGCGTTCTTAAACTTGGCCGTCATCACATGCCGGCCCTGCACTGCGTGCGCGTCACCGGCTGTGACACGCTCCTGCACTTCGAGCGCACCGATCTCGATCAGGTTATTCGTTACGAGAGTGTGGCCGCCTCCGACGCTTGGACCCAGTTGCTCGTGCCCTACGAGTTGCTGGCCAACGCCGCCAAACAGGCCGACACCGGCAGCGAACTCGTCCTCACCGGCGGACCGTCTCCGACCCTGGCCTACCAGGTGGCGGGACTTCCGGTGACCTTGCCCTTCGACTTGATCGACCTCGCGGAATACCCCGCGACACCGACTGCCGAGGGCGAGGTCATCGCCATGCCCGAGGGCGTGATCGCCGCCATGAAAGAGGCGCTGGGCTGCGCGAGCACCGACAGCAGTCGCTACCTCCTCAACAGCGTCCTTCTGGACGCTCACGCGGTGGTGGCGACGGACGGGCGTCAGCTCTATCGCCGCAACAGCCTCGAACTGCCGATCCGCGAAGGCGGCGCGATTTTCCCCAACAGCAGCGTCATCGACATGCTGCCGGATCTCGCCGCCGACTTGTGGATTTGGACCACCGAGCACGAACGCTCCTTCGCGCAGATCAGCGTCGGCCCTTGGCGCTGGACCACGAAACTATTGGACGGGAATTTTCCCAACTACCAGCAGGTGATCCCGCGCATCGAGGAGTATCCCGCTCTCGTGCATCTCGGCGAAGTGGACGTGGCGCGGATCAAAGCCGTGCTGCCGAAACTGCCGGGATTTAAGGACACGAACAGCCCCATCGTGCTGCGCATCGACTCCGACGGCGCGAGCCTGCACACCGCGCCCGGCAGACCGAAAGTCCACGTTGCGCTCGAACACAGCGACATCGTTTGCAAGGCCCCGGTGAGTGTCGGCTTCAACGCCAAGCTCTTCCTCAGCGCCTTGCAGACCAACTCCCGTGAGCTGCGCGTTCGCGATGCCGTCAGCCCCGTGATGCTTACCGGTTACAGCCGGGTGCATCTCTGGATGCCGGTGCGAGTCGAGAACTCCGCCCCGCCCGTGACGGCAGAAATGCCCCCTGCCGCCGAGTCCGCCGAACCATCTCCCGCGCCCGAAGCGCCCACCTCTTCCGACCCGTCGAGCGAAAGCCCGATGCCGGTCGTTCCCGTCAGCGAAAATCAACCCGTCAGCGAAAACCATAATCCTAATCCCGCCCACAACCCACCCACCACCATGGTCGCCACCAACACCCAAAACCAACCCGCCCGTGAAACCCGTGACAACGACGCCCCCGTCGTGGTCGTTTCCCGCATCCCTGCCGCTCCGGCCCAGCCGGTAACGGTGGTGGAAGCAATCAACCAGCGGCTCAACCGCCTCCGCGATTTGTTGCGCGAGGCCGGTAACGAGTTCGCGAACATCCAGGCCCTCGTGAAAGAGCAGCAGCGTTCCTACCGGACGCTGGAGCGCGATCATGAGGCCTTGAAGAAAAACATCCGCGCGCTCCGCGAGGTCACGGTCTGAGTCGTCACCCTCGACGCCTTCACACCATGCCCCGCCCCGCGATGTATAGTCCCGACGTGAGTCAGCACAGCCCGCGTCTGTATCGACTCAGCAAATACTACGGCGTGCCGATGACGGTGCTGGCCGACCGCTTGATCTGCTTCGGCCTGCAAAGGCTGGAGGAGGTCATGCCCGGTCAGCCCGCGCCCGAACCAGTGCTCGCCGTGGCCGAGGAGCAGACGCCTTACCGCGCCGTGCCCCGCGTCAAGAAAGCCGCCTGAGGATCACACCATGCTCACCATCCCGTATGCCCTCTGCGAAGCCGTGTCCGACCTCACCGCTCAGTTCCTGTTTCAGCCGCAGATTCCGGCCAACAGCCGGGACATCGTGCAGCTGAGCGTGGACTGGGCCGGGGAGTTTGAGACCCGGCACCGAAGCACCGACTGGGCCGAGATTGAATACCTCGAAGCCATCGACCGCTTCTTCGACCAAAAATACCGCGAGTGGCTGGAGACGGCCCCTGCGCGTTCCCTCCGCCGTAACGAATAAATATCCTACAGTTCCTACCTGACGAAGGCCGGTTTCTCCCACGCGGAGGACCGGCCTTCGTCGTTTTTTCAACCCGTCATCATCATGAAATCCTGCAATCTCGTCCTTCATTGCGGCGCTGCCGCAGTCGAGCGCGCACAAGTGCGCTCTGTTCCCACACCCATCTCCACGCCCACCTGGACGCCCATCCCGCACCTCCGGCTCGTCGAGCAGGTGGAGCGGGCGCTCCGGGCGGCCAGCCTGGAAATCGTCAACCAAGCCCACGCGCTCAGTCATGGCGGCGACCGCTACTTCGGCCTGATCCAGGTCGAGACCGGGCGGAGCAACCGCGACTACTCGCTGGTTCTCGGCCTGCGCAACAGCCACGACAAACGCTTCCCGGCGGGACTCGTGGCTGGCGCGCAGGTGTTCGTCTGCGACAATCTCAGCTTCCACGGGGAGGTGGAGTTGTCGCGAAAGCATACTCGCAACATCGGCCGCGATCTGCCGCTGCTCACGGAGCGGGCCATCGGCCAGCTTCAGGAGTCGTGGCACTGCCAGGAAAAGCGGATCGACCGCTACATGGGGCACACCCTCGCCGACCGCGACGCCCACGACCTCATGGTCCGGGCGGTGGACGTTGGCGTGTGCCCGGTGACGGTGCTGCCGAGGGTCGTGCAGGAGTGGCGCGAGCCGAGCCATGAAGTGTTTCGCGAGCGCACGGTCTGGTCGCTCTTCAACGGCTTCACCGAAGCCCTGAAGGGAAACCTCGGCCTGCTCCCCGCGCGCACCCAAGCCCTGCACGGCCTGATGGACGGCTACGTCGGCTTGGCCGGAAGGAACTGAGGCCATGAAGGGCTACACCGGGAAGCTCGTGATTCAGTTCACGGCCAAGCTCCGCTCGCTGTCCGCGCTCGACCGCCGCATCGCCAAGGTGATCAAGGTAGCCGAGCGCGAGATCGGGGCAGAGTTGTGGGAGGTGCCCGACTTGCGCGCGCTGCCCGGGCCGATTCCGCTCGGCTACTACGGCGTGGAGTTATGCACGGTTGGCAACCCCGACCATGGACAGACCGCGCCGCCGGTTCCGCCAGAGTGGGCGGTGGTCGAGACCATGTCTGCTGCGAAGGCGGCGGTGCGCGACTACCTGGAAGAAAACGCTGACCTCATCGGCGCGGGCAACTGGGGGCCAAGCAGCGGCCGGGTCTGGGACCACCAGGGCGAAGTCGTCGCTCGCTTCTCGTTCAACTTGCGATGCTGGGCAGCGACGTCCGGCGAAGGTGACGGCGATAAGTTGGAGGTGAAGCCATGAGTGCCCGGGATGAACGTGTGGTGATCCGCACCGAGGAAGGCCTGTATGTCGGCGTCGCTCCGTATGGCGGGGTGGCGCTGCATCGCGACCCGCGCGCAGCCTTCGTCTATGACCGCATCGAGGACCACGTCCGCATACAGCTCGAAGAGGTGCATCGCCTCTACGCGAAGGTGTGGACCGCCGTGCCGCTCACTCAGGCCCTTGCCGAAGCGGGGGTGAGGTGAGCGGCGCGGCTTTTCAAACGCACACCGGCAACGGGTGCGTTTTTTTAGCTATGAGGTGTCTCGAGGGTGGCTACGAAGCCGAGGGCGGTATTTGCCCAAGCACCTGCCAACGGAAGCCGAGGGACTCGCCAAGGCGAAAGTCACAGACAACGACATCTCAATCTTCACTCCGGATCAAATCGCGCGACTGCTCAAGGCAGCACCATCGGAGTTGATCCCATTCATTACTCTCGGTGCGTTTGCCGGACTCCGCTCGGCGGAGATTCATCGTCTGAACTGGGAGGCGGTTCGCATTGAGGACGGCTTTATCGAGCTCAAGGCGGGACAAACCAAGACCGCTTCTCGCCGTCTAGTTCCGCTGGAAGCCAACCTGCGCGAGTGGCTACTTGCCCGCCTCGGGAAGGGACTCGTCATGAAAGAAGACGAGCTTTGGAAGGAAGTAACCGCTTTGGGCAAAAAGCTGAAACTTGGATGGCCCCAAAACGTTCTTCGCCACTCTTACATCACCTTCCGGGTCGCGCGGGACAAAGATGTGAACCGGGTCGCGCTGGATAGCGGCAATTCTCCGAACATTATCTTTAAGCATTACCGAGAACTCGCCCCAGATGCCCAAGCTCAGAAGTGGTTCGCGGTCACACCGGACTCTGTTGCCGCAATGAAAGACGAACCACCGGCCACGGAACACGACTTGCCTGAGCCAACCGAAACGCCCGGAAAGAAGAGGCGGAAAGCACCAGACAGCCCCAACCGGGAGCCAGAACCTTTGAACCACGGATGAACTATACCCCACGCCCCACCCTTTTCGCAGCGGCAATTGATCTACTGCCCCATTTGGCATCAAAGCCTCTGGCACCGTGCGCGATTTCCAGCGCATTGTCCGCACCCCGAGCGCCTCCGCCAGCAGTTCGCACAGCGCCTCGTTCGCCCGCCTGGTGTCGGCCGCCAAGCTCTGGTTTCCCGTCAATTTTGCCCAAGCAGGGCCTTGCACGTTGTGCGGAGTAATTCGCGGGCGCGATAGAGTCGTGTTTCCACCGCTTTGGGTGAACAGCCCATGACCTGGCCGGCTTCGACGTAACTGAGATCTTCCAATTCCACGCAAAGGACCGCTTGACGCAGGTTGTCAGGAAGTGCGTTGACCGCCTTTCGCACGTCGCGGGCGAGGTTCGCTTTTTCAGCCAGATCGGAAGCTGGGCGGGCAGAGGTATCAACGGGATCGAAGCCTCCTGGTTGAGCCTCGTCCATCGCCTCGATGCTGTCTTCGCGTCGGCGAAAGCGCCAGCGCAGGCGGTTGCGGCCAAGGTTGCCCGCCACGGTGAGCAACCACGGTTTGAAGGCGGCCCCGGCACGGTAACGGTCGCGTTTTTGGTAGAGTCGGACGAAGGCTTCCTGCGCCACGTCTTCTACATCGGCGGCGGGCACGCCGAGGCGGAGGAGAAAGGCTTTCACGCCTAGCTCCCAACGGTGCATCAACGTGGCCAAGGCATGGTCGTCGCCGTTTTGCAGCGCTTCCATGAGCGCCTCGTCGGTAACCTCGCAGGGGTCATTTTCCGGCTGGGATGTCATGCGCGGAAGTGGTGAAGGAATGCAGGTCGAGCGAGGCGGGGCCGGCGTGGTCGAACATCACCACGCGAGGAAGCACGATGGACAGATACCGACGGCCTTCTTCACCGCCGATGAGCGCCGCCACTTCCTTGACGTGGGCTTCGGTGCTGGCGATGCAGCGGGCATCAACGGCCTTGGCTTTGGCGGAGGCGGCCTCGATGTCGGCCGGCGCAGCCTTGGCCTCCTGCAAGCGTTTCAGTTCCGCGCGGGATTCGGCGATGGCGATGCAGTGCTCGGCACAAACCGATTCATAGGCTTCATGGAGCGCCTCCACTTTGGCGAGTTTCTCTCCGGAGAGCTTAAACTCGTGGCGCACCCACATGAGCGAGTCGTGGCCCTGTCCAGCCGACACCGACATGGTGTGGTGGAAGCAGAGGTAGGACGCGCCCCCGGCCAGAAGGGCGAGGGCGATGATCGCACCGGCGGTGATCCAGCGGTAGTTCATGGCTAGCGGGGGGCGTTGACCTGCTGGTGCGGATCGATGCTGACGACGTAGCGCTGGATAAGCTGCTCGCGTTCGCGGTTGGCCTGAGAGGCGGCAAGCAGGCCGCCTCCGGTGCCGGCGAAGACGATGCTGGCCGCCGCGCAATAGGACACACGGGCGACGTTTAATCTCAGCCAGCCGCTCCAGGTCGCGGGCATGCGACGCGCGGAGTCGATCTGTGCCCAAACGGCCGCCCGGAATCCGGGATTTCGCCGGGGTTCGACCGTCCAAAGCTGGAGTAACCGGCGAAGGGCGTCATCTTGGGGATGGGTTTTCATGGTGGTTTCTTCCAATAATACACCGCCGGTCGGCCGAACCCCTCACGTTTTACAAAACCTTCGGCGGGCCTAGGCTATCTCATTGTATATCTGGCAATAAAATACATCGGAGCAATTCGGGTGAGGCCATCACTCGGGTTGCAAGACAAGGGCCGGGCACTAATCTGATGGGTGCCTTCTGCTTCATAAACCACATGGAACCCGTCCGCTCCCTCGACTCTTTGCTGGCCCAGCGTTCTCGCTTTCGCGCGTTTCTTGTTTCGCGTCTAGGCAACGAAGCCGATGCCGATGACGTGCTGCAAAACGGACTGCTGAAGGCGATGCGTTCGGCAGGCGAGGTGGACGATGCCGAGAAACTGACGGCTTGGTTTTATCGCCTGCTGCGCAATGCCATGATCGACCATGTGCGCAGTCGTTCGGCGAACGTGCGCCGTGACGAAGCCTGGATGACGGAGGTCGGTTCCCGCGATGAAGAGATCGAAAGATCGGCCTGCGCCTGTTTCGAGCGACTTCTGCCGGAACTAAAACCGCGCGATGCCGAGCTGTTGCGCCGCGTCGAATTGAACGATGAGGCGGTGGTGGAGGTTGCCCGGTCGCTCGGGATGTCGGGAGGAGCGGCCAGCGTGGCACTGCATCGCGCACGGGCGACACTGCGCCGACGCTTGGAGGGTTTTTGCGGCGACTGCGCAAAGGGCGCGTGCTTGGACTGCGACTGCACCGACACACCGAGTTGAGCAGGTCGATCATATTTTTGTTCGGCGCAGGCGAAGGGCATTGGTGATGACCGAGACGCTGCTGAGCGCCATCGCCGCACCAGCAAACATCGGGTTCATCAACCACCCGGTGAATGGATAGAGGATACCTGCTGCCAGCGGCACGCCGGCCGCGTTGTAGATAAAGGCGAAGAAGAGATTTTGCCGGATGTTTTTCATCACAGCGCGGCTGAGCACGAGGGCGCTCACGATGCCGCGCAGGTCGCCTTTCACGAGGGTGATGCCGGCGCTTTCGATGGCGACATCGGTGCCGGTGCCCATCGCGATGCCGACATCGGCGGCGGCGAGGGCAGGGGCATCGTTGATACCGTCGCCCGCCATCGCGACGACGGCACCTGAACGGCGCAGTTCCTCGATGATGCGGTGCTTGTCTTCGGGCGCGAGTTGGGCGCGCACGTCGTCGATGCCGAGTTTCTTGCCCACGGCGTTGGCGGTGGTGGGATGGTCGCCGGTGAGCATGACGACTTTCAGGCCCAGCGCATGGAGCTGGCGGATTGCCTCGGGTGTAGTCGCCTTGATCGAGTCGGTCAGGGCGAGCAGGCCGGCCGCCTTTTGATCGAAGGCCACCCAGATGACGGTGCCGCCTTCCGCGAGCAGGCGTTCGGCCTGCGCATCGAAGTCGGCGGGGATCTCGACCCCTTCTTTTTTGAGCCACTCGCGTTTGCCGACGCGCACGAATTTTCCGTCGATGCGACCGGTGACACCCGCGCCGGTGATGGAGGCAAATCCCTCGACGCGCGGGAGGGTGAGCTTGCGCGCTTCGGCCGCCTTTACGACGGCGTGGGCGAGCGGATGTTCGCTGCCGGATTCCAGAGCCGCAGTCCACGCCAGCAGATGTTCTTCACCGACGGCTGCGTCGGCATGCAGTCCTGAAAGTTCCGGGCGGCCCTGCGTGAGGGTGCCGGTTTTGTCGGTGACGAGGTGGGTGACTTTTTCGGCGCGTTGGAGCGCGGCGGCATCGCGGATGAGCACGCCGTGCTGCGCGCCCCGGCCCACGCCGACCATGATCGACATCGGCGTGGCCAGGCCGAGCGCGCACGGGCAGGCGATGATGAGCACGGCCACGGCGTTGGCTATGGCGTAGGCGAGCCGGGGCTCCGGCCCCCAGAACATCCACGCCGCAAAGGTAAGCACCGCGATGGCGATGACGCCTGGCACGAAATAGGACGATACGCGGTCGGCGAGGGCTTGGATGGGCGCACGGCTGCGCTGGGCCTGCGCGACCAGTTGCACGATCTGCGCGAGGAGGGTGTCGGAGCCGACTTTCTCGGCGCGCATCACGAAGCCTCCGGTCTGGTTGAACGTGGCGCCGATCACGCG
>JAUWBF010000054.1 GCA_030601755.1 Verrucomicrobiota bacterium | reverse complement strand
GGCGAGCCTGCGCACCGAGGTGTTCCTCTGCGGCGCGATCGCCGGCACCGACGGCCGCACTCCCGTGATCAAACTCAGCCGCGCCTGGGGCGGTCTGGAACAACGCATCCCCCTCATCCAAAACGCCTCCCGCTTCTGCCGTGCAATCCCGCCGCGATTGCATCCGCGACCGAATCACTCGCCGGCAAAAACCTCATCATCTCCCTACGGTAACCAAGCGCTCACAATTGCCTCGACCTTGAACATCCGTTTCCCAGGGCTGGATTCGGAGGCGCTGATGGTCGCCCTCAAAGAACTTGTGGCGATCTCAAATGGCTCGGCCTGCACATCGAGTAGTTACAAGCCGAGTCACGTTCTCAAGGCGATGGGTATGGACGATGTCACTACAAACGAATGTGTTCGTTTCAGCTGGTGCCACCTCACGCCGAGCGTGGACTGGGCTGGTATAGCGGACCGGATCAGTGAGCTAAGCAGTTGATCCCCATTTTAAATTGAAGTTAATTTACTAACGTCAGCCCCGCCCCCGCAGACGCGGCAGATTGGACTCGCGCTCCGGGCTGGCGCCCTACGCGGTCGCCCAATCTGCCACGACTGCTTTCCTCCCTTCTTTTGGAAAAAGAACCAAAACGCGGCCCGCGCAGTCGGAGACTCGCGCCGTGACATGTCACGTCACGAGACTCCTTGGTGCGCGGGAACAGCGGTCGCGGAGGACCGCCTGATAGACCGGTAAACGACCGCCGGCCGGAGCCGCCGGTCGTCAGCGCGTGGAACGCGCGGCGGGATTAAATCTACCGGGGAGGAACAGGGCATTTTTTGCGCCGGTTAAGACGCCCCGGTTTTCCTGCCGGATCAGCCGCACCCGGGCATCCCGCGCCACCGCCTCCCGGCAAAGCGCCGCCAAATCGTCCGTGGAACCGTCGTCCACCAACACCAACTCAAAGTCCCGGCACGTCTGCGCCAGTATCGAATCAATGCACGCCGGCAAATAAGCCGCCGTGTTGTGGACCGGAACGATGATGGAAAACCTCATGCTGTGCGCTTCCCAGACCGCTTCATCGTTCCGAAAAAATCAAGCAACGCCCCACCTCTTTCTCTCCCGCCTCACATCGCATCCCCTGTTCCGAAACGAGCCGGTAAGAAAAATTTTAGCCAAAAAACAACGCTTTACAAAAAACAGGCCCCCGCCCCTCACCGCCGAGCGAACGATTTCCCCAACATCGGCCCCCGACTATCGCCAAATACTGGACATTTCCCTTGGTTCATGTTCTCTAGCCTACGCTTTACGGTTCCCTACCAATCCCCCCGTCCCGTATAGTAGTAATCCCCCAGTTTCGACCACCTTGCCCGCGGCAGACAACTAGCCTAGAAAGCAAATGCATAGGGGATGTTATTGGCTTTTTCAGGTGTTTGCTGCGGGCATTCTTTTTGCCGTGACGCCCTGACCCACCCGCCCGCGACGGCTGGCGCAGTTTGACCCGGGGAGCGTGAACGCTCCATCCGACTCACCTCGTGAAACGACCGTCGCCCCGCTGGCTCGCGTCATGCAAAGTCTGGGATTATCATGAATCCCGAGACCCTCACTCAGATGTCCCGCACCGCCGTCACCGAGGCCCAGTCCGAGGCCCGCCGACGCGGTAACAACGAAGTGGATACGTGGCACCTGCTCCACGCCCTGCTCGCTCAGGAAAACGGCATCGTGCCCGCCCTCATCGACAAGCTCGGCCTGACGACCTCCGCCCTGCTGCTCGCTTCAGAGCGTGAACTTGAGAAACTCCCCAAGGTCTCCGGCAGCGTCGACACCTCCAAGATCTTTGTCACCCAAGCCGTCAACGACACCCTCACCCGCGCTGAGTCCGAGGCCAAGAAGCTCAAGGACGAATTCGTCTCCACCGAGCACCTCTTCCTCGGCCTCGTCGAGGTCGCCAAGCCCGCCTCGTTCGCCGCCTACCTCAAGTCCTTCGACCTCACCCGCGACCGCGTGCTCAAGGCCCTCAAGGACCTGCGCGGTTCGCAACGCGTCACCACCGCCAACCCCGAGGCCACCTACAACGCCCTCGCCAAATACGGCATCGACCTCGTCGCCCTCGCCAAAAAGGGCAAGATGGACCCCGTCATCGGCCGCGACGACGAGATCCGGCGCGCCATCCGCATCCTCTCGCGCAAGACCAAGAACAACCCCGTGCTCATCGGCGAGCCCGGCGTCGGCAAGACCGCCATCGTTGAGGGCCTCGCCCAGCGCATCCTTCGCGGCGACGTGCCCGAAGGTCTCAAGGACAAGACCATCTTCTCCCTCGACATGGGCGCGCTCGTCGCCGGCGCCAAATACCGCGGCGAGTTTGAGGAACGCCTCAAGGCCGTGCTCGCCGAGGTCAAGGCCGCCGACGGCCGCATCCTGCTCTTCATCGACGAGCTCCACACCATCGTCGGCGCCGGCAAGACCGAGGGCGCCATGGACGCCGGCAACCTGCTCAAGCCCATGCTCGCCCGCGGCGAACTCCACTGCATCGGCGCCACCACGCTCGACGAATACCGCAAGCACATCGAAAAGGACGCCGCCCTCGAGCGCCGCTTCCAGCCCGTGCAGGTCGAGCCGCCTTCCACCGAGGACGCCATCTCCATCCTCCGCGGCCTGCGCGAGCGCTTCGAACTTCACCACGGCGTGCGCATCCAAGACAACGCCCTCGTCTCCGCCGTCGCGCTTTCGCAACGCTACATCGCCGACCGCTTCCTGCCGGACAAGGCCATCGACCTCATCGACGAGGCCTGCGCCATGATCCGCACCGAGATGGACTCCGCCCCGCAGGAGCTCGACGCCCTGCAGCGCCGCGTGCTCCAGCTCGAGATCGAGGAAGCCGCGCTCAAACTCGAGAAAGACTCCGCCTCCAAGCTCCGCCTTGAAAACCTCCAGAAGGAACTCGGCGACGCCCGCGCCGCCGCCACCGCCCTGCGCGCGCGTTGGGACAAGGAAAAGGCCGCCGTCGACCAGGTCCGCCAGGTCCGCGAAAAACTCGAGGCCGCCCGCCTTGAGCTCGAAAAGTCCGAGCGCGCCTACGACCTCAACAAGTCCGCCGAGCTGCGCCATGGCCGCATCCCGCAGCTCGAGGCCGAGCTGAAGAAACTCGAGGAAGCCTCCGCCAAAACCGAACTCTTCAAAGAGGAGGTCTCCGCCGAGGAGGTCGCCTCCATCGTGGCCAAGTGGTCCGGCATTCCCGTGACGCGTCTCGTTGAGGGCGAAAAGGAAAAACTCCTCCGTCTCGGCGACACGCTCCACGAGCGCGTCATCGGCCAGGACGAGGCCGTGCAGCTCGCCGGCGAGGCCATCCTGCGCGCCCGCGCAGGCATCAAGGACCCGCGCCGCCCCGTCGGCTCGTTTCTCTTTCTCGGCCCCACCGGCGTCGGCAAGACCGAGCTTGCGAAGACCCTCGCCGAGACCCTCTTCGACAGCGAGTCCGCCATGATCCGCATCGACATGTCCGAATACATGGAGAAGCACAGCGTCGCCCGCCTCATCGGCGCGCCCCCCGGCTACGTCGGCTACGACGAGGGCGGGCAGCTCACCGAGGCCGTGCGCCGCAAGCCCTACGCCGTCGTGCTCTTCGACGAAATCGAGAAGGCGCACCCCGACGTATTCAACGTTCTGCTACAAGTCCTCGACGACGGTCGCATCACCGACTCGCAGGGCCGCACCGTGGATTTCAAGAACACCATCATCATCATGACGTCCAACCTCGGCAGCCGCCACCTGCTCGACGGCGTCGTGGGTGACACCATCCCCGAGACCGTGCGCGAGTCTGTCTTCGCCGAGCTGCGCAAAGCCTTCCGCCCCGAGTTCCTCAACCGCATCGACGAAAACATCCTCTTCAAGCCCCTCACGCTGGAAGAGATCACCCGCATCGTGGACCTCCTGATGGCCGACTTGAACAAGCGCCTGCTCGACCGCCGCGTCACCGTCACGCTCACCCCCGCTGCAAAAATCTGGGTCGGCGAAAAAGGTTACGACCCCGTCTTCGGCGCGCGTCCGCTCAAGCGTTTCCTGCAACGCCAACTCGAAACCCGCCTCGCCCGCGCCCTCGTCGCCGGCGAGATCGCCGAAGGTGCCACCGTCACCTTCGATGTCAGGGACGGGGCGCTGGCTATGACATAAAAAGGAGCGGACCCTTCAGCTCGCTCTCGGCCAAGCAGCAAACCGGTAATGGCGGGCAAATTAACCGATGCCATCGTATATGACGCACAGCGCGCTGGCCTGCCTTGGACAGAAACGGCATTAACGGACCATGACACCTTGGCCCGTCGATCCTCCCCATGTCTTCACGTTGCGTCTCGGAGCGCGCGACGGACAACGGATTCCCGAAATCGCCGTCGCGAATGAAATCCGGGCGGCAGGTGCGGACGCTTTCTCGCTCATGGCCTGCGAGGGATGGTTTCGCGGTGTCCGGGACCCTGGTTGGTCCATCATGCTTGCGCACGACGACCACCACTGGGTGGCTCGCGTGGCGGAACGGCTCCGAATCGCATTCGAACAGGAGGGTGTCGGCATTGAGGCATTTGGTCGATACCTGCGCTGTCGGGAAGACCATGGAGCAGACCAGGTGGCGGCGGAGCTTTGGGGGCTGCGGCATGCCCTGCACCCTGCCTATGCCTGCACGGTTTTTGTCATCGAAAACGAGCCGGCTGCATGGCCCGATACCTTTGCAATTGTGACGGCCCGCGTGACCGCCGATGAAGCTTGGACGCCGGAAGAAAACGCGGCGGCCCATATTGTGCTCGGTGCGGAAGTGGGGCGTTGTGGTGCGTGGAGCCTGCCGATGGTTGGCCGCTCGCCGGATGGTAAGCATGTCGAGCCGGGTTGGGCCGTGGCGCTGACCAAGGAGGAGGCGTGTCAACTGGGCCGTGCGTATCGGCAAGACGCCATTTACTTGGTGCGAGGCGGAGTGCTTCGCGTCGTCACTTGTAGCGACTGCCGCGAAGTGGTGCTGGGTCCGTTTTGGCCTCGGCTCAGCACTGCCAATACTTCTGAATCATTGTGTTAATTGGCCTTCCCGGCAAAAGGCCATCTGTAGAACCAAATGCACACCATCATTTTCCCTCAATCGCAACAAGTGTAGTGGAGTTAACCAGATTCCGAATAGACGAGAATGCGTCTGGCAAACCTCCGTCCACAACAAAGACAAAGCTTAATACATATCCATTTTTATATATAACCTTTCGCGCAGCTATCAAATCCACCTCCCCTCCGTCAGGAAACGACATGCGCATCTGATTAAAAACCGTCAACGAATCCGCTTTCCCATCATTTTCCAACCAAGTAAGCTCATCGGCCGTAAACTCGGCATTGATTCCACGCTTTTCCATTTCCCGTAGCCTCTCCCTCTCTTTACTGACCTCCAAGTCTGTTTTCCGAAGAGCGCTTGCTCTCACGGCCAGCCATTCTTTTGCAGTAATTTTACCCTGCCTGCCGCGAAAGCTACCCATGGTGCCCACCACAACATATGGAAGAGGGAATTCCGCATCCCAATCTCGCGTATACACGTTGCTGTAAATGCCGCGCATCGATGGGTTATTCCTATACATTGAAATAATTCCATCTCGGACCGCCCTCTGTTCACTATTCTGGGGCGGCGCAAAGCCATCAGGAAGCGCGATTGTAACAGGACGGTCAATTGAATCTATAATATTGGAATAGGTATCGGCCTGAGCAGACCCGGCAACCACTCGGAGCATAATTAAGATTATTATTTTCTTCATATTCATATACTACAAATTACATCAACCCGCTTTACGTATGAACGTAAAATCATTAGGACTTAGCAAGTAATGATTCACGGCAGAGAACGCAAAGAACACCAAACCCAAGCCGTTAAAAACCAAGGTCAAAACGCCAAGCCAAAATAATATTTTCGTCCCGAGTGAGAAAGGCGGGCGTTTTTTGAGCTGCCATCCCAACTCGGTCTCCCTCTCGATCATCCACCCATCCGAAAGATGCTTCATTAGAGGATGTATGTCCTCGGATTGCGCATTGCCCCCCGAGGTAGTTCCGGGCTCAGATTTCATGATCGATACTACATTGGAGTCATTGTCGGCACCGATGGATGCGTCGTTTTCCTCAAGCTTGAGCTCTATCGGGCGATTACTCACCAAGCCCGAGGACAGCCACGATTGTAGCAGTATCACCATCCACAATAACAGGTATACCATGGCTCCCAGAACCAGCGTGGAAGCTGCCTTATAATCCGATTCCGCTCCCGCTGCCAGAAAACAGAAAAACAATGCGGTGATACTTGCCGTTCTCCATGTGGATCGCCAAAGCAAAATCCCAAAAACAGACGGCCTTGACCGAGGCTCGGGAAAGGTCCCTCGACTTGCCAGCCGACGAACCCAGGCACTCATCAGCAGTGCTACATATCCAGTAAGAATTATGATTCCTAGAGCTATCATTTTGTAATATGGTTTTATTGTTAAATATTAATTTGCAGGTTCTTACGCATGGGCTGCCTGATCTAGTGGAGACGTAGCATGATGCATGTCGCCGAGCCGGCAGGGATCGTGGAAAGTGTGACGGGAAAAAATGGTTTTAGGAAAAAAGGAGGAGGCATGGTCGTAGGAAGAGGTGGGGCGTGTGATCGGGACAGAAGCTCAATTATTGCCAAGCTCGGGCTGCCTGTGGTCTGAGTTGACCGAGTCCTTGAAGCAGGCATGTGCGGAATGCCCGGGAAGTAGTCCGCGAATGCCAAAAGCCATCCACAGTCCATAGTCGAATGCATGGACACAGACGGCCGGACCATGACCGTCCCGAACCAGACCGCAGCGGTCCTTGAGATAGGCGATGCAGGCGTGGCCCAGAATGGTCAGGTCGATTGGTTGCCCGCCGGCTGCGTCGAGCAATTTGGCCAGCAGTCTCCGGGTGTAAGCGATGTTCTCGGCGGTTTGTTCACGAAGAAGGTCGGGCAACACCTCGGAGACGGACTTGTCGGTAAGTCTCCAGCCGCGACTCCAGCCCTCCTGCAGCCATCGGCTGAATACCCAGCGAGTGCGGTTGCCGTCTCCGAAATCTGGCGTGTCGAGAACCGTGAGGCCATAACAGCGCGCGGCATATGGCGTCTCGCGGTAGAGATGATGAATGAAATCAACGACACTGAAACCTCGCGGTTTGGCTGGCCCCGCCGGTGCTTGCCACTGGGTGAGGCAGAGGCTGAGAAACTTGTCCTCTAGCGAAAGTTGCCGGAAAAGATTACCGGCATTTGTCTCCCAACCGGGATGCTCGGCCACAAGGCGCTTGGCCGTCAGTGTGGCAACGCTCGCAAACCAGCGTCCCCGGTCCCGCGCGATACTGGGCGCAGGGGCGGCAAAAGACGGCGGAAGATCATCCCATGCCGCACGCCAAACGGCCTGGCTCAGACTTGGCGCAAAGGTGGGTTTCCCCGCGACATCCGCGCGATCAAAGCCGGAGGCGAGCAGACGCCGGGCGATGTGATCGGCAGCGCAGAACTGGCCCGAAGTTGGCCCGGGCAACCAATCTGGCCCGCCATCCCGGCGTCGGAGGGCGTCAAACAATGCGGCGTAGAAGGACAGATTGGCGAGGCGCGACCAAAAGTCGGCGGCGACACGAGTATCCCACTTGCCGATGTTGGCGGCGCGAAAAGCAAGCGCGTCAATCCAGTCGGGGCTAAGATTGGTGTCGGTCACAGTGATATTGAGAATGGGCTTCATGGTGGAAGAGTTCAGATTTCCCAAGGCAGGTCGGGCTTGCCGAAATGCCCGTGGTTGGTGGTGCGGGTGTAGAGGGGGCGAAGCAGGCCAAAGCGTTCGATGATGGCGCCAGGGCGACCGTCGAACTTGGCGGCAAAGTCGGCGGCGACTGCGTTGTCACCGGTGCCACGAGTATCGACGTGAAAGGCGACCGGACGGGCGGTGCCGATGGCATAAGCGATCTGCACCTCCGCGTGGGTGGCGATGCCCTTGCTCACGATTTGACGCGCCACCCAGCGAGCGAAGTAAGCGGCGGACCGATCAACCTTGGACGCGTCTTTGCCTGAGAAGGCCCCTCCCCCGTGGCGAGCATAGCCGCCATAGGTATCGACGATGATTTTACGGCCTGTCAGTCCGCAGTCTCCCTCGGGCCCGCCAATGACAAATTCGCCGGTCGGATTGATAAATGTAGTGATATCAGGGCGGTGCCAGGGACCCAACGCCTCGGGCAGCAAAACATCGCGCACCCAAGCATGGATCTCCGGCTGCGGTTTGCCTGACGCGTGTTGCGTGGAAACAACCACGGCGACGACCTCGACTGGCCGACCGTGTTCATAGCGCACGGTCACCTGTGACTTTGCATCAGGCCGCAGCCAAGCATCCCGACCTGCACGTCGATAAGCTTCGAGCGTGCGGGTGATGGCGTGAGCAAGGGCGATGGGCAGCGGCAAAAGCTCGGGAGTTTCATCGCAGGCGAAACCGAAGACGTGCCCTTGGTCACCCGCGCCTTGGTCGTGTCCCAAGCCCACTCCTTGGGCGATGTCCGCAGACTGAGCGCCGATAAGGTTGATCAGGCGAATTCGGTCTGCATGGAACGCGCAAGCCGGATCAATGTAGCCAAGATCCCGCACGACGGCACGCACCAACGGCTCGGGATCAATCCGTGCGCGGGAGGAAACCTCTCCGGCCAGAACCACGGTGTTGTCCTTGACGAGAGTCTCGACGGCAACGCGCGAGACGGGATCCTGTTGCAGATAGGCATCAAGGACGGTGTCCGAGATCAGGTCGGCGACTTTGTCCGGATGCCCTGAGCTGACAGATTCGGAGGTGAACTGACCGTCAAAACGAGTGCTGCTCATCAGGCGGCCCTCCCTTCGGCGACAATAGCTGCGAGATCCGCGGACAACAGCCCGCCGGTCCCGCCACGCTGCAAGTAGGCAATGCACTTGTCGCGCTGCTGACGAGCGAGGTTGAGGTCGGCGGTGCCGAGAGAAAGACGCACACGCTCCACGGTCAGGTTCGGCAGATGAAGCGTGTAGTGCAGCCACCAGTTACGGCGATTATTGCGGAACAGGTGGTGGTTGGGATTGCGCTGATTGATGCGCAGGCTGGGTCGGGCGATGGTCATTTAGTTTGGATTTTTTTTGGCGGGTTAAGACTGCCAGCCCCAAGACCAACGTGACGCGACCATGACCGGTCCGAACCCAAGCGCGCCCCCATTTGAGGACACAAAAAAAACCACTGTCTGGGTAAACGATGGTGCGATTTAGAAGGAAGAGCACTTGGATTCGGCCGGACGATGGCCGCGCATCATTGGACCACCGTGGCGGCTCTCCTTCGTGTAAAATTGAACACTTGGTGAGAAAAGCCCGGATGGCGTTACCTGCGGCGCCACTCGCGAACGAGATGCGGAAACAGGCACTTCTATAGATGCTGGGAGTCAAAAATAGCATGCCAGACGAGCTGGCAAACCTTGGAAGGAACGTCTCTAACGCAGAGTAGCATCGGCAATCTGATCGCGGCGGACAACTTTAAAACTGCCGTATGCCACAGATGGCTGAGCGCTGCCAAAATATCGCCGACCGCCGCGTCACCGTCGCCCTCACGCCCGCCGCCAAGACCTGGGTCGGCGAGAAGGGCTACGACCCCGTCTTCGGCGCGCGTCCGCTCAAGCGTTTCCTGCAACGCCAGCTCGAGACCAAGCTCGCCCGCGCCCTCGTGTCCGACGAGGTGACCGAGGGCTCCGCGGTCACCTTCGACGTCAAGGACGGCGTGCTCACCATGGCCTGATCGGGCCCACCGCCTTGGGCCCCAACGTGTCCTTCCGGTGATATTCAGTCGCCGCGATACATTGAAACTTGGCTGGGCCTGACTCGTCGGCACACTGCGAGCCCGCGGTTGCCGACCGTCAGACCCACCCATGCAAAACGAGATTCGCTGGCTCGCCCGCCTTGGCCTGGACCAAGGCCTCTTCACCACCGCCCACCTGCAGGCGGTCCGGAAAGCCCTCCCCGCCGACGCCGACCTGATGGACTTCGCGCAGCGGCTGATCGACGACGGCCACGTGCCCGAGGCCCAACTCGAAACCCTGGAACGCGTCGCCGGCCTCGCGCTCGCCAAGGGCAAGGCCGGCCCGCCGCTCGACGATCCGTTCGACGACATTCCGCCCGTCGCCCCCACCCCGCTTCCCTCGGCGACCGTGCCGGCCGCGCCCCCCCCCGCGCCGGCCGCCGCCAAAGGCTCCACCGCGCCCCCCTTCATGGTGAGCGGCTCAGGCGACGCCAAGCTCCCCTCGCTGCCCGCCGAGGCCATGAACCTCCTCGGTGACGACGCGCTCGCCGCCACCATGCGCAAGCTCCTGCGCGACTGCGCGGCCTACGGAGCCAGCGACCTGCACCTCTCGGCCAACTCGCCGCCCTTTATCCGGCACAACCGAAAGATTATCCCGATCGACACGCACCGTCTCAACGAAGAGGAAGCCCGGCGGCTCAATACCATCCTGCTCAACGCCGACCAGCGCCAGCGCTACGACAAAACCGGCGACCTCGACTACGCCCTGGCCCTGCCCTCCGGCGAGCGCTACCGCGTCAACCTCATGGTGCACAAAGGCGGTTGCGCCGGCGCCTACCGCATGGTCCCGGCCCGCGTGCCCAAGCTCTCCGAACTCGGCCTCAAGAACCCCGAGCCCGTGCGCAAGCTCCTCAGCTACCACAACGGCCTCATCCTCGTCACCGGCCCCGTCGGCGCCGGCAAGACCACCACCCTTGCCGCGCTCGTCAACGAGCTCAACCAGACTCGCGAGGACCACGTCATCACCGTCGAGGACCCCGTCGAGGTCGTGCAGGTCGCCCAAGGCTGCAACCTCACCCAGCGCGAGGTCGGCACGCACACCGCCAGCTTCGCCTCCGCGCTCAAAGGCGCGCTGCGCGAGGACCCCGACGTCATCGTCATCGGCGAGCTGCGCGACCTCGAGACCATCGAGATGGCCATCTCCGCCAGCGAGACCGGCCACCTCGTGATCGGCACCATGCACACCAGCGACGCCGCCACCACGCTCAACCGCCTGCTCGACGTCTTCCCCGCCTCGCAGCAGACGCAGATCCGCGCCAGCGTCGCCGAGAGCCTGCGCGGCATCCTCTGCCAGCGCCTGCTGCCCTCCAGCGAGGGCGGACTCGTGCTCGCCAACGAACTGCTCGTCAGCAACACCGCCGTCGCCGCCCTCATCCGCGAAGGCAAGACCCAAGGCCTGCGCAACGTGCTCGAGACCGGCGTGCGCGAAGGCATGAGCCTCATGGAAAACGTCGTCTTCGACCTCTACCAGTCCGGCAAGATCACCGCCGCCACCGCCCGCCAGAACATCACCAGCAAGATGGTCCTGGCCAAGATCACCCGCTGAACCGCCCGCCGCCCCCGTAGGGGCCTTGCTCGCAAGGCCCTTTCACCGTTCACAACGTCCACCGCCCCTATCCGCCAAGCGGGCCTCGCAAGCGAGGCCCCTACATTTTCAAACACGCCCGACTCGCCATGGCCGTCATCGACACACTCCTTTCCCAGATGCTCGACAAGGGCGGCTCCGACCTGCACCTCACGGTCGGCCTGCCCCCCAAGATCCGCACCTCCGGCAACCTCGTGCCGCTCACCGACACGCCCGTCACCCCCGAGAAGATGGCCGTGCTGCTCGAGGAGATTTGCCCGCCCGCCCGCTGGAAACAGTTCCTCGAGAAAAAGGACCTCGACCTCGCCCACGAGATCCCCGGCCTCGCCCGCTTCCGCGGCAACTACCTCTACAACCACTGGGGCATGGCCGCGGTCTTCCGCCAGATCCCGTCGAAGATCATGACCTTCGACGAGCTCAAGCTCCCCCAGTCCCTCAAAAAACTCTGCGACCTCCAGGAAGGCCTCGTCGTCGTCACCGGTCCGACCGGTAGTGGTAAATCCACTACGCTCGCCGCGATGATCGACTACATCAACGCCACCTCCGCGCGCCACATCATCACCATCGAGGACCCCATCGAGTTCGTGCACAAGAACCAGAAGTCGGTCATCGTGCACCGCGAGGTCGGCGAGCACACCGAGTCTTTCGCCGCCGCGCTCAAGGGCGCGATGCGCCACGATCCCGACATCCTCCTCCTCGGCGAGATGCGCGAGCTGGAGACCATCAAGCTCGCGCTCAGTTGCGCCAGCATGGGCATGCTCGTCTTCGGCACGCTGCACACCAACAACGCGCCGAAAACCATCGACCGCATCATCAACGCCTTTCCCGCCGATGAGCAGAACCAGGTGCGCGTGATGCTCTCCGGTTGTCTCGCCGGCGTCGTCGCCCAGCTTCTCTGCAAGCGCGTGCCTAAGGGCCGTTGCGCCGTGCACGAGATCCTGCTCCGCCACGAGGCGTTGCCCAACACCATCCGCAGCGGCCAGATCGCCAACATCCGCGGCCTCATCGAAAGCGGCGGAGCCGACGGCATGATCACCATGGACCAAAGCCTGCAGGCCCGCGTGGCCGACGGCAGCATCGACGCCAAGGAGGCCTACATGAAGGCCGCCAACAAGGCCCTCTTCGCCCACGCGCTGAAGCCCGGCGATCTCGACGGCGCGCACTGAGAACTACATGAGACACCTCCGTTAACTCCGTTTTCACCTATGGAGGGATCGGGCTGTTTGTTTTTTACAGGAGGAAACGGAGGTAACGGAGAGAGGTTTTGAGGAGTAGCCTTCAGAGGTTGGCTCCAGGCAGGATCAGGCGGGAAACTCCATCAGTCAGTCTGGGTTCGTTGAAATTGATGAGCAGGCCGACCGGGACGTTGAGCAGCTTCATGTAACTGAGCAGTTGCGCCTTGTGAACCGGCAGGACGCGCTCGACCGCCTTCGCTTCGATCAAGAGACAACCGTCGACCAACAGGTCGAAACGCAACGGCTCTTCGCGCGAAAAACCTTTGTAGGAAATGCTAACGACGCGCTGCTGTTCGATGCCCAGACCACGGAGTTCAAGCTCCTTGGTCAGGCACCACTCGTAGATGCTCTCGACCAACCCGGGGCCCTTGTCCTTGTGAACCTCGATGGCTCCGGCGATCACGCCTTCAGTGAGCGACGAGGCCTTGGTGAACAGCGGATGCATCCCGCCCTGTATGTTTACACAACCCTTTGGTGTAAAGGCATGCGGTGGACACAGAAGATTTTACAGGAGGAAACAGAGAGAACGGAGTTGGAGTCCGGCATCAGTCCGGAGCTCTGTTCTCTCTGTTTCCTCCTGTAAAATTTCCGACTGCGTTGCCGGGACACCTCAGGCGCCGTGGCAGTTTTTGAATTTTTTGCCGCTGCCGCAGGGGCAGGGGTCGTTGCGGCCGACCTTGGGCAGCTCGCGGCGCACGGTGACGGCGGGGAGCTTGGCCTCGGGAGCGGACTGCGCGGGGGCGGTGCCTCCGCCGGCGGCCACGGCGGCGCGCGCGGGCTGGGCGGCCTCCTCGGTCTCGGGACCGGTGACGCGCGCGGTCTTCGACAGCATGGCGAGCATGTTCTCGAAGACCTGGATGTTCGACGCGCTGCGGAAGAGGCCGGTGCAGATCTGGCCGCGCACGTTGACCATGAGCTCCTCGAAATACTTGAAGGCCTCGCCCTTGTATTCGACGAGCGGGTCCTTCTGGCCGTAGCTGCGCAGGCCGATGGAGCGGCGGAGCTCCTCCATCTCGGTGAGGTGCTCCTGCCAGTGCTTGTCGATGGCGTTGATGACGACATAGCGCTCGAGCGAACCGAGGGCCTCGGGGATCTCGACGGACTCCTTGACCTCGTAGGCCTTCTTCACCCGGTCGAGGATGAAGGCGACCTTGGCGTCGAAGTCCGCGCCAGCGGCTCCGCCGGGCGCGAGGTCGGCGACCTTGAGGTTGATGGGGAAGTGGGTGTTGCACCAGCCAACGAGGCCCTCGATGGCGGACTCGGAGGGGCCGGTCTTCTCGTCGTAGCCGGCAGCCTCGAGACGGGCGATGATCTCCTCCTCGACCTGCTCGAAGATGATGTTCTTGGCGCGGTCGGCGTGAATGGCGGCGTTGCGGATGCCGTAGACGACCTCGCGCTGCTGGTTGAGCACGTCGTCGTATTGGAGGAGGCGCTTGCGGATGGAGTAGTTCTGCTGCTCGACCTTTTTCTGGGCGCTCTCGATGGAGCGGTTGAGCCAGGGGTGCTCGAGCTCCTCGCCCTCCTTCATGGAGCCTTCCATCATGCGCGAGGCGAGGTTGCCCTGCAGGAAGAGGCGCATGAGGTTGTCCTCGAGCGAGAGGAAGAACTTGGTGACGCCGGGGTCGCCCTGGCGGGAGCAGCGGCCGCGGAGCTGGCGGTCGACGCGGCGGGACTCGTGGCGTTCGGTGCCGATGACGTAGAGGCCGCCGAGCTCGCGCACGCCTTCGCCGAGTTTGATGTCGGTGCCGCGGCCGGCCATGTTGGTGGCGATGGTGACGGCGCCGCGCTGGCCGGCGCGGGCGACGATCTCGGCCTCCTGCGCGTGGAACTTGGCGTTGAGCACGGTGTGGACGACGCCGGCGCGCTTGAGCATGCGGGAGAGGACCTCGGAGGACTCGACGGAGACGGTGCCGACGAGGACGGGCTGGCCGCGTTTGTTGGCGTCGGTGATCTCCTTGACGACCGCGTTGTATTTGTCGCGGCGGGTCTTGAAGATGGAGTCGTTCTTGTCCTTGCGGATGCAGGGTTTGTTGGTGGGGACGACCTGAACCTTGAGTTTGTAGATGTCGTTGAACTCGGTGGCCTCGGTCTCGGCGGTGCCGGTCATGCCGCCGAGTTTGTCATACATGCGGAAGTAGTTCTGAATCGTGACCGTCGCGTAGGTGCGGGTCTCGCGCTCGATGGTGACGCCTTCCTTGGCCTCGACGGCCTGGTGGAGTCCGTCGGACCAGCGGCGGCCGGGCATGACACGGCCGGTGTTCTCGTCGACGATCATGACCTTGCCGTCCTGCACGACGTATTCGACGTCCTTTTCGTAGAGGGAGTAGGCGCGGAGCATCTGGGAGATACCGTGGATCTCCTCGGAGACTTCGGAGAAGCGGTTTTGCGCGGCGAGTTTCTTCTCTTCCTTTTGCTCGGGGGTGAGGGCGTGGTCGCGGTCGAGGTCGGAGAACTCGGTGGCGAGGTCGGGGAGGACGAAGGCGTCGGGGTTGTCGGGGCGGAGGTAGGTGCGGCCTTTTTCGCTGAGATCGGCCTGGTGCTGCTTCTCGTCGATGACGTAGTAGAGTTCCTCCTTGAGGGCGAAGAGCTCGGTCTTGCGGAAGTCGGAGTTGTAGTCGGTCTCGGTCTTGTCGAGGAGCTTGCGCCACTCGGGGGTCTCCATGAGGCGGAGGAGGAGTTTATTCTTGGGGTTGCCGAGCTTGACCTGGAGGAGGCGGGTGAAGGCGAGGTCGCGGTCGCCGGCGGCGGGGGTTTCCTTTTCGAGGAGGGCCTTGGCCTCGGAGGCGTAGTTGTTGCAGAGGCGGAGCTGCTCGGTGACGAGGCGCTCGACGCTGGGCTTGATGCGGGAGAAGGGTTGCTCGCGCTCGATGGGGGCGGGGCCGGAGATGATGAGGGGGGTGCGGGCTTCGTCGACGAGGATGGAGTCGATTTCGTCGACGATGCAGAACCAGTGGTCGCGCTGGACCTGGTCTTCCTTGCGGGTGGCCATGCCGTTGTCGCGGAGGTAGTCGAAGCCGAACTCGGAGGCGGTGCCGTAGGTGATGTCGCGGCCATACATCTCGCGGCGGAGGTCGGAGGGCATCTGCTGCTGGATGCAGCCGGTGGTGAGGCCGAGGAAGCCGAAGAGGTGACCCATCCACTCGGAGTCGCGGCGGGCGAGGTAGTCGTTGACGGTGACGAGCTGGGTGTTGCGGCCGGTGAGGGCGTTGAGGTAGAGGGGGAGCGTGGAGACGAGGGTCTTGCCTTCGCCGGTGGCCATCTCGGCGATGCGGCCTTCGTGGATGGCCATGCCGCCGATGAGCTGGACGTCGAAGTGGACCATGTTCCACTCGAGTTCGTGGCCGCAGACGATGCCGCGGGTGCCGACGAGGCGGCGGGCGGCGTTTTTCACGGTGGCGAAAGCCTCGGGGAGGAGTTGGTCGAGGGTCTCGCCGGCCTTGAGGCGGGCGCGGAACTCGTCGGTCTTCGCGCGCAGTTGTTCGTCGGAGAGCGACTGGTAGGAGACCTCCAGCTCGTTGATTTTGGCGACGATGGGGCGGGCCTTCTCGAGAAACTTGCGATAATGACGGCCGGAAAGGCGCTTGAAGAGAAAGTTGAGCATGAAAGGGCGAGAGCGTAGAACGGGCCGCGGGGTTGGCAAACGACAAATCTCCGGCGCGGGGGTTCCGGTTTCAGAGGTAAAACGGGGTGAATCGGGCGGGCGCGGAGGGGCGTAACGCGGATTTAACGCGGGGGCGGACGGGACGCGGCGTCCGCGTGGGCGCGGCCGAGGCGGGACAGGGTGGCGCAGCGGGGGCGCGCCGAAAAGCGGCGGCGTGTCGGGCGCGGCAGGGCGGCGCGCGAAGCGGAAAAGAGGAAAGCCCGAGGCGGGCGTCAGACCTGGGTCTTGAAGTAGTCGATGGTGCGGCGCAGGCCTTCCTCGAGGGGAACGGTGGGCTGCCAGTCGAGGTGTTTTTGCGCGAGGGTGATGTCGGGGCGGCGTTGGCGGGGGTCGTCACCGGGGAGCGGGAGGTGGACGATCTTCGACCGGGAGCCGGTGAGCTGGAGGGTGAGTTGGGCGAGCTGGAGCATGGTGAACTCGCCGGGGTTGCCGATGTTGATGGGGCCGGTGACGGCGTCCTGGTTCATGAGGCGGATGAAGCCTTCGATGAGGTCGTCGACGTAGCAGAAGGAGCGGGTCTGGGTGCCGTCGCCATAGATGGTGATGTCCTGCCCCTTGAGGGCCTGCACGATGAAGTTGGACACGACGCGACCGTCGTTGGGGTGCATACGCGGGCCGTAGGTGTTGAAGATGCGCACGATGCGGACGTCCACGTGGTTCTGGCGGTGGTAGTCCATGAAGAGGGTCTCGGCGACGCGCTTGCCTTCGTCGTAGCAGGAGCGGATGCCGATGGGGTTGACGTTGCCCCAGTAGGACTCGGGCTGGGGGTGCAGTGCGGGATCGCCGTAGACCTCGGAGGTGCTGGCCTGGAAGACGCGGGCGCGGGTGCGCTTGGCGAGGCCGAGGCAGTTGATGGCGCCCATGACGGAGGTTTTTACCGTCTTGATGGCGTTGTATTGGTAGTGGGGCGGCGAGGCGGGACAGGCGAGGTTGTAGATCTGGTCGACCTCGAACTTGAAGGGGTCCGTGACGTCGTGCCGGACGAGTTCGAAGTAGGGATTGCCGATGAGGTGGGCGATGTTCTGCTTACGGCCGGTGAAGAAGTTGTCCATGCAGACAACGTCGTTGCCAGCCGCCATCAGCCGGTCGCAAAGATGAGATCCCAGAAAGCCGGCGCCGCCGGTGACGAGAATACGCATGATGGGAAACGGCTAACGCAGCCGCGCCGAAGGTCTAGCCGTAAACCTCGCGGCCAGACAACCGCAACGCGCCGGTCAGCGGGCGGCCATACCGGCCTCGTAACGCTCCACCCAGGCGCGGTGCCAGACACCGTAGTCACCCGCCTCGATGTGGGCACGGGCCTGCGCCATGAGGTCGAGGTAGAAATGGAGGTTGTGCAGGGTGAGCAGCGTGCAGCTGAGAATCTCGCCGGCCACCGTCAAGTGCCGCAAGTAGGCGCGGGAGAAGCGCGAGGTGTAGTTGGCGACCTCGGGGTGGATGGGACCGCGGTCGGCGCGGTAACGTTCGTTGCGGAGGTTGATGGGGCCGTCCGGCGTGAAGACGAGGCCGTTGCGGGCAACCCGTGAGGGCAACACGCAATCGAACATGTCGACGCCGAGCGCGATCATCTTGAGCAACTGCGGCGGCGTGCCGAGGCCCATGGTGTAGCGGGGCTTGTCGGCCGGCATGAAGGGCGTGGTCGCGCCGACCTGCTTGAGCATCTCAGGCTCGGGTTCACCCACGCTGACACCGCCGACCGCGTAGCCTGGAAAATCCAGCGCGCCAAGCGCCTCGGCGGCCTCGCGACGCAGATCGTCATAAGTCGACCCCTGCACAATGGCGAAGAGGTGATGGCCCGCGGCGAGCCAACCGGTGTCGGTCGCGATGGCCTTGCACTGACCGGCCCAGCGCAGGCTGCGCTCGCAGGCCGAGGCGGTGGCGTCGCGATCGCAGGGCCACGGCGGGCACTCGTCGATGACCATGGCGATGTCGCTGCCGAGGTTTTGCTGGATTTGCATGACCTCGCGGGGGCCGAGGAAGCAGGGCTTGCCGTCGAGGTGGGACTGAAACTCGACGCCGTCGTCCTTCATCGTGCGAAGCTTCGCGAGCGAGAAAACCTGAAAGCCGCCGCTGTCGGTGAGGATCGGCCCGTCCCAGCCCATGAAGCCGTGCAACCCGCCCATCTCGCGCACGAGGTCGCTGCCGGGGCGGAGGTTGAGATGGTAGGTGTTGCCCAGAATGATCTGCGCGCCGATTTCACGAAGGTGGGCGGGCGTGAGGGACTTGACCGTGCCCTGCGTGCCGACGGGCATGAAAATCGGAGTATCCACCATCCCATGACGTGTGCGCAGGCGACCGCGGCGGGCGGCGGTGACGGTATCGGTTTTGAGCAGATCGAAATGGGCGACGGACATGCGGCCAAGACCATCCACCGACGGCGCGCCGGTCGCCAATCCTGAATTTTCAGGCCGGCGACGGGCGACGACGCGGAGGGGATGCTCAGACGAAGAGGTTGGCTCCCGATTGCTCGGCGGAATCGAGGTAGTCGGCCACGCCGCCAAACTCGACGCCGTCGATCAGCTCCTCGGCGCGAATGCCCATGGCCTCCATCGACATGGTGCAGGCCACCAAACGCACGCCGGCGAGCCTGGCCGCGCCGAGCAGACCGGGAAGGTTGGGCAGGTTTTTCGAGGCCATGTTGTATTTCATGAGGCGACGGCCCGCGCCCATGAAGTTAAGGTTGGAGAGTGGCAGCGCGCCGAGTCCGCGGGGGAGCATCCAGCCAAACATGCGGTCGAGGAGCGACTTGTCCGGCACGGCGACGGCATGCTCGCGACGCAGGGCGTTGAGTCCCCAGAAGGTGAAGAAGAGCGTGACCTTGCCGCCCATGGCGGCGGCGCCGTTGGCGATCACCAGCGCGGCCATGACCTTGTCCATCTCGCCCGAGAAAACCACCGCGGTCGCTCCCTTGCGGCGGGCACCGTCGACCAGCGCGGCCGAGGCAGCGGGTGACGCAACGCCGGAGACGAGCGCTCCCCCACCCTGTGCCGGACGACGCAGGCGGGCGGTGACGATGCCCTTGGCGCGCTCGACGCCAAGCAACTCCAGACCGGTCGAGCGCGCAAACGCCGCCACATCGCGGGCAAAACCCGGATCAGACGCGGTCACGGTGAGCTCGCCACCAGCGGGCAGCTTTTCACACGCGGCCTTCACGCGCAGCAACGGGCCGGGGCACGCCATCCCGGTGCAGTCGAGCGAGGCGACCGCGACGGGAGCGGCGGGCATGGTGGGTGCAACCGCAACAGGAGCGGTCGTCGGCGCGACGGGCGTGGTCTCGGTTTTGCCGGAAGCCACCGGCCGCACGCGCAGACCGCCGGAAAGGCTGACCACGTCGAAACCGGCCTGCGCCAAGACGCGGGCGGCGAAGTAGCTGGTCTTGCCAAGCGCGCAAACGGTGACCCACGGCTTCGAGCGATCCAACTCGCCAAGGCGGGCGCGCAACTCGGCTTGCGGGATATTGACCGCGCCGGGCAGCGGCGAAAGTTCGGCCATCGCCGCGGGACGCACGTCCAGCACCTGCCGATCCGCGGGCAGCTCGGCCACCGGACGCACGAGTTCGTCACGCGCGTTTTGCGCAGCGAAACCCGCGGTGTTGACCACGTCGCGCGCGCTGCCGAAGGGCGGAGCGTAGGCCAGCTCGAGCTCGGCAAGATCGTCGATGGTGAGCTTGCCCGCGAGCGCGGTGGCGAGCACGTCGAGACGCTTGTCTACGCCGTCGGCGCCGACCACCTGCGCGCCCAGCAGTCGTCCGTTCTCGGGCGACCAGAGGAGCTTTACCGTCAGCGGCACCGCTCTAGGAAAGTAGCTCGCGCGCTGATAATCGGTGACGACCGTCACGCGGTAGGGCGTGCCGGCCTGCTTCAGACGCTTCTCGGACCACCCGGTCAGGCCGGCGGCCACGTCGAAGACGCGCACGATGGCCGTGCCGACATGACCAGGGTAAGGCCGGGCCTGATCCGGGCGGAAAATATGGTCGGCGATCACGCGTCCCTGACGATTCGCGGGGCCGCCCAGCGGCAGGTTCATCGCGCCGCCCGTGAGGCGGTCGTAACTCTCGACCACGTCGCCCGCCGCGTAGATGTCGGCATCCGAGGTCTGCATGAAGGCGTTGACCTTGATCGTGCCGCGCGCGCCCAGCTCGAGCCCGGCGCCGGAGGCCAGCCCGCTCTCGGGCCGCACGCCGATGGCCAGCACTACGAGGTCACCGGCGAGGCGGCGACCGGACTTGAGCGCGACGACGATCTTGCCGCCCTCGTCGGCGAACGCCGTGATCGGGTCGCCCAGCGCAAGCTCGACATCCTCGGTGCGCATCGCGTCGGCCACGGGTGCGGCCACCTCCGCATCGAGCGGCGGCAACACCTGCTCGAACGCCTCGACCACCGTCACCGTTTTTCCAATACGTTTGAGCTGCTCAGCCATCTCCAGGCCGATGAAGCCCGCGCCGATCACCAGAACCGACGAGGCGGCGCCTGCGGCGGACTTGATGCGGTCCATGTCCTGCAGATTGCGCAGCGTGAGGATGCGCGTGTCGTCGATGCCGGGCAGCGGCGGACGCAACGGCGAGGCGCCGGGCGAAAGCACCAGCCGGTCGTAGGGCAGCTCGCGCTGGCCGCCGTTCGCAAGGTCGCGCACAACCACCACCTTGCGCTCGCGGTTGATCGCGACGACCTCGGTGCGCGTGAGCACGTCGATGTTGAGCAACGCCGACAGGCTCTCCGGCGTCTGCACCGCGAGCTTGGCGCGGTCGGCGATCTCACCGCCGATATGGTAGGGCAGACCGCAGTTGGCAAACGACACGTCGGGGCCGCGCTCGACCACGGTGATGCGCGCCGACTCGCTCAGGCGACGGGCCCGCGCCGCCGTCGAGGCGCCCGCGGCCACGCCGCCAACAATCACGATTTTCAATCCATCCTGCGCAACCTCAGTTTTCATAATATGAGCATATGTGCATATAGTTGACAGGATGTCAAGCTCGCCGTTTTTTTCGTCGCATGCCCAAGAAGCCCGTCCTGGATGAAGCAGCCCTTCAGCTCGTCGCCCGCCGCTTTGCGGTGATGGGCGAGCCCATGCGGCTGCGCATCCTGCAGGCGCTGATGGAGGGCGAGTTGCCGGTCAACGCCCTCGTCGAGGTCACCGGCGGCACGCAGACCAATATTTCCCGGCACTTGCAGACACTCGCGTCCGCCGGCCTCGTCGAGCGCCGCAAGGAGGGCCTGCAGGTCTTTTATGCGGTGACCGATCCGACCATCTACGATCTTTGCAACCTCGTCTGCGGCAGCGTTAAGCAGAGCCTACAGGCCCAGGCCGCGCGCCTGCCATCGGTCCGCCGCTGACGCCGCCGGCGAATCCGTGCCGCCAGACAGGCCCAAATAGGCCCTCTCGCCCCGCCCCCGTGCTTGCGTCCGCGCGTCCTCTTCCCCCAAGGTGGACGGTCAAAACCTTCGCCCGTGCTCCTCGTCATCGATAACTACGACTCCTTCACCTACAACCTCGTCCAATATTTCGGCCAGTTGGGCGTGGAGCAGCGCGTTTACCGCAACGACGAGATCACCACCGCCGAGGCCCTCGCGCTCAACCCCGACCGCGTGCTCATCTCGCCCGGTCCGTGCTCGCCCGCCGAGGCCGGCGTGTCCCTCGACATGATCGGCGCCTTCGCCGGCAAAAAACCCCTGCTCGGCGTCTGCCTCGGCCACCAGTCCATCGGCCACTATTTCGGCGGCAAGGTCATCCGCGCCGACCGCCTGATGCACGGCAAGACCTCCCCCATCCTGCACAAAGACACCGACGTCTTCCACGGCATGCCCCAAGGCTTCGCCGCCACCCGCTACCACTCGCTGCTCGTCGAGCGCGCCACCCTCCCCGCCTGCCTGACCGTCACCGCCGAGACCGCCGAGGGCGAAATCATGGGCCTGGCCCACAAGGAGCTTCCGGTCTGGGGCGTGCAATTCCACCCCGAGTCGATCGCCACCGAAAGCGGCATGCGCATCCTCGAGAATTTCCTGTCGCTCAACTGAGCCCGCGACCCCGCTCCATCCACCGCCATGCGTTGCCCCAAGTGCACCTCCATCGAAGACAAGGTCATCGACTCCCGCATCAGCAAGGAGGGCAACACCATCCGCCGCCGCCGCGAGTGCCTTGAGTGCGGCCACCGTTTCACCACCACCGAGATGCTCGTCCGCGAGGGCATCTACGTCATCAAGCAGGACGGTCGCCGCGAGGAGTTTGACCGCGAAAAACTCCTGCGCTCCGTGCGCGCCGCCTGCCAAAAACGTCCCGTCGACAGCGAGCAGCTCACCATGCTCGTCGAGGACGTGATCGACATCCTCGAGGCGCAGCACGACAGCGAGATCCCCACCAAGTCCATCGGCGACGCCGTCATGCAGCACCTCCGCAAGATCGACCAGGTCGCCTACGTCCGCTTCGCCAGCGTCTACAAGGAGTTCCGCGACGTCTCCGAGTTCATGCAGGAAATCAAGACCCTCGGCCAACCCGCGCAGGAGTAGGCGCCACGACTCCCGCCCGCACGATGGCCGCCGCCCCCGCCCGCGACGAACTGCGTCGCCTGCACTTCATCAACGCCCTGTTCGCCGACGTGACCGGCGACAATCTCTATCTGGCGCAGCAGATTCAGGAAGCCATCACCTTCAGTCTGGCCGAACTCGCCGAGCAAACCCGCGCCAACCCCGACCTCGCCGCCAAATACGACGCCGAGTTCAACGCCGCCGCCGCCCGCCTCCTCGGCACGCTCTTCGCCGCGCAGCCCCGCCACGGCTTCTTCCACTGGGACGCCCTCAGCACCACCACATCGGCCACGCCGCTCTTCGCCCGTGCCGAGTTGATGGCCGGGCTCAAAAAGCTCGCGCCCTACCGCGAGTCCACGCTCCTCGTCACCAACCTACGCCCTGCCCTCCTGCCGCCCGACAAGCGCGAGACCCCCCGCCGCCGCCGCGACTACGAGGCCGCCCTCACCTTCATTCAGGACCTCGCCGCCGCCCGCACCGCCCCGAGCGCGGAACTGCGTTTGCTGTTTCTCTAAAGCCGGCCATCACCCGACCGTTATCCTTCACGCCCATGCCCACTCTCTTCGAACGCATCATCGCCCGCGAGATCCCCGCCAAGATCGAGCACGAGAACGAGCACTGCATCGTCATCCACGACATCGA
>JAUWBF010000137.1 GCA_030601755.1 Verrucomicrobiota bacterium | reverse complement strand
GCCATCAAGGAGGCCGTGCCGGAGATGAAGGTCATCGGCCTCGGCTCCACCGCCCCGGCCAACTTCCGCATGATCCGCCAAGGCATCGTGCCGCAGATCGACGGCGTCGTGGACCATCCCTACAGCTTTCGCACCGTGCCCGAGATTCTTCCTTTCGCGGCCAGCGAGGGCATCATCAAGCGCGACGGCTTCGCCACCGCCGACCGCAAGGGCACCTTCGCCTCGCAGATGGAGCTCTACCGCCAGGAAACCGCCGCCCGCGGCAAACGCTGCGAACTCTGGCTCACCGAGTGGGGATTCCCCACCTACCAGGAAACCAAGGCCGGTCTCCAATACGCCGGTTACAACGAGGACGCGCAGGCCAAGTATTCGCTGCGCCGCTTCATGGAGGGTTTTTCGCTCGGGATCGAGGTCTCGGTGATCTACGCGCTCAAGAACGACGGCACCGACCCGCACGAGGCCGAGAACAACTTCGGACTGCTCGATTTTCAAAACCGCCCCAAGCCGGTTTATGACGCGGTGCGCCGGCTGGCCGGCTTCATGGCACCCTACCGCGCCGACCCCCGCCCGCCGGAGATCAGCGTGTTCACGTTCAACATCCGCACCGACCAGTGGCCCATCGCCTGGGACGGCGGACGCCTGGCCGCCCCGGGCGTGGTCGCCCGCCACGCGTTCCGCGACCAGGAGGGCCGGCTCATGGTGGCGCTGTGGTCCACCGAGCGCCCCGGCGACCTGCAACCGCAGGTGGCCGACGTCGAGGTCGTGCCCGGCTCGCCGGTCGGCAGCGTCGTCGCCCACGACCTCTTCACCGGCCAGAGCCGCGACCTGAAATTCGAGCGCAGGGGCGACCGGATCTGGCTGCCCAAAGTCACGGTGCCGGCCCACCCCGTGGCGCTGGAGTTCCGTTGATCGGCGCGGCCGGCTCCCCTCCGGCCGCCCGCCTCCGCTTTCCCCTCCCTTCGGGGAAAACGCCCCCGCTCCGGCTTCGCCCAGGCCGGGGGCTTGTTCGTGTTCTTTAACCCCCCAAAAAAAAACCATGCCCTCCGAGATACTGCCCCGTCTCGCCACGTTGGTCTGCCTGCTCGCCGCGACCGCGTCCGCCGACCAACTCGTCCTGCAAAACTTCGACGCCCTGCCGGTCCAGACGGTGGCCGACGGCGCGTCGGCCACGATCGGCGCCTCCCCGCGCACCCTCTCGCTCCTCAGCTCCGCCGGGACATCGCTTCAGATTTTGGAGACGAGCACCGGCAACAAAAAGCTTCGCTTCACCGACAACCAGCACGGCGGGGCCGCGCCGACCATGACCTCCGCTGTGTTTTCTGGTGTCGGTGCTGGCGGCATCAGTCATATCGTGGGCTCCTTCGAGTTTCGTGCCCTGCCTGCGACCTCCGGCCCCGCGCCCACGTTCGTGTTCATGGTCAACGCCAACAGCCAGACGCACAGCGGCCCGCACACCTCGGTGATGATCTCGTTCTCCGACCACCAGGGGGCGGCGGTGAAGGTGTCCTACTCCGATGCCGGCGTCACCGTGCCCGGCGTGGCCCTGCTCGAGCCCGACACGGACTACCGGCTCGACCTGGTCGCCGACTACGGCGCGACCGGCTCCGCCAACCGCGACTCCTACGTCTTCACGATCACCGACCTCGGCGCGCCGGCCGTCGTCTACCGCTCGCCGGTCATCGCCACCCGGTCTCACGCCGACCTGTCGCCCAACCGCATCTCGTTCTACGCCGGCGCGGGCAACACCGTCTTCCGCCCCGAGCCGTTCTTCCAGGTGGACAACCTGGACTTCCGCTCCGCCGCGCAGGCCCCGCGCCGCCTGCAATGGGGCGTCTCCGGGCACCCGACCATCAACAACGCCACGAGCTACTGGAGCGTCGTGCCCCTCGCCGGGCAGTCCGCCAAGTCGCCCGTCGGCCAGCTCGACCTGGTCGCGGAGCTCGGGTGCGACTACTACCGGTTCGACACCGGCAACCCCGCGCGGTTCGCCGAACTGCTCGCCGCGGCCGACGCACGCGGCATCCGCCTGCTGCCCATTTTGGGCGTCGCGGGCGAGCTGTTCGACACCCGCACGGACGAGCAACTCGAGGCCGATTGCTACGCGAAGGCCCTGACATTCGCGCAAACGTATGCCGGCCGCTTCACCCACATCGAGCTGGCCAACGAACTCGACAACAAATGCATCCTTAGCGCGAAGGTCTCCGGGGCCGTCGCCTCGCACTACGACGCCGCTAAATACGAGCGCGTGCGACGCGCCCTCGCCGGCCTGGCCGCCGGCGTGCGCGAGGGCGATCCCGCCGTGCAACGCATCATCAACACGACCGGTTGGTATCACTACGGATTCCTTGAGCGGCTCGTCGCCGACGGCGTGCCCTTCGAGGTGACTGGTCTGCACTGGTATTCGTCGATGGGCTCGGTCGCGCGCGCGATGCCACGCTATCTGGCCCTCGGTAAACCGATTTGGGTCACCGAGGCCAATCGATTCGGCGGCTCGCTCGTCACCACGAAGCTGGTGAAGGAACTCTTCACCGACACGCCGACCGGCGACGCGCCCGCCGGCTGGACGGCCGCGGGTAACTGGCGCGTGCGGGAGTTTGGGCCGACCAAGGCCCTCTTCAACGAGGACACCGGCGCCGCCTCCGGCCGGAGCATCACGCGTCTGCTCGACGCTCCGCTCTCGGGCGACTGGGAATTGGTCTTCAACTACGACTGGCGCTGGGGCGGCAACACCACCCTCGATTACGGCAGTTACTCGCTCATTATTGATTGTGACGTCGTGAATGCAGCCGGCGCCGGCTATCGACTGCGAGTCAGGCAGGGCGACAGCGGCAATGCGGCCAACACGGCCTCGGTGCTCGGTGTCTACAAACTCTCCGCCGGCGTCGCCACGCTCCTGCCCGACGGGCAGTCCGCCGGCTACAACCAGCCCGGCTTCGCCAACGGCCAGCCCCGGCCTAAAACGATCCGCCTGCGGCGCGACCTGCGCGACTCGCGCCTGCGCGTCGCCTGCGCCCGCGACGAGGACGGCGGCCCGAACGACGACGGCGCGCTGGAAAACGTCATCCTCGTCGAAGGGGCCACGCTCGACGGCTTCGACCGCGTCGTCTTCACCGCGCGGGGCTTCGGCAACAACGAGCGGCCCATGTTGGACGACATCGTGCTCACCCGGTATTACTCCGACGAGGCGGCCCAGGCCGCGACGCTCACCAGCCTGGTCTCCGAGCTGCGGCACTTCCCCGGGGTAGAGGCCGTCTTCATCTACGAGTTGCTGGCCCAGCCCAACCGCGGCACCTTCGACCCGGAGGCCTACTACGGCCTCTGCGAGATCGGACGCGACGCCAACGGCGGCCGGGT
>JAUWBF010000010.1 GCA_030601755.1 Verrucomicrobiota bacterium | reverse complement strand
CTTGTGGTTGTCCGGGTGGCGAGGATACCCCAGCGCAATCAGTGCATTGAGGTCGAGCAGGAGCACGCTCAAAAGGCGTTTTCGAGCGCCTTGTTCAAAGCCGCGCGCGAGATGGGCTTGTCACCGGCACGAGCCGGTTTGCGATAAAGGCCCGACACGGGGCTCTTTTCCAGCACCACGGCCCGACCTTGCACCCGGATGGTGGACTTGGCGGCGGGCTTCTTGGTCTTGGTGATCGTGGCCATGATTTAAAGTGAACGCGGCGAACTCCGGCGGGCAAGACCGGGAATGATCTCGTCGAGATTTATAACCACGGAGAGCACGGAGGACACGAAGGTGAGGAGTTGGACCACAAGAGGCACAGAGGGCGCAAAAGTTGGGGGCTTCTGCTTTATGCGTCTTTTGTGACTTATATGGCGATTTTCAGACGTTCGAATCGGCTGGGGAATTGTTTAGCCGCAAAAGGGCGCAAGGAGCGCAAAGATCGGAAGGGGCTTGTTTTTTGCGTTCTCTGCGTTCTTTCGCGGCTAATCCTGCCTGGGGATCGGAACCTTCGTGCTGCTTCGTGACTTTCGTGGTTCAAAACGGATCGAATCGCCTGAATCGGCTGGGGAAAGCCGACGCTACAAATTATTTAGGAAAACGATGATTTCCTTCAGGCGGGCCAGGGGCTTGGGGGCGGTGAGTCTTGGGAATCTCGTGCCGACCATCACGTAGTCGTCGGACTTGCCGGTGTTGCGCTGGCACTTGAGCTGGTTGCTCTTGGTCTCGACCGAGAGGATGCTCTTTTGCTCGGCACGAATTCGGATCTCGGTGATGAGGAGGAGGGCGCGGACTTCGTTGCCGAACTTGCCGAAGCGGTCGCGGAGGTCGGTCTCGACTTGTTTTAAGGCCTCTAGGTTCTCGGCGAGGGCGAGGCGGCGGTAGAGGTCGATGCGCAGGCGGGTCTCGCCGATGTAGGCTGCCGGCAGGCGGGCCTGGATCTTCTCCACGTCGACGACGCCGCTGGCGGCTTGCTCGGCTTCCTTGAGGGCTTGGTAACCCTGTCCGTGGCCGCGCGAACGCGGCCCGTCGGACGGGAGGCAGGAGGGATTGAGTGAAAGGGGGGAGGGGGTGTCGGCTTCGCCGACGAAGACGAAGTCGAGTTTGACGGCGGCGCGGATGAGGGCGGCGTGTTTCTCGCCTTTGAGGCGGGCGACGGACTGGCGGAGGAGCTGGCAGTAGAGCTCGAAGCCGACGCCGACGATGTGGCCGCTTTGCTGGGGGCCGAGCAGGTTGCCGGCGCCGCGCAGCTCGAGGTCGCGCATGGCGATGCGGAAACCGGCGCCGAGCTGGTTGTGGGTGCGGAGTGCCGAGAGGCGTTCGCGGGCGAGCTCGACGACGCGGGTGTGGCGGTGGAGCAGGAGGTAGGCGTAGGCCTGGTGCTTGAACCGGCCGACGCGGCCGCGGAGCTGGTAGAGTTGCGAGAGGCCGAAGCGGTCCGCGCCCTCGATGATGATGGTGTTGCAGTTGGGGATATCGAGGCCGGTCTCGATGATGGTGGTGCAGACGAGGACTTGGTGCTCGCCGGCGACAAACTCGGTCATGACGCGCTCGAGGTCGTGTTCGTCCATCTGGCCGTGGCCGACGCCGATGTCGACGTCGGGCAGGAGCTCGCGGAGGCGGGCGGCGACGAGGTCGATGGTCTGGACGCGGTTGTGCAGATAGAAGACCTGGCCGCCGCGGCGGAGTTCGTGGCGGATGGCGTCGACGACGAGTTTTTCGTCGTAGGTTTTGACGATGGTCTCGATGGGGTGGCGGTTGGTGGGCGCGGTCTCGATGACGGACATGTCGCGCGCGCCGGTCATGGCCATGTAGAGGGTGCGCGGGATGGGGGTGGCCGACATGGAGAGCACGTCGACGGTGGTGCGCAGGGACTTGAGGCGCTCCTTGTGTTTCACGCCGAAGCGTTGCTCCTCGTCGATGATGACGAGGCCGAGTTCGCGGAAGGTGATGTCTTTGTTGAGGATTCGGTGGGTGCCGATGAGGATGTCGACCTGACCGGCGGCGGTGGCGGCGATGATGCGGTTGGTCTCGGCGCGGGTGCGGAAACGGCTGACCATCTCGACGGCGATGGGGTAGCCGGCCATGCGTTCGCGGAAGGTGTTGAGGTGCTGCTGCGCGAGGATGGTGGTGGGCACGAGCAGGGCGACTTGGCGGCCGGACTGGACGGCTTTGAAGGCGGCGCGGATGGCGACCTCGGTCTTGCCGAAGCCGACGTCGCCGCAGATGAGGCGGTCCATGGGGCGGGTGCGCTCCATGTCGGCCTTGGTCGCCTGGATGGCGGAGAGCTGGTCCTTGGTCTCGGAGTAGGGGAAGGAGGCCTCGAACTCGCGTTGCCAGTCGTTGTCGGGCGGGCAGGCGTGGCCGGGTTGGGCCTCGCGGGCGGCGTGGATGCGGAGGAGCTCGGCGGCGAGGTCGATGGTGGCGACTTCGGCGGCCTTGCGGGCTTTTTCCCAGCGGCCGGAGCCGATCTTGCCGAGCTGGGGCTTGGTTTTTGAGAGGCCGACGTAGCGGCTGATGAGGTGCGACTCCTGCAGGGGCACGTGCAGGGTGACGTGGTCGTCGAACTCGAGGGAGATGACTTCGCGGTGGCCGTCGCGGGTCTCGAGCTTGGTGAGGCCGCGGTAGACGGCGATGCCGTGCTGGAGGTGGACAATGAAGTCGCCTTCGACGAGTTCGGCGAAGTCGAGGAGCTGGTCGACCTGCGCGCGCTGCACGAGGGCGCGGGTGGCCCCGGTGGCGCGGCGCGCGCGCTGGCGGCCGAACAATTCCGTTTCGGTGACAAAAATCAGGCTGTTGGCCTGATTTTTGTCACGAAGTCGCAGGTCTGAAGGTCGCAGGTCGAAGGTCGAGTCAAGCGCGGCTGGGGCCGCGCTGTCGACTTGGGGGGCGCGCGCAGCGCGCGGTGACGACTTTTGACTTTCAGACTTTAGACCTGCGACTGCCTCGGATTTCGACTCACGCGGCGGCGTGAGACGAAATCCTTCATTCAAATGTCCGCGGATGAAATGCGGGCTTTTGAAGGTCTTGTGTTCGCTGAGGATCTCGCGGGCGCGTTGTTCCTCGCCGTCCTTGGAAGCGACGAAAGTGATGGTGGCGCCGTTTTTCTGCCAGAGGGCGAGTTGTTCTATAAATTCGCGGCGGGCTTCGTCCTCGGCGGCGAGGCGGTCCTGCGCGACGAGCGAGTCGGAGGGGAAGTGGCGGTGGTGGCGAAGGCTGTCGGTGTCCCAGGTGGTCTCGCGGAGGGGAGACGGACGAGGGGAGATGGACGATGGAACGTGCTCGGGGTCGAAGAGCGCGGCGGCTTCGTCGAGGTCGGCGAGGCCGATGGCGGCGGCGACTTTTTTGAGGATGGGCGTGAGCCGGTCAAAACCTTCGCGGGCGGCGTCGGAGAAAGGTTTGTCGAGGGTGGCGGGGTCGATGAGGACGAGGCGGGTGCCGGGCGAGAGGTAGTCGGCGAGGCCGGTGACGGCGGGCGCGAGCTGGAGGCGGGGCGAGGCGGCGAGGGTGAGCTCGGCGATGGATTCGCCGGAGCGCTGGGTGACGGGGTCGAAGGCGCGGATGTCCTCGAGTTCGTCGCCGAAAAAGTCGAGGCGGTAGGGCTGGTTGGCGGTGACGGGGTAGACGTCGATGATGCCGCCGCGCACGGCGTAGTGGCCGGGGGCCTCGCAGACGGGCTCGTGGTCGTAGTCGAGCTCGGCGAGTTTTTGGGTGAGTTCGGCGAAGGGGGTGGTTTGGCCCTTGGTGAGGGTGAACTCCTTGGCCGCGTAGTCGGCGAGCGCCGGCACGGTCTGCAGCAGCGCGGTGGGCGTGGTGAAGACGGCGAGGGGGAGCGAACTGCCCGACTTCTTACCTCTTACTTCAGACTTCTGACTTCTCGTCGCTCGCAGTCGCGACAAGACGGTCTGGCGGTCGGCGGAGGCGGCGAAGGCTTCGGACATGTCGCGGGCGCCGCCCATGGACTCGGGGAAGACGAGGGCGTCGAGGGTGCGGACGGTGGGCTCGGCGCGCGAGGAGGCGGCGACGGCGTGGAAGAAGGCGGTGTCCTCGGCGAGTTGTTCGGCGAGCTTGAGGTCGGGCGCGACGACGAGCCATACGGGCGCGTCGGGCTCGGCGCGCATCAGCCGGGCCAGCACGGCGCCGCGCGCGGGAGGGCAAACCCCGGTGTGCAGGTGGCGCGGCAGATCGGCGTGGGCAGACGACATGGAAGGGGGAGGAGGGAAACGGGAAGCGCGCGCGAGTGCAACCCGTGGGAGCAGATCGGACGTTTCGGAGTTTTAACCACGGAGGGCACGGAGTTCACGGAGGGAGAATGATCGAGAGTCTCCTCCTGAAATTAGAACTCTGTGTCCTCCGTGTTCTCCGTGGTTAAAACCTCAGAGTTTCAGCTTTCGCAGCCGCAGGGCGTTGGTGACGACGCTGAGGGAGCTGAGGCTCATGGCGACTCCGGCGAGCATGGGGTTCAGGAGCCAGCCGAAGAGCGGGTAGAACAGGCCGGCGGCGACGGGCAGGCCGAGGCCGTTGTAGAAGAAGGCGAAGAAGAGGTTTTGTTTGATGTTGGTCAGCGTGGCGCGGCTGAGGTGCACGGCGCGGACGAGGGCGCCGAGATCGCCTTTCACGAGGACGATGCCGGCGCTGTTCATGGCGACGTCGGTGCCGGTGCCCATCGCGATGCCGATGTCGGCGACGGCGAGGGCGGGGGCGTCGTTGAGACCGTCGCCGGCGAAGATGACATGCTCGGCACCGTTTTGCTGGTGCTCGCGGACGAGGCGCTGTTTGTCGCCAGGGGTGACGCCGGCGTGGTAGCCGTCGAGGCCGAGTTTGTCGGCGACGGCCTTGGCGGCGGCCTCGCGGTCGCCGGTGACCATGTAGACTTTGATGCCGAGGGCGCGGAGGGCAGCGATGGCGTCGGGCGTGGTGTCCTTTATCGCGTCGTCGAGGGCGATGAGGCCGGCGTCTCGGCCGTCGATCTTGACCGCGACGAGGGTGGCCTCGGGGTGCTCGGCGAGGTGGGCGTCGGTGGGCGCGCGGCCGATGGTGATGGTCTTGCCCTCGACGCTGGCGGTGACGCCGGAGCCGGCGTCGGCGTTGAAGTCGGTGGCGGCGGGGAGGGGGAGTTGGCGGGACTTGGCGGCGGTGACGATGGCGCGGGCGAGCGGGTGTTCGCTGGACGACTCGGCGGCGGCGGCGAGGCGGAGAAGGTCGTCGGCGGAGACGTTGTCCGCGGGCTGGATGGCGACGACCTCGGGCTGGCCGACGGTGAGGGTGCCGGTCTTGTCGATGAGCAGTGTATTCGCTCCGCTGAGACGTTCGAGGGCTGCGGCGTCTTTGACGAGCACGCCGGCCTGGGCGCCGCGGCCGATGCCGGTGACAAGCGAGACGGGCGTGGCGATGCCGAGGGCGCAGGGGCAGGCAATGATGAGGACGGCGACGGCGTTGATGAGGCCGTGGAGCACGGCGGGGGCGGGACCGAGCAGCGACCAGGCGATGAAGGAGGCGGCGGCAATGGCGAGCACGGCGGGCACGAACCACGCGGAGACGCGGTCGGCGAGGCGCTGGATGGGGGCCTCGCTGTCGGTGGCTTCCTCGACGAGGCGCACGATCTGGGCGAGCATAGTGTCCTTGCCGACGCGTTCGGCGCGGAAGACGAGCGAGCCGGTGGTGTTGAGGGTGCCGGCGCTGAGTTTGTCGCCGGTGGACTTGGCGACGGGCACGGATTCGCCGGTGAGCATGGACTCGTCGACGTCGCCCTTGCCGTCGAGGACCTCGCCGTCGACGGGGATGTTTTCGCCGGGGCGCACGCGGAGGCGGTCGCCGACCTGGACGTCCTCGACGGGGATGTCGGTCTCGTGGCCGGAGTCGTCGAGGCGGTGGGCGGTTTTCGGTGCGAGGTCGAGCAGGCCGCGGATGGCCTCGTCGGTGCGGGCGTGGGCGCGTTGCTCGATGACCTGGCCGAGGAGGACGATGGTGGTGATGAAGGCGGTGCCTTCGAAGTAGAGCGCGATGCCGTGGTGGTCATCCATCAGCGCCATGGGAAAATGGTCGCCGAAGAGCACGGCGGCGACCGAATAGAGGTAGGCGGCGCCGGTGCCGGTGACGGTGAGCGTGAACATGTTGGTGTCGCGCTCGACGATGGATTTCCACCAGCGGCGGATGAAGAACGCGCCAGACCAGAAAAAGACGGGCGTGGTCAGGATGAGCTGCGCCCAGCCGGAGACGCGGGGCGACGGGAGCAGGTCGCGCAGGCCGGGGATCATCGCGCCCATCGAGAGAATGAGCACGGGCACGGTCAGCGCGACGGCGACCCAGAAGCGGGGGCGCAGCACGCGCTCATGGGGCAGGCCCATGTAGACGGGAGCGTCGGCGGCGGGTTGGTCGTGATCGGCGGAGCAGTGGGACATGGACAAGGTGCTACGCGCGGAGGGCGCGGTTGCCCTCGGATTTAGGCGGACTGGGGCTGAATTTGAACCACGGAGACATGAAGGACACGCAGAACAACACGCGCTGATGCCGGGGATTAAGCGCGGAGGGCCTGTCGGGTGAAACCTGGGGAACGGGTTTCAACGCAAAGGCGCGGAGGCGCAAAGGTCGCCAAGATCCGTCGGATAATGTCTGCTTGGCGTATCTGGGCGCCTTTGCGACTTTGCGTTAAATTCCGGGCTGGGCGGATTCCCGTGCGTTGCGGGAAGGGGGCGCGAGTGCGTGGCCCGCAGGTCGCCGGCGAAACGGCTCCGTCGTTCCGCTACGGTAGAATCGACTGGTTCAGTCTTTCCAGTCGGCGAGGGCGGCGCGGGCGGCGGCTTCCTCGGCGGCTTTTTTGGAAGGGCCGCGGCCGGTGCCGAGGGGCTGGTCAAAGAGGTGCACGGTGGACTCGTATTCGCGCTGGTGGTCTTCGCCGGAGACGTGGGCGGTGTCGTAGCGGAGGGCGGTGTTGCCGTGGACGGGTTGCACGCGTTCCTGCAGGCGTCCCTTGGGGTTGTCGGCGGGGAGGGCGGTGCTGAGGCGTTTCTCGATGGAGCCGTAGAGGGTGAGGATGATGGCGCGGGTGGGCTCGAGACCGGCGTCGAGGTAGAGGGCGCCGGCGAGGGCCTCGAAGGCATCCTCGAGGTTGGAGTCGCGGTTTTGCCCGCCGCTCTGGGCCTCGCTGTTGCCGACGCGCAGGCAGGGGCCGAGGTCGAGTTCGCGGGCGAGGCGGGCGAAGAAGCCGCCGCGGGTGAGGGTCGAGCGCGATTTGCTGAGCACGCCTTCGCGCTCGGCGGGGAAGGCCTGGAAGAGCGCGTCGGTGACGATGAGTTGCAGCACGGCGTCGCCGAGGAGTTCGAGGCGCTGGTTGTGCGGCGCGGCCTCGGGGTGGTCGGAGACGTGGGAAGGGTGGGTGAGCGCGCAGAGGAGCAGCGCCGGGTCTCGAAAGGCGTGTCCCAAGCGGGTCTGGAGGGCGGCGAGGCTGTCGGACAAGGCGGTCATGACGAGGCGCTGGCGTAGCGGCGCAGGCCGCGGTTGAAGACGGTGACGGCGACGGTCAGCCACAGGGCGGCGGCGGCGGCGAGCCAGGCGATGTTCAGCGGCTCGATGCCGTGGATGAGAGTGCGCGCGGGAAAGTTGGAAACGATCACCAGCGGCAACGCGTAGACCATGACGACGGCGGCGACGCCCTTGAGCGCCTCGCGGGGTAGGCGGGAGAATTCGTTGAAGCCGAAGTAACCGCCCTCGATGCCGCGCGCGCTTTGGATCCAGAAGACCAGCGAGATGAAGATGAGCAGCGTCGCGTAGTGAATGGCGAGGCCGAGCAAGACGAGCAGCGCATAGGCGCCGATGACGGCGGGCGTGGGGTCGAGGCCGATGCGGTGCGCGGCGTAGGCGATGACGGCCACGGCGACGGGCACGTTGAGAAAGCCGTCGAGGTCGAGCTTGCGCGTGGAGACCATGAACAGCGGGTTGCCGGGCTGGGCTAGGAAGAAGTCGAAGTGGCCGCTGCGGACGTTGCGGCCCATCTCGAAGAGGTTGGTCCAGAACAGGCCCATGAGCAGGCGTTGCACGAGCATGGAGGTGCCAACGATGAGGGTCATTTCCCACGGGCCCCAGCCGGCGATGGAGTCGGTGTGCTGGTAGACGACGCCGATGACGGCGAGGTTGACGCCCATCCAGAACAGCTCGACGAGCGACCACATGATGAAGTCGCCACGAAACATCATGGTGCGCACGACCGAGTAGCGGGCGCAGGCGAGCCAGAGGCGGGCGTAGTGGGCGAGGGCGGACATGGTTCGGATTTTTAACGCAAAGGCGCGGAGGCGCAAAGGTCGCAAAGTGATGTCGGGCTGACGGCGTTGCGGTCTCCGCGGCCTTGCGTCTTTGCGTTGAAAAAAGGCATTGGGAGGCCGATTCAGCCGCCGACGGCGGTGTGGCGGCGTAGGCCGCGGGTCCAGAGCAGGCGGCAGATGGCGAAGAGCGCGACCGCCCAGAAGAGCTGCATGCCGAGCCCCTGCACGGCCAGCGCGGGCTCGGTGATGCGGCCGGTGAGCATGGCGGCGGGGAAATACATCATGTAGTAGTAGGGCAAATACGACGAGAGGTCGTGCAGCCAGGCGGGCAACAGGTCGAGCGGGAAGACCTGCCCGCCGAGGATGGTCTCCACCGCGAGCGAGAGGATGATAAACGACTGGATTTCCAGAAACCAGAAGGTCAGCAGTCCGAAGCAGTAGGCGATGGTGAACTGGATGAACGCAGACAGGATGAGCGCGGGCACGGCGGCGAGCCAAGTCCAGCCGAGCGGCGGCAGGCTGAGGTGCGGGGCGATCAACGGCAGGGCGAGCAAAATGGGCACCAAGGCCAGCGTGCCGGACACGGCGCGGGCCGAGGCGAAGAGCGTGAGGCGGTAGCCGAAGTAGCTGACGGGTTTGAGCAGGAACTGGTTGATGAGTCCGTTGCGGATCTCCTCGGAGACCTCGTAGTCCTCGTTCATCGCGCTGATGAAAAACTGGAGGATCAGCACGGTGACGAAGTAGGTGAGCGTCTCGCGCAGGTCGAAGCCGCCGATGTCGGTCTGGCCCGCGTAGGCCGCGCCCCAGAGGATGAAGACGAACGCGAGGTGCAGCAGCGAGAAGCCGGCCCGGATGGCGAAGTTCCACCGGTAAACGAGGTTGTTCTGCAGGCCGACGAGGAAGACGTGGCGGTATTTGGCGAGGACGGCGAACACGGGCGGGGCGGCGGACGGGATGACGGAGGTCGGAGGACCGAGGATTCAGGTCGGATTACGGAAGCGAGGGACGGAGTTTTAACGCAAAGGCGCGAAGGCGTAAAGGTCGTGGGGAGGATTGTGTGCCGGCATCACTTTGCGTCCTCCGCGCCGTGGCGTCTTTGCGTTGAGTTTCCGACGGGGTGCGCCTGCAAGCAGGCGGCCTACTTTTTAAGGCCGAAGCGGGCGATGACCTCCTTGGCGAGGTTCTTGTAGGCGGTGGCGCCGGGCGAGAGCGGGTCGTAGGCGAAGATGGTCTTGCCGAAGCTGGGGGCCTCGGAGAGGCGCACGGTGCGCGGGATGACGGTGTCGAAGATCTTGTCGGGCAGGTGCGACTTGACCTCCTCGACGACTTGCCGGGAGAGGTTGGTGCGCACGTCGAACATGGTCATGACGACGCCGCCCAGATCGAGGGCGGAGTTGACGCCGGCCTCGCGGATGCGCTCGAGGTTGCGCAGGATCTGGCCGAGGCCTTCGAGGGCCATGTATTCGCACTGGAGCGCGATGATGAGGTGGTCGGCCGCGGCGAGGCTGTTCATCGAGAGCATGCCCATGGACGGGGGGCAGTCGATGATGATGGCCTTGTAGCCGCCGGTCTCCTTCACGGGGGCGAGCACGGAGGAGAGTTTCGTGAGGTAGTTCTCCGATTGGGCGATCTCGATCTCGGCGGCGGCGAGGTCCTCCTCGGAGGGAATGAGCGCGAGGTGCTCGATGGAGGTCGGGGTGATCATCTCCAGTGCGGTGCCCTCGCCGCGGAGGGGGCCGTAGAGGCTGCGGCCCTCCTGCTTCTCGACGCCGATGGCGCTGGTGGCGTTGGCCTGCGGATCGAGGTCGATGAGGAGGGTGTGGACCTTCTTCTCCGCGAGCGCGGCGGCGAGGTTGACCGCGGTGGTGGTTTTGCCGACGCCGCCCTTTTGATTTGCGATGGTGAAAACGGTGCTGCCCATGGGACGGCGATTAACCGTGAGCGCGCGCCGGTGGTCCAGCGCTAAGTAACGGGCATGGGCCGGCGGTCGGGGCCGGGCAGGCGGTCGCGGCAACGCCAGAGCAGCGGGGCGAGCGCGAAGGCTTCGTAGTAGCGGCGCCAGAACTTGCGCGGCGACGATAACAGGCGAAAGAGCCAGCCGAGCACGAGCCGGTCGGCCCAGGGCGGGATGTTGGTCTGGCCGCCGGTGACGAAGGCGATGGCCGCGCCGATGCAGAGGATGCCTGGGTGTTGCGGGCGCAGGGCGTCGCGCAGGTGCAGGCCGAGGCGTTCCTGCACGCCGCCGCCGATGCCGAGCACGACGAGGCGGGGTGAGCGGGCGGTGATCTTTTGCACGAGCTCGGGGTCGTCGATGTCGCCGGTGGCGGGGTAGCGCGGGGCGATGTGCACGTCGTCAGGCGTGACGGCGAAGCCCTGCGCGGTGAGCCAGGCGCGGTTGCGCGCGTCCTCCTCGGCGGAGGGCATGACCCAGAAGATGGCACCGGGAGCCTTGAGGTCCTCGCGGGCGAGCACGGCGCGGATGAAGAGCAGGCCGGACTGGCGGGGCAGTTTTTCCCCGGTGAAGAGCCGCCAGAGCATGACCATGAACCCGGAGTCGGTGATGGCGAGGTCGGCCGTGGTGAGCGCGCGGCGGTAGGAGGGGGACTTGACGAGGTCCATGGCCAGCCCGGGCGCGGAGGGAGCGACCATCAGTCCGCCGGCGAGGGCGTGGTTAACGGCCTGCTCGAGCGTGCCGACGTGGAAATCGACGCCAAGCACGCGGCGTGTCGGGCGGTTGGTGTCGGCGGGCGCGGACATGGCGGTGGCGGGCGGCGTGGTGTCGGTGGGCATTCAGGCGCGTTCGGTTTCGGCCCAGCGGGTGGCGAGCACCCAGCCGGCGCACCAGGTGGCGAGCACGGCGGGACATTGCATTTGGAAATCAAACCACGCGTGGATCGCCACCAGCGCCAATCCGCCCACCAGCAGCAGGATCACGGGGCGGCGGTAGGCCTGCGCACGCCAGAGCTTGCTCAACCACCACACGAGCGTCGCGGCCGGGAAGAGCAGGCCTATGATGCCGTATTCGGCGAGGCTTTGCAGGTAGTCGTTGTGCGCGTGTCGCCAGAACTGGGGGCGCTGGCGGGGCTTGGGTTGCAGTTCCTCGTAGTTGCGTTGGTAAACGGGAAAATAGTGTTGGAAACCGCCCGCGCCCCAGCCGGTCCAGAGTTGGTCGCGGGCCATCTCGGCGGTGGCTTGGGCGACGATCAGACGGCTGCGCACGGAGACGTTTTCCTCGCGTTGCTCGATCATCGCCTGCACGCGCTCGAACGGCTTGTCCAACCGCAGAAAGTAACCGCCGCCCGCGATGAACGCCGCCAGGAGCCCGCACGCCACCAGCGCCTGCCCGCGGCTGGCCCCGTCGCGGTCCTCCGTGAACACCCACGTGAGAAACCCGAACAGGCACACCGCCAGGTAGGCGAGCATCAGCAGGATCGCGCCCTTGGAGTTGCTCAGGATGACCACCGTGGCGAGGATGGCCGCGCAAAACGCCCAGATCGGCGCCGGGCTGGTCTTGGTCAGAGTGAGCGTGCCGCGCCGGGCGTGCCACATCAGCAGCGCCGCCGCGAAGGTGAGGATCAGGTAGAAAAACGCCCCCGCGTGGTTCTTGTAGACGATGGTCGCCACGAAGTAGCCCCAGCGCACCGGGTAATGCCAAAGGATCTCCCTCGCGCCCGTGCCCTTTTGCAAAATCCCGATCAACGCCAGCACCGTGCCGTTGGCCACGAGCGCGGTGACCAACGCCATGATCGCGGTGCGGCGCGTCAACCCGATCCACAGCGCGCAGACCAGCAGCCACGGCGCGCCGAGCATCACCAGAACGCGCCACGCGTTCATCTCCGCGAACGGCCCGCCCATGCCGCTGGGCAGCCAGCCGATGTGCCCGACCGGCTCCATCCACCAGCCGCGCTCGTCGCTCATGCGCACGTGCGACGGGTTCAGCCCCTGGATCGTGATGTAGGCGAAAAAGCCCAGCCCCAGCCAAAACACCGGGAAGCGCCACAACCGCGGCAACGTCAGCAACACGTAGCTGCCCTCGCGCGTGTATTCGCCCTCATAAACGCGCCGCCGCGCCGCCACGGCCATCGCCACGGCGGCCAACCCCAGCGCGGTCCATTGCGCCCACGCCACCATGCCGCCGAAAAACCACGGCACCAAACACAGCTGCAACGCCGCGACCACGACCAGCGTCAGCTCGAGCGGGTGCAGCGGCACCCCGGTGCGAACATCGCCGCGAAACGCCTGCAATACCTGGCGACCCGGGGCCGTCGCCGCCGGTTTGTAAGGGGAAGTGGACACGACTCGCAGCAAAACGGATTGCCCCACCGCGGAAAGCGAAAACCTAGCCCCCTCCGCCGCCCTGTCCCGTAGCGGCGGCGGTCACGCCGCCGGCCCCTTCACGCCGGCCGCCAGACCCGCCGCCAACGCCCGCAGACCCTCCAGGGTAAACCCCGCCAGCGAGTCCCGCCGCCACGTCGCATGCGGGAAAACATCGTGCGCCGTCGACGGATTGGGCACCACCACCACGCGCAGCCCCGCCCGGTGCGCCGCCAGGTGACCGAGGCTCGAATCCTCGAACGCCACCGCGTCGCGCGCCTCCACGCCCAGCCCCGCCAGCGCCGCCAGATAGACGTCGGGCGCGGGCTTGCCCACCGCCACGTCGTCGCGGCAGGCGATGTGGTCGAACAACTCCAGCAAGCCGCGGTGCGCCAGGTGGCCCTCCACGTGCGCGTGGCTCGAGTTGGACGCCAGCCCGATGCGCAGCCCCGCCGCGCGCGCCTCCACGATCAGCTCCCGCACGCCCGGCAGGATCGGCTGCGCCAGCGTGAGCGCCCGCGCCGCCAGCCGGTAACGCTCCTCCAACGCCGCCCTGTCATGGTTCGCCGGATACGCGAGCCAGATGTCGGCCGCCACGTCCACGCTGCCCACCAGCCGGTGCAGCACCGCGCGGTCGCAGGCGAGACCGTCCTCGCGGTGCATGGCCTCCCACGCGTCGATGATCGCGGTCTCGGTGTCGACGATCAGTCCGTCAAAGTCGAAGATCAGCGCGCGTGGCATGGGTCGGAGTCCGCCTTTTCCAAAAACAAAAAACCAAACCCGCCGGTCCGCCCGCGCTCAGGCCGCCTGCATGACCAGCCACGTCGTGTAGCCGACGTAGACCGCCAGCAACACTCCGCCCTCCGTGCGCGAGATGCGTCCGCCGCTCGCCGCCAAGGGCCACAGCGCCAGCGAGACCGCGCCCATGACGATCAGGTCCACCGGCGACAACGAGAAGTTTTGGATCGGCCGGACCAACGCCGTCAGGCCGAGGATGCACAGCAGGTTGAAGATGTTTGAACCGACGATGTTGCCCACCGCCATGTCGGACTCCTTGCGGATCGCCGCCATCACCGACGTCGCCAGTTCCGGCAGGCTGGTGCCCACGGCCACGATCGTCAGGCCGATCACGATCTGGTTCATGCCCCAGGCCTCGGCGATCAGGACCGCGCCGGTCACGAAGCGGTCCGCGCCCCAGACCAGGCCGATCAGGCCGCCGATGATGAACCAGATGCTCACGAACAACGGCTTCTTCGGCGGCAACTCGTCGCCCAGCGCGGCGGCCGCCGCGGCGGCGTCGCGGCGCGCCTGCCACACCGTGAAGACCAGATAGCCGACCAGCGAGGCGACGAAGATCCCGCCCTCGACGCGGCTCACCATGCCGTCGAGCAGGAACACCACGCCCAGCGCGGTGGCGGCGAGCATCAACGGGATCTCGCGGCGCACGATCTGCCGCGTGGTCTGCACCGGCGTGATGAGCGAGCACAGACCGAGGATCAGGGCGATGTTGCAGATGTTGGAGCCGATGACGTTGCCCACCGAGATGGCGCCGTTGCCGTCGAGCGCGGCCTTGAGGCTCACGGCCAGCTCGGGCGCGCTCGTGCCGAAGGCGATCACCGTCAGGCCGATCACCAGCGGGGTCAGGCCGAGGCGCAGCGCGAGGCTCGCGCCGCCGCGCACCAGCAGATCCGCGCCAAAGGTCAGCACGCCCAGTCCGAGCGCGAGGGAAAGCCAGGGATTCATAAGCCGCCGATGTTGCGGAGCGCCGCGCCGTCCTGTCAACGACCGCGGACGCGCGATCAAGGCACGCAGTCTTCAAGTAGCGCAGGCTTCCAGCCTGCCGTCATTTCACAAAATGCAGGCTGGAAGCCTGCGCTACTATTTCCGGACGAAGGCGACTTGGCTCGCGATGCCACCCCCGCCCTACAGCCAGCCCTTTTTCTTCAGCAGCAGAAACATGCCGGTCGTGCTGGCGACCATCAGCGCGCCGACGATCGGATAACCCGTGCCGTGGGCCAGCTCGGGCATGTGGCGGAAGTTCATGCCATACCAGCCGGCGAGGATGAATGGCGGCAGCGTCAGCGCCGTAATGGCCGTGAGGATACGGATGCCCTCGTTGGCCTCGTGGCTGTTCTTGTTGAGATAGACGCGGAACGACAAAATCAACTGCTCGGCCCACGACACGGCCTGGGCCTCGATGCGGCCCAAGTCCTCCGCGAGGTCGCGCAGGTAGGGCAGGATCACGGGGCGGATGAGGCGGGCCTTGCCCTGCGCCAGCTCGGCCACGATCTGGTGCTGCGGGCGCACGATCTGGCGGAGCTGGGCGAGCTCCTTGCGCAGGTCGACGATGCGGGGAAACAACTCGTCGGCGGCCACGTGGCGGAGCACGTCCTCCTCGATGGTCTCGAGGTCGTCGCGCAGCTCGTTGAGGGCGGGTTTGTAGGCCTCGACGATCTGGTCGAGCAGCGTGTGGGCGAGGCGGTCGGGGCCGCGCACGAGCGTGCCGGGCATCCGCTGGTAGCGCTCGATCACGGTCTGCACGGCGCGCAGCGGCTCGCGGTGAAAGGTGACGAGGAAGTTTTTCCCGAGCATCACGTCGAGTTCGGTCGTCGTGAACTTGTCGGTCTTCGAATAGTCGACCGCGTGCATCACGAGGAACAGGTGGTCCTCGTAGAACTCCAGCTTCGGGAACGGGTTGTCGACCGTGCAGTCTTCTATGATGAGCGGGTGAAAGGCGAAGAGCTGCTCGAGCACCAGGTTGATCTCCTCCGGCGTGGGCGCGGAGAGGTCGAGCCAGAGCATGACGCCGGGCTCGGCGCGCAACGACGCGAGCGACTCCACCGGCGGATTGTGGCCGGCGAGGCGATGGTCGCGATAGACGAGCGTGGTGATCATGGGGACGGCTGCGCCGCGGTCAGATCATGCGCCGGCGCTTGCACCAGCGGTAGACGAGGAAGGTGAGCACGACGGTCACGAAGAACGCGGCCGGATAGCCGAGCGGCGAGTCGAGCTCGGGCATGCGCGCGAAGTTCATGCCATACCAGGTGCCGATGATGGTGGCCGGCAGGCTGAGCGCGGTGAGGGCGGTGAGAACCTTGATGCCCTCGTTGGCCTTGAAGTCGGACTTGCTCAGGTAGAGGTCGAACGAGATGAGCAACTGGTCCGAGTAGGTGGTGGCGGTTTCCTCGATGCGCACGAGGTTGTCGCGAAGGTCGCGGAAGTAGGGGAGCATGACCGAGCGGATGAGCTTGGACTCGCCGTGGGCGAGGCGGTGGATCATCTCGCGCTGCGGACGCACGACTTGGCGCAGGTGGTTGATCTCGGCGCGCACCTCGAGCAGGCGCTCGGTGAGGTTCTCGTCCTCGGCGTCGAGCACGGTCTCCTCGATCTGGTCGAGCTCGACGCGCAGGTCGTCGGTGACGGGCTTGTAGTTGTCGACCATGGCGTCGAGCACGAGGTGCGCGAGACGGTCGGGGCCGCGGGCGACGACGCCGTGGGACTTGGCGCAGCGGTCGATGACGGACTGCACGGACTTGAGCGGCGAGCGGTGAAAGGTGACCAGAAAATCCTTGCCGAGAAACAGGTTCAGCTCGGCGGTGTGAAACTCCTCGCGGCGGGTGAAGTCGACCGCGTGGGCGACGAGGAAGAGGTAGTCCTCGTAGTCCTCGACCTTGGGCAGCGAGCTGGGGGTAACGCAGTCCTCGATGGCGAGGGGGTGAAACTTGAAGATGCCCTCGAGCACGTCGCGGATCTCCTCGTCGGTGGGGTGGTCGAGATCGATCCAGAGGTAGAGACCCTTGTCTGCGCGCACGAGCCGGAGGGCCTCGAGCTCGAGGTCGCGTCCCGCCAGTTTGCCGTCGCTGAAGATGAAGGAATGGATCATGCGCCGTGGAGAGGCGCATGTTGCCCGCGGAGCCGGCCTCGGCAAGGCCGGAAGCTCGCGGCGGACCTTACTTGACGAGCGCCTGCTCAGCGGCCGCGAGAGCCTCGACAAAGGCCTCCGGGGTCTCGGCGGTGAGCAGGGCCTCGCGGTTGGCGGGGTCCTTGAAGATCTTGCAGAGCGTGCTGACGACCTGGAGGTAGTCGGTGGGGTTGGACTTGGGGGTGCCGAGCACGAACATGAGGCGCACGTTTTGGTCGTCCTTCTCGAAGTGCACGCCCTTGGCGCTGCGGCCGACGGCGAGCACGATCTTCTTCACGTGCTCGGTGCGGGCGTGGGGCAGGGCGATCTCGTTGCCTAGGCAGGTGGTGTCGAGCCGGTCGCGGGCGAGGAGCTCGTTGTAGAAACCTTGGTAGTTGGCCACGTCGGGGTGGCCGTCCAACAATCGCGAGACCTCGTTCAGAGCGGCGGTGCGGCGGGTGTTGCGCACCTCCAGCTTGATGCGGGAGGGATCGAGGAGTTGGGCAAGGCGAACAGGCATGCGAAACGGGTGGTCGGTTGACGTTTGCAGGAACGCCCAACGCACGCCCGCGCGTCGGCCTTGGCAAGCCCCGAGTGTCCGCGTTCGCGGGATTGTTTCCTTGCGTTTTGAATTCGGCCGACGCACCGGAGGTCATGGTCGATATCGGTGCAAACTTGAGGCGTCTGCGCGGGGTGTTGGCGCGGTTGTGTTTACTGTCGGTGGTATGCGGCGTGGCCGACGCGCGGGCCGATGATGAGGCGTCTCCTTCGGTTCGCATTTCGGCATGGGGGGCTTGGTATGCCAAGAGTGTGCCCTCCATGTCCGCGAAGTCTGCCGACCGAGGGGCGGGCACCACGCGGATCTGGCTGGCCGACCACGAGGGTGAGCGACTGGTCCACGTTTTCGAATGGTATGCGCCAAGGCTCTACATGGCGTGGAGCGAGGGTGCCTTGGTGGTGGCTCGCATGGGCGGCTGGCCTCGTGGCAGGAAGGCGTCAGACGAGGCTTTGGCGTTTGAACTCTATCGAGATGGCAAGTTGTTGCGCCGCGTGTCCACGTTGGATCTGGCGGGTGACGCGGACAACGTGGAGGCGTCGGTTTCGCACCATGTGGTGGTGAAGACGGTCACGGGGTTCGTTGATATTTTTCACCGAGGTCCTGCCGGGACGGTCGCCTCCGTGCCGCCCCATGGATTCGAGGTGGAGTTGATCGACGGGCGCAGGGTGATCTACGGCACATTGACCGGCGAGCCGGTGACGTTGACCGAGGAGATGTTTACCCGGCCCATGATGGAGCCGTGAGCAATGAGGTGGACTGGCCGGTGCTTCTGCCAGCCCGGAGCCGTCCCTCCGGCGATCAGTCGCGGGAGAGTTCCTCGGAGCGTTTTTTGGCGGCGAGCACGGTGTCGCGGACGAGGCCGCGGAAGTCCTTCGCGGCCATGACCTGCAGGCCGGCGTAGGTGGTGCCGTTGGGCGAGGTGACCTGGTTGCGCAGTTCCTCGGGCTCGGTGCCGGTGCGTTCCATGAGCTTGGCCGAGCCGATGACGGTGGCGAGGGCGAGGTCGTGCGCGGCCTCGGGCGAGAGGCCGGCATCGATGCCGGCGGCGCGCAGGGCGGCGGTGAACTCAAAAACGTAGGCGGGGCCGCTGCCGCTGACCGCGGTGATGGCGTCGATCTGGGTCTCGTCGACGGCGACGTGGCGACCGAGCGCGCCGAGGAGCGACTCGACGAGCGCGGTGTCGGCGGCGGAGAGCGCGGAGAGGCTGCACCAGCCGGTGATGCCGGCGCCGATCTGCCCGGGGGTGTTGGGCATGGTGCGCACGAGGTTGCGGGCCTGCGGGAAGACCTTGGCGAGCGCGGAGAGGGGCTTGCCGGCGAGGATGGAGAGCACGAGCTTGCCCGCGGTCAGTTCGGCAAGGCGCGGATCGGCGGAGGCGAGGTGCTGGGGCTTGAAGGCGAGCACGACGAGGTCGGCGCCATCGAGGAGCGCGGGCAGGTCGGCGCAGAGGCGGATGCCGGTGCGGGCGACGAGCTGCTTGGCGGTGTCGTCGTCGCCGCCGAGGCAGGCGAGGTCCGCGGGGGCGGCGACTTTTTGGTCGAGCAATCCGGCGACGATGGCGGAGGCCATGCGGCCGGCTCCGATGAAGGCGATCTTAGGCATTGGGTGCGAAAACGGTTTTTTTCTTTTTCTCCACGGGGTGGAGCAAAATGGCGACGGTGCCCTCGGGGGCGTCCTGGAGGTTGAGGTCGCCGCCGAAGTTGCGCAGGGCATGGCGGGCGACGGTGAGGCCCATGCCGACGCCGACGGTGTTCTTGGTGCTGACGAACGGTTCGAAGAGGGTGTCGCGCACTTCGTCGGGGATGCCGCGGCCGTGGTCGCGCACGAGGATCTCAACGGTCTTGGGTTCGCCGGGGCGTTCGAGCAGGCGGGTGCTGATTTGCACGGGGCGGGGGCCGGGGTGGTTCTCGCCGTAGCTTTCCCAGGCGTTGGCGAGGATTTTTCCCAGGATGTCCTCGAAGACCTCGACGTGGGTGTCGATGGCGAGTTCGCCGAGGGGGTTGTCGAGGGTGATGGCGGGCTCGACGCCGAAGTCGGCGCGGAAGCGGTCGACGCCTCCTTGGAGGAGGGCGTCGAGCTTGCAGGGGATGAGCGGGAGGCGGGCCTGCACGACGAGCGAGCTGAGCTGCCGGATGATGGAGACGATGCGCTGGACGGCGGTCTCGACGTGCTCGGCGTTCCGCAGGACGGTGTCGGGCTTGGCGTGGTGGGCCTTGATGAGGTCAAGGTAGCCGAGGACGACACCGAGGAGGTTGTTGAGGTTGTGCGCGATGCCCTGGGTGACGGCGCCGATGGTGGCGGCGCGGCGGGCTTCCTGCAGGCGGCGCTGCAGGTCGATCATCTCGCGGTTGATGGCGACGACGCGGAGCTGGGTCTGCACGCGGGCGAGGGTCTCGTCGAGGTCGATGGGCTTGGTGATGTAGTCGACGGCGCCGACGCCGAGGCCCTCGAGTTTGCCCTCCTTGGAGCTGCGGGCGGTGATGAAGATGACGGGGATGGAGCGGGTCTTCTCGTCGGCCTGGAGTCGTTGGCAGACCTCGATGCCATCCATGTCGGGCATCATGACGTCGAGCAGGATGAGGTCGGGGGTGGACTCGGCGACGAGTTCGAGGGCTTCCTGTCCGCTGTAGGCGGTGCGCACGCCGAGGCCTTCGCGTTCCAGCTTGCGTTTGAGGAGCTGGACGTTGACCGGCTGGTCGTCGACCACGAGGATTTGCGGGACGGTCATCGCGGGGCGCGGGAGGTGTGGGGCGGTGTCGAAAAAGGGGATGACTCAGGCGCCGTTTTGCAGGCGGGCCTTGAGCGTGTTCTTCATGAGCATGCAGACGGTCATGGGACCGACGCCGCCGGGCACGGGGGTGATCTTCGACGCGAGGGTGGAAACGGTTGGGAAGTGCACGTCTCCGGTGAGGCGGTAGCCGGTTTTCTTGGACGGGTCGGCGACGCGGTTGATGCCGACGTCGATGACGACGGCGCCGGGCTTGACCATGTCGGCGGTGACGAACTCGGCGCGGCCGATGGCGGCGATGAGCACGTCGGCCTGGCGGGTGATCTCGGCGAGGTTGGCGGTGCCGGAGTGGCAGATGGTGACGGTGCCGTTGGCGCCGGCCTTTTTCTGGAGGGCGAGCAGGGCGACGGGCTTGCCGACGATGAGGGAGCGGCCGAGGACGACGACGTGCTTGCCCTTGAGGTCGGTGCCGGAGCGGGCGAGCAGCTCCATGATGCCGGCGGGGGTGCAGGCGACGAAGCCGGTGTCGTCTTCCTGGGCGACCTTGCCGATGTTGAGGGTGTGGAAGCCGTCGACGTCCTTGTGGGCGGCGAGGCGGCGGAAGGCGGCGGCCTCGTCAAGGGGCTTGGGCAGGGGTGACTGGACGAGAATGCCGTCGACGGTGGGGTCGTTGTTGAGTTGGTCGATGAGGGCCTCGAGTTCGCCTTGGGTGATGGTGGCGGGCGGGAGGATGATGCGGCTCTCCATGCCGATCTCGGCGGCGGTCTTTTCCTTCTTCTTCACGTAGGAGACGGAAGCGGGGTCGTCGCCGACGCGCACGAGCGCGATGCAGGGCTTGCGGCCGGGGAGGTCGGCGACCTGCTGCTTGAGTTCCGCGACGATGGTGGCGGCGATCTGGTTTCCGTCGATGAGTTCCATGCGTGTGGTATTCGGAGAGGGGAAAGTTACGCGTGTTGGCGGCGCGGGCTCAGGGGAGCTTGAGGGTCTCGACCTTGATGACGATGTCCTTGGTGTCGGGGAGATTGGTGGCGGTGCCGTAGATCTCGACGGTGCGGCCGAGGTAGCTGTCGATCTGCTCGGTGAGGAGGAGCTTGGCGAGGTCGAGATAGGCGTAGCGCACGCCGCGGCTGTCGTTGAGCTGGTAGTCGTAGGGGCGGCGGGGGCGGAAGGGCGCGCGGCTGGAGGCGAGGGTGCCTTGGAAGATGCGGGGGAGGGCGGAGCCGCCGGGCTCGACGGCGCGGCCGATGGCGGGGGCGCCGGTAGTGGCGGCGACCGCGGGGGCGGGCGAGGGTGCGACGGGGGCCGGGGTGACGACCGCGGGCGTGGCGGCGGGGGCCTTGGCGACGGGGGCGGAGGATACGGTCTGGATGTAGCCGACGAGGTCGCGCTTGAGGCTGAGTTGCAGCCAGCGTCCGCTGAGGCCGGTGATCTCGACGGAGTCGTCGGCGGTGGCGGTGGCGAGCGTGGTGGCGTCGGCGGAGGGGGCGGTGCGGTAGGCGGCGCCGGGTTTGACGTCGAAGTTTTTGAGCAGGTCCTTGTCGTCGACGAAGACGGTGTGCGGGCCGGGCAGGGAGACGGCGGCCCAGCCGGCGGGGGCGGTGTTGCCGGCGGCGGGCGCGAGGTCGGTGCCGGCGGGCAGGTTGGCGATGGCGGCGGCGGAGGCCTCGGGCGCGGAGCGGACGACGGTGGCCGAGGTCAGTGTGGCGGCGTGGGCGAGCGCGGAGGCGAGGACCGCGACGGGGAGCAGGGCGGTGAGAAGTTTCATGAGCGTTTGGTCTTGGAGATGCGGGGAGTGAGCCCGGGAAGTTCAAAGAGGGCCTCGATGCCCTTGGGCGCGAGTTGTTTCACGCCGCGCACGGGGATGCCCTTCAGCGGGAGGGCGCCTATCTGGTAGCGGCGGAGGCGCTTTACGGGGTGGCCGAGGGCGAGGAAGAGCTGGCGGATTTCGCGCTTCTTGCCGTGGTGCATGTGCACGTCGATGCTGGCGGAGGAGCCGTCGGCGGAGGGGTTGATGAGGTTGGCGTATTCGACCTTGAGCTTTTCGTCCTCGATGGTGACGCCGCGGGTGAGTTTGCCGAGGCGGGCCTTGGGGAACGGTTCCTCAAGAAGCACATGGTAGCGCTTCACGACAACGTTGCGCGGGTGCATGAGGCGGTTGGCGAGGTCGCCGTCGGTGGTGAGGATGACGAGTCCCTCGCTGTCCTTGTCGAGGCGGCCGGCGCAGAAGAAGCGGTGCTTGGCGAACTCGCGCGGGAGCAGGTCGAAGACCGTGTCGGGGTTGTGCGGGTCGTCGTTGGAGCAGACGAGGCCGCGGGGCTTGTGCACGGCGAGGGTGACCTTGGGCTGGGCGAGCGGGCGCACGGAGCGACCGGAGACGGTGACCTTGTCGTTGGCCGGATCGATCTTCTGGCCCAGCGTGGCGACCTTGGCGTTAACCCAGACTTCCCCTTCCTGGATCAGGGTTTCGGCGGCGCGGCGCGAACAAACGCCGGCGTCGGCCAGAAACTTTTGGATGCGGATCGGTTCGGGGGATGACATGTAACCGGTGAGTTGGCGGGAATTTTATGCGCGATGCAAGCCCCGCACGGCGCGCGTCCGCAAAGCCGCGCTTATCGGGCGATAAACTAAGGCTTGCGCGATTTTTTCGCAGTGCCCTCAATCCGTGACTTTATGTCCGAATCTGTCGTCGCCTCCACCTATACCAAAGAGAACCCGTTCCCGGCCAAGATCACCGAGAACCGCCTGCTCAACAAGCCCGGCTCCTCCAAGGAGACCCGCCACTTCGTCGTCAGCCTCGCCGGCAGCGATCTCCACTACAAGGCCGGCGACTCCCTCGGCGTCTACCCGACCAACCGCGAGGCCGACGTCAACGCCATCATCGCCCGCCTCGGCGCCACCGGCGACGAGTTTGTCTCGCCCGCGATGCTCAAGCTCGCCGAGCCCATCACCCTGCGCGAGGCCCTGACCTCCCGTCTCTCGCTCTCCGGCCCGACCGCCAAGCTCGTCCAGCTCCTCGCCGCCAAGGCCGCCGACGCGGCCGAGCAGGCCAAGCTCAACGGCCTGCTCGCCCCCGAGTCCAAGGAGGTCCTCATGACCTTCCTCGCCGAGCGCGAATACGCCGATCTCCTCAACGAGTTTCCCTCCGCCGCCATCACCGCGCAGGAGCTCGTCGACCTGATGCGCAAGCTCATGCCGCGCCTCTACTCGATCGCCTCTTCCTCGAAGCTGCACCCGCAGGACATCCACCTCACCGTCGCCATCGTCCGCTACCAGACCAACGGCATCGAGCGCGCCGGCGTCTGCTCGACCTTCATGGCCGACCGCGTGCAGGTGGGCAACACCCCCGTGCCCGTCTTCGTTTCCAACTCCCACTTCGGTCCCCCCGAGGACGGTTCCAAGGACTGCATCATGGTCGGTCCCGGCACCGGCATCGCCCCCTTCCGCGCCTTCGTGCAGGACCGCGTCGCCTCCGGCGCCACCGGTCGTAACTGGGTCTTCTTCGGCGACCAAAAGAAGAACACCGACTACCTCTACGAAGAGGAGTGGGAAGACTACGTCGCCAAGGGCCAGGTCCACCGCCTCGACCTCGCCTGGTCCCGCGACCAGGCCGAGAAGGTCTACGTGCAGGACAAGATGCGCGCCAACGCGGCCGAGCTCTGGGCTTGGATCAGCGGCGGCGGTTACTTCTTTGTCTGCGGCGACGCCAAGCGCATGGCCAAGGACGTCGACGCCGCCCTCCACGAGGTCATCGCCGAGCAGGGCAAAATGAGCCCCGAGGACGCCGCCGCCTACGTCAAGCAGCTCAAGAAGGACAAGCGCTACCAGCGCGACGTCTACTGAGCCGGCGCCAGCCCCTGATCCGTCCATTCACCTCTCAACCCTGCCTGTCCCAAATTTCGATCCAGCGAGCGCCGAATCGGAGTTTGGGACGCTTTATTTAAAATGACCTTCACCAATCGCACCGCACTCGTCACCGGCGCCGGACGCGGCATCGGCAAAGCCATCGCCGAGACCCTCGCCGCCAAGGGCGTCACCGTCATCTGCGTCTCCAAGTCCGCCTCCTCCTGCGGCGGCGTCGCCGACGCCATCACTGCCGCCGGCGGCAAGGCCGTCGCCCGCGCCGTTGACGTGGCCGACGGTGCCGCCGTCACCGCCGCCGCCGAGGAGCTCCTCAAGGAATTCGGCAAGATCGACATCCTCATCAACAACGCCGGCATCACCCGCGACGGCCTGCTCGCCCGCATGTCCGAGGACGACTGGAACACTGTGCTCCAGACCAACCTCACCAGCTGCTTCCACTGGACCAAGGCCATCGGCTGGCCCATGTGCCGCGCCCGCTACGGCCGCATCATCAACATCGCCTCCGTCTCCGGCCTCATGGGTAACGCCGGCCAGGCCAACTACGCCGCCGCCAAGGCCGGCATGCTCGGCTTCACCAAGTCCGTCGCCAAGGAGTTCGCCAAGCGCGGCGTCACCGCCAACGTCGTCGCCCCCGGCTTCATCAAGACCGACATGACCGCCGAGCTGAGCGAGGAAGTCGTGAAGGGCGCCACCGCCATGATTCCCATGCAGCGCTTCGGCGAACCTGCGGATATTGCCAACATGTGTGCCTACCTTGCCTCCGAGGAAGCCGGCTACATCACCGGTCAAGTTTTTACCGTTGACGGCGGTATGGTCATGTGACCCCTTCTGCACCCTAGTCATCACCACCATGTCCGACCAAAAAACCATCGAACAACGCGTCAAAGAGATCATCGTTAACCAACTGAACGTTAACGAAGAGCAGATCACCCCCCAGGCCTCGTTCCTGGACGATCTCGGCGCCGACTCCCTCGACACCGTCGAGCTGATCATGGCCTTCGAGGAAGAGTTCAAGGATGAGATCAAGGGCGAGATCCCCGAGTCCGACGCCGAGAAGCTCCGCACCGTCGGCCAGGTCGTCGACTACATCACCGCCAAGGCCAACGCCTGATCGGTTGACCGACACTTTGGCGCCCTGTCCTCCGCGACAGGGCGCCTTTTTTTTGCCCGCGTCCAAGCAGGAGGGCGGGCACTCCTGCGCCAGGTGGATGCGGGCCTCCGTGCCGCGTCTTCCGCGTCCTCCCTACGCCACGCGCACTTCACACACGCAAACCGACGCGGTCCGGAGGCCCGCGTCCACCTGCTCACGCCTGCCTTCGCCACGCCTTCCGGTCATCCCTGAGCTCACGCTTGGAGCTACGGGCTGCAAGCCACGGGCCACGGGCTGTGGGAATTTTGCGCGATTCGCGCCCTTCGCGGTTCTCTCCGCCTGATGCGTCGGCGTCGACTTCGTGTCCCTTCGTGCGCTTCGTGGTCGATTCATCCGGCGCTCCGCCAAGGAGGGCGGGCATTCCTGCCCGCCCCTCAGGCTGACGGCAGCGCACCAGTCCCCGAGCTCACGCTCGGGGCTACGAGATCCGTTCTCCCCGCCCGGCCACACTCCTTCTTCGCAAAACACCCCTTCCGCTTGATCCGCGCGCAACTCAGGCGACCCTGCAACCGGCATTGCCAAACCCCGTCGCGACTGTTCCCCTTCCTATTTTTCAACGCCCTCCTTGAACGCCATGGAATCCCTTCCCCCCTCCCAACGCGTGGTCGTCACCGGCCTCGGCGCCATCCACGGCCTCGGCTTCGACGCCGAGTCCTTCTTCGCCAGCCTCGTCGCCGGCAAGAACGGCATCGACCGCATCTCCCTGTTCGACCCCTCCGCGCTGACCACCCAGATGGGCTCCGAGGTCAAGGGCTGGAACGTCGAGGAGCACATGGACCCCAAGGAAGCGCGTCGCAACGATCGCTACACCCACTTCGGCTTCTGCGCCGCCAAGCAGGCCTTCAAGGACTCCGGCCTCGACATGGCCAACGAGGACCCTGACCGCGTCGGCGTGCTCGTCGGCTCCGGCATCGGTGGCATGCTCACCTACGAGACCCAGCTCCGTAAATTCGTCGAAGGCGGTCCCCGCAAGGTGTCTCCCTTCACCATCCCGGCGCTGATCAGCAACATCTGCTCGGGCATGATCGCCATCGACCTCGGCGCCCGCGGGCCCAACTTCGGCGTCGTCTCCGCCTGCGCCACCGGCACCCACGCCATCGGCGAGGCCATGCACATGATCAAGCGCGGCGACGCCGACATCATGCTCGCCGGCGGCACCGAGGCCGCCGTCACGCCCTTCGGGTTCGCCAGCTTCTGCTCCATGAAGGCCATGAGCAATCGCAACGACGACCCCGCCACCGCCTGCCGTCCCTTCTCCATGGGCCGCGACGGCTTCGTGATGGGCGAGGGCGCCGGCGTGCTCGTGCTCGAGTCGCTGGAACACGCCCAGAAACGCGGCGCCCGCATCTACTGCGAAGTCGTCGGCTACGCCGCCACCGCCGATGCCCATCACATCACCATGCCCGACCCCGAGGGCAAGGGCCTCGGCATGGCCATGACCCGCGCCCTGCGCGCCGCCGGCCTCAACCCCGCCGACGTCGACTACATCAACGCCCACGGCACCTCGACCCCCTACAACGACAAGTTCGAGACCCTCGCCATCAAGCGCGTCTTCGGCGACGCCGCCAAGTCGCTCCCCATCAGTTCGACCAAGTCCATGACCGGCCACCTCCTCGGTGCCGCCGGCGGCATCGAGTCGGTCATTGCCGTGAAGACCATCGAGAAGGGCCAAATCGCCCCGACCATCAACCTCCACGAGCCCGACCCCGAGTGCGACCTCGACTACGTGCCCAACCAGGGTCGCGAGCAAAAGGTCAACGTTGTCCTCAGCAACAACCTCGGCTTCGGCGGCCAGAACGCCTCGATCATCTTCAAGGCCGTCTGAGCACGTCGGCCGGGCGGGTTTTAACCACGAAGCCACACGAAGGATGCAGGCCACCTGCGTGCAGGCGCTCCGAAGGCTGCATGCAGAGGGGAAGGAGTGAGGGGCGTGAGTGAAAGGGAGTGAGGGCGAGGGATTGAGTGAAAGGGAGTGCGAGGACGCCAGCCCGTCCAAGGTGGATGCGGACCTCCGGGCCGCGTCTTCGGCGCTTCCCTACGCCACGCGCACTTCACGCCACGCAAACCGACGCGGTTCGGAGGCCCGCGTCCACCTGCTCACGCCTGCCTTCGGTAGCGCAGGCATCCTGCCTGTCCCACGAGTTCCGGTCATCCCCGAGCTCACGCTCGGGGCTACAGGCCACGAGCCACGGGCGGCGGGAAATTTTGCGCCGATTCGCGCCTTTCGCGGTTCCCCTGTCCGATGCGTCGACGTCGGCTTCGTGTCCGTTCGTGCTCTTCGTGGTGATCAAGCACATCCCCGTCAGCCCGCCGCCCAGTCGTCTTATCCGGCGGCTCCCCCACGCGTGACTGGGAGGTTACAGTTCATTTCCATTTGAAAACGGTCTTGGTTTTTCCGGGAGCTCCCACCAAGTTCGCGACTTACCCATATGAAGATTTGTTGCATTGGCGCTGGTTACGTTGGCGGTCCCACCATGGCGATGATCGCCTACAAGGCCCACGACATCACGGTCACGGTCGTCGACCTCAACGAAAAGCGCATCGCCGCCTGGAACTCCGACCACCTGCCCGTCTATGAGCCCGGCCTCGACGAGATCGTGAAGGAGCGCCGCGGCAAAAACCTCTTCTTCTCCACCGAGGTCAAACCCGCCATCGCCGCGGCCGACATCATCTTCGTCTCGGTCAACACCCCCACCAAGACCTACGGCGTCGGCGCCGGCCGCGCCGCCGACCTGCGCTACATCGAGTCCGTCGCCCGCACTATCGCCGAGGTCGCCACCACGCCGAAGATCATCGTCGAGAAATCGACCATCCCGGTAAAAACCGCCGAGACCATCCAGCAGATCATCCAGGCCAACGGCCACGGCTGCACCTGTCAGGTTCTCTCCAACCCCGAGTTTCTCGCCGAAGGCACCGCCGTCGCCGACTTGCTCAACCCTGACCGCGTGCTCATCGGCGGCGAGCGCACCCCCGAGGGCGACGCCGCCGTCGAGACCCTCGTCTCCGTCTACGCCCGCTGGGTGCCGCGCGAGCGCATCATCACGACCAACCTTTGGTCCTCCGAACTCTCCAAGCTCGTCGCCAACGCCTTCCTCGCCCAGCGCATCTCCTCGATCAACTCGATCTCCGCGCTCTGCGAGGCCACCGGCGCCGACGTCGACGAGGTTGCCCGCGCCATCGGCAAGGATTCCCGCATCGGCCCCAAGTTCCTCAAGGCCTCCGTCGGCTTCGGCGGCTCCTGCTTCCAGAAGGACATCCTCAACCTCGTCTACCTTTGCCAAAGGTTCGGCCTGCCCGAGGTCGCCGCCTACTGGGAGTCCGTCGTCGGCATGAACAACTGGCAGAAGCAGCGCTTCGCCGCGAAGGTCGTCAGCACCATGTTTAACACCGTCGCCGGCAAGAAAATCGCCGTGCTCGGTTTCGCCTTTAAAAAGGACACCAACGACACCCGCGAGACCGCCGCCATCAGCGTGTGCTCCGACCTGCTCGCCGAGCAGGCCAACGTCGTCGTCTACGACCCCAAGGTCTCCGCCGCGCAGATCAACGCCGACGTGCTCGGCGCCGGCGCGCCCGCCAACCCGCGCCTGACCACCGCCGCCGACGCCTACGCCGCCTGCGAAGGCGCGCACGCCGTGGTGGTGCTCACGGAGTGGGACGAGTTCAAGACCCTCGACTTCGAGCGCATCCACGCCGGCATGCAGAAGCCCGCCTTCCTCTTCGACGGCCGCAACATCCTCGACCTCGCCAAGCTCACCGCCCTCGGTTTCCGCGCCACCGGCATCGGCAAGGCGTGAGTCCGGCGGACTTGCGAATACATGTGAAACCGGCCAAGTTTGCGCCATGAGCACCGTGACAGAGGTCGAGGCTGCGTTGGAGCGGTTTACTCCCGAGCAAATGCGGGAGGTGGCCGCGTGGATCGAGACTCGCCTCATGCCCGAGGAGACTCCGGAGCAACTGGCGGCCATCGACGCCGGTCTTAAATCCTTAAAAACCGAGCCCACTCTGACGGCCGATCAATTGCGTCAGAACATCCGGGCATGGGTTGCGCGGTAATTTTCTCCGCCCAGGCGGGGCGGGATTTGGAAACCATTGTCGGTTTCATTGCCCGCCACAGTCCGGCCGCGGCGGAACGTTTCGGTAATGGCCTGATTGATCGTGCCCTGTTGCTGGGCAAACTTCCCGCGTTGGGGGCACCGGTTCCAGGTCGTCCGTCAATCCGTCGTCTTGTGCATCAACCTTGGGTGGTCATCTATTACCGTCACGACGCTGAGTCGGGAATGGTTGAAATTGTGCGCTTTTGGGATGCCCGTCAGGAACCGGACACGTTACAGATTTGAGCGAAGTTTGATCGCCGCCTTCCCTCAGAGATTAAAATCCTCGCCGAGGTAGAAGTGTCGCGCTTCGGGGTCGTTGATGAGGAAGCTGGCGCTGCCTTCTTTGAAAACCTTGCCTTCGCGGATGAGGTAGGCGCGGTCGACAATCTTGAGGGTCTCGCGCACGTTGTGGTCGGTGATGATGACGCCGATGCCGCGGGACTTGAGCTTGAGGATGATCTGTTGGACCTCGGACACCGAGATGGGATCGATGGCTGCGAAGGGCTCGTCCATCAGCAGGAAGGCCGGGTCGGTGACCAGCGCGCGGGCGATCTCGAGGCGGCGGCGCTCGCCGCCGGAGAGGGTGTAGGCCTTTTGTTTGGCGACGTGGGTGAGGTGCAGTTCCTCGAGCTGGTGCTCGACGCGGGCGCGGCGCTGCGACTTGGGCACGCCGACGGCCTCGACGATGGCGAGGATGTTCTCCTCGACGGTGAGCTTGCGGAAGGTCGACGGTTCCTGCGGCAGGTAGCCGATGCCGAGGCGGGCGCGCTCGTGCATGCGCAGGCGGGTGGCGTCGCGACCGTTGATGGTCACGTGGCCCTTTGTCGCGGGCACGAGGCCGACGATCATGTAGAAGGTGGTGGTCTTGCCGGCGCCGTTGGGGCCGAGGAAACCGACGACCTCGCCGGCGTGCACGTGGATGTCGACGCCGTTGACGACGTTGCGCTCGCCGTAGGTCTTCACCAGACCGCGGGCCTGGATCTCGTGCTGGGGGGCGGTGGCGACCATGGGGTTATTTCTTGGGCTGGTCCTTGGCGTTGCCCCCGAGGTCCTTGATGGGCGGGCCGGTGAACTTGGGCAGGTCGACCAGCACCTCGCGCTTGCCGCGGAGCAGGGTGATGCGTTCGCCTGCGGCGACGAAGTCGCTGCTCTTGTCGACGATGACGGGGTCCTCGGTGAGCACGACCTTTTCCTCGCGGGGGAAGACTTCGGCGCGGCCGCAGGTGGCCTCGCGGTCGTCCTGGATGATTTTCACGCGGCCGGTGGCGAGCAGGTATTTGAACTTTTCCAGGGTGCCGACGGTGGCGTCCTTCTCGCCGATGCGGGTGGCGACGATCTCGAGGCGGTCACAGGTGATGCGCAGGTTGGTGCCGGTGAGCACGACGGAGCCGGTGGCGACGGCGCGGGTCTCGTCGTCGGTGGAGGTCATCTCGAGCTTCTCGCTGCGCAGCTCGGTGGGCTGGGGGGCCTGCGCGCCGGAAATGCCGGCGGTGTCGATCGCGGGCTGGGCGTCGAGGGGGGCGAGACTGGCCGAGACCATGGCGAAGAGGGCGAGCAGGGTCTTCGGCCCGGCGGGCAGGGTGGGGCGCTTGGGGGAATCGTTCATTTGAGAAGGTTGGTGATTTCGGTTTGCAGCACGACGTGCGCATCGGCGCCGATGACGATGGTGCGGGTGGGGTGGTCGTAGGACCAGTCGCGGCCGGTGAGTTCGAAGTCGTGGCGCTTCACGTGCACGGTGTCCGCGCCCTCGACGCGCTGGGCCTCGGGCAGGGCGACGGCCTGCGGGCTGGTGACGACGGTCTCGGGCTGGTTGACGAGGTCGTCGGTGAAGAGGGTGAGGTGCATGTCTTTTACCTCGATGCGCCGGGCGCTGATCACCCGGGCCTCGGCGGCCTTCAGCATCATGTCGCGCCAGCCCTCGGGGGTGAAGGTGGGCAGCCGGAAGTTTTTGATGGGGGCGCTGGAGTTGATCTCCTTGATTTTGAACCCGTCCTGCTGGGCGTGCGCGATCATCGCGGCGAGGCCGAGGAGCGGCAACGCGAGGAGCAGGCGGAGACTGGCGCGCGGGGAAAACATCAGTGATAAACTAGCCGAACAGGTTCTTCATTCGATCGCGCAACACAGCCAGCTCAGGGCAAAACCGGTATAGTTTGGACATCGTGCTCAAACTTGCCGCGATGAATTGATCGCGACCTCCTCCCGCACGGCGCGAATCGCCCAAGTCACGTAGCAGAGGGGCAAAATACAACTCCTTCATCTTTTCGGAATTTCTGACTGTCGACCAAGGTGCTCCCAGTTTGTCGCTGTGGGCAACACATGCGTAAATTTCAACTTCGGGTTGTGCCGGGCTGCAGAGCAGGGCCACTCCTTTTGCAGCAAGCGCTGATTCCATGTTCGCCATGGTTTCCGGCGAGGCTAGATCGGCATCGGGGACGAATATCCAAAGATCCCAGTGGCCGTAGCGGTCGGCTAGCTCGCCATTTATGGCTTTCAACGCATCGGAGTAGCCATTCAGCCGGGGGCTCGTCAGCACGTGGACCTTGGCGTGAGGTTTACCAATATCGGCAAGCAAAGCCTCAATCAGCGGCTTGAGGATATAACCGTTGTTGGTCGGGTCTTCGGGGATTACGAGGACCGTTAAACTCACAGTGCGGCCTCCATCCAGCCCTCGGCGAACAGGTCGCCGATGGGTTGTTTTCTGACGATGTCATTGAAATGGGGAATCGCGGTGAGCGGCAGTATCTTTGATTCGCCGGTTTGCTCATCGCGTTTGCAGAAAAAGGTCCGTGCGTATTCCTCGGGTTGCAGCCAAGCGAGGACAATCGGGGAGTGGGTGGTTACGATGACTTGGGTTTTACCCTCCCGCGTGCGGTTGCGCAGCAATTCGACCAGCAGGCGAAGCCGGCTGGCATGGATACCGTTCTCGATTTCCTCAAGAGTCAGCAACGCGGGCATATCCGGTTGAAAAAAGGCGGCGGCGATCGCGGCAAAGCGAAGGGTGCCGTCACTAAGGACGGGAGCGGGAAATTCCCTTCCGCCTTCGTCCAGCTTGAACATGAGTTCTCCGACGGCTCCTTTTAGAAAACCGACGTCATCAACTTCCGATGGACGCAAATGCTTCAACCACGTCAGGTAAGCGGCCTTGGCCGCCGGGTCTTCGCAAATGGTTTTAATCAGGGCCGCGAAGTTTTCACCATGTTCGCCCATGCGGGTGACGTTTTGCGCCTGTGAGTAGTCGCGAAGAATGGCGGGCGAAGGGTCCAGTCTCTGGGCGTTGGCAAAATTTTGGCTGAGGCGTTCGGCGGCCGCCGAATGGTGCTTGGTCCAACGATCGGCGTGGATGCGCATCATCTGCGTGAGGACCGTGCGATGTGGTTCGGACTGAATATGCGGCTGCGTGCCTTTTTTACCGTGAAAATATTTTACATCGAAGGTGGGCGACGTGAACAGGCGCGGATCGATCTGCGGAAGCGTGTAGTTAATGTTACCCGTGAGGGGGCGGGAATCATAAATGGCTTTTTCAATGGTCAGCCATTCCTCGATGACTCGTTGGTTTTCGGCGTTGAAACCAACGCCGTAGTTGGCCTCCCAGTGTTTGCCTGTTTCCGTGTTTTTATCCGTGACGTTGACCTCGATCTGAAAAGAGGACGTCGGGTCCTTGATATATGCGGCTTTGGCGCTACCGCCACGTATGGGCTCCCATACCTCACTGGTGGCGCTCTTGGGCTTGCCATCCAGAATCTCGCCGACCGTGAACCCGTTGCCGATGCCTTGAAGCACCCTGATGGCATCAAATACGTTGGATTTGCCGGATGCGTTGGTGCCTATGAAGAAATTGAGCTGTCCAAGCTCCAGACGCACATCGCGCAGGCTTTTGAAATTCTTGATATTGAGCTTCGAGATCATACGCGGTCGTTGACTTGGTGATTCGGGATCGGATGCATGCCTAAACTGGGCATCAGTGGCGGTGCGAGGTCAGACCCTTGGCGGCGAGGATTTGTTCGCAAACTTCTCGCACCGCGCCCTTGCCGGCGGGGCGGGTGGTCACGTAGTCGGCGGCGGCGAGGGCGGAGGGCATGGCGTCGGCCACGGTGACGCCGATACCGGCCCAGGCGATGGCGGGCGTGTCGATGTCGTCGTCGCCCATGTAGACGATCTGCTCGGCGGGGAGGTTGAGCTCGGCGGCGAGTTCCTTGAGGGCGGTGATCTTGTCGACGCGGCCTTGGACGAGGTGGGGGATTTTTAATTCGGTGGCGCGCACGGTGGTGGAGCCGGAGGCGCGTCCGCTGATCCAGGCGGTGGCGATGCCGTGCTTGCGAAGGGTGACGAGGCCCATGCCGTCGAGGATGGAGAAACGCTTGGACTCGGTGCCGTCGGAGTGGATCTCGACGGTGCCGTCGGTGAGGATGCCGTCGACGTCCATCGCGAAGAGCGTGATGGCGGACCAGCGGGCGGAAGTGGGGGCGGAAGGCATGGAAGATGGGAGATGGCTGATGGAAGATGTGGGATGGCGATGAAGCGGAGGTCTGGGGACTGGCCGGATTATCCATCTGCCATCGCCCATCTCACTTCTTCCATAGTTCAGCCGATCCAGTCGGCGATTTGGGCGATGATGGAGTCGCGGGTGGGGCGGTAGGCGTATTCGAGCTCGGGGGCGAAGGGCACGGGCATGTCCAACGCGGCGATGCGCAGCGGGGCGGCCTCGAGGTTGAAGAAATGTTTCTCGGTCAGGCGCGAGACGAGCTCGGCGCCGAAGCCGTGGGTGCGGCGGCCCTCGTGCAGGACGATCAGGCGATGAGTGCGGGCGAGCGAGGCTTCGATCTGCTCAAGCTTGAGCGGGGCGAGCGCGCGCAGGTCCCAGATGTCGAGGGTGAAGTCGTATTCGTCGGCCAAATATGCGGCGGCCTCCTCGGCGAGGTGGACCATCTCGCCGTAGGTGACGAGCGTGGCGGACTGGCCGGCGCGCACGTGGCGGGGTTGCCAGACGGAGCGGTAGTTGGCGTCGAAGGCGACGGGCGCCTTTCCGCGGCGGTAGAGGCCCTTGTGCTCGAAGAGGATCACGGGGTTGTCGTCCTCGTAGGCGGCGAGCAGGGCATTGAAGGCGTCCTGCGGCGTGCTCGGGTAGAGGGCCTTGAGGCCGGGCAGCGAGAGGAAGAGCGACTCGAGTTCCTGCGAGTGGAAGGAGCCGAAGGTGAGGCCGCCGCCGCAGGGGAAACGATAGACGACCGGCACCTTGGCGCCGGAGCGGAAGCGGTAGGTGGCGGCGTTGAGGCCGATCTGGGTGACGGCCTCGGTGGAGAAGTCGGAGAACTGGAACTCCTCGACGGGGCGGTGGCCGTTGAGCGCGAGGCCGGTGGCGTAGCCGGTGCAGGCGGACTCGGCGAGGGGGGTGTTGAAGACGCGGGGGCGACCGTGCTTCTCGAGGAGGCCGTCGGTGACCTTGAAGGCGCCGCCGTAGGTGGCGATGTCCTGACCGAGGACGAGCGACTCGGGGCGCTCGGTGAGGATTTTGTCGAGGGCGAGGTTGAGGGCCTGCGCGTGGTTGAGCGTCTGCGGGGCGGCGGGCTCGGGCTTCCACGGCATGGGCGCGGCGTCGGGCGCGTAGACGGAGTCGGCAAGCGAGGCGGGGTCGGGGCGCGGGTAGGCGAGGGCGATCTGGATGCAGCTCTCGATGAAGTCGGACAGTTCCTTTTCGAGGGCGGCGATGGCGTCGCCCTGGCCGGCCTCGACGAGGGCGGCGCGGAGCTTGGGCAACGGGTCGGCGGCCTCGAAGCCGGTTTGTTCGCCGGGGCGAAGGTAGTCGCAGGTATCGTAGGCGGCGTGGCCGCGGAGACGGAGGGTGTTGACCTCGAGTAGGAGCGGACGGGGCTTGGCGCGCACGTCGGCGATGATCGCGGAGAGTTCGGCGGCGATGGTCTCGGGCTGGGTGGCGTCGAGCTTACGGCCCTCGATGCGGTAGCCGGCGGCGCGTTGCCAGAGCTCGGTTTCGGGGGCGAACTGTTCGCTGACCGGCGTGGAGTAGGCGTAGCGGTTGTTCTCGATGATGAAGACGACCGGCAGGGAGAGCAGCGCGGCGAGGTTGAGGCACTCGTGCACGTCGCCGGTGCTGGAACCGCCGTCGCCGAAGAGCGCGAAGCCGACGGCTGGCGTGCCCTTGCGGCGTTGGGAATCGGTGCCGCCGAGGACGTTGGAGAGCATGGCCCCGAGATGGCTGATCATCGGGTAGGACCGGTTGGCGGGATCGCCGCGGTGCACGTTGCCCTCGCGGGCCTTGGTGGGGCTGCCGGCGTTGGCGCAATACTGGTTGAGGTGGTCGCAGAGGTGGCCGCTCCAGATGAGGTGGCCGCCGAGGTCGCGGTGGGTGAAGGAGATGACGTCGACGGCCTTGTCGGCGAGGAGGGTGAGGGGAACGATGAGGCCCTCGTTGCCCTGACCGCCGGCGACGGTGCCCTTGATCAGGCCCTGGCGGAAGAGGTCGAGGATGCGGTTGTCGGTCGTGCGACTGTAATACATCCACGCGTAGAGCCGCAGGCGGGCCTCGGGCGAGCCGAGTTCACCGGGGGTGAGATCGCGTTGGGTGAGGATGGCCGGAGTGGTTGGGAATGCCATGTCTGGCCGGCCAACGTGAGGGGCCGCGCGGGCGTGGGCAAGCCTTGGGCGCGGGGGCGCGGAAGCGTTTCAAAAGGCCCGGCGGCGCGGTCTCAGGCGGACTTGGTGTCTTTGCCGGGATTGAGCCGGCTGAGGCCGAGCACGACCACCGCGCCGATCACGAGCAGCACGAGCGCGACGACGATCTCGCGGGGCTCGGTGGGCAGGATGTTGCGCTGCGTGACGGGCACGACTTCTCCGTGGCTGTTGATGCGGGTGGTGAGAACTTCCTTCCACGGCCAGACGGTGCGCAGGGCGCCGGCCATGATGCCGGTGAGCGCGACGAGGGTGGTCTGACGCCACTTGTGCAGCAGCCAGCTGATGACGCGCACCAGCGAGAGGATGCCCGCGACGATGCCGGCGACGAAGATGGCCAGCGAGGCGATGTCGCGGGAGTTCACCGCGTCGAGCACCTGCTGGTATTTGCCCATGATGACGAGCAGATAGGAGCCGGAAATGCCGGGCAAAATCATCGCGCTGATGGCGATGAAGCCGGCGACAAAGAGATACAGCGGCGTCGCGGGCGTCTGGATGGCGTCGAGCCCGACCAGCCAGTAGGTGGCGATGGCCGCGAGGACAAAGGCCACGGCGTCTTTGGCGCGCCATTTCCACGTCTCGACCGTGAGCAGCACGATGGAGCCGAGGATCAGACCGAAGAAAAACGACCACAGCTCGACCGGGTGCGATTTGAACAACGCCGACAGCACCTTCGACAGCGTGAAAATCGCGGTCAGCAGCCCCGCGCCAAGCGAGACCAAAAACACCACCGGCACGCGGGCCAGCGCCTCGCGAAAGCGGCCGGCGAGCACCAGCCGCAGCAGGGCGACGTCGAAGCTCTTGATGGCCTCGATCAGGCGGTCGTAGATGCCGCAGATGAAGGCGACCGTGCCGCCGGAAACGCCGGGGATCAGGTCGGCGACTCCCATGCAGAAACCGATCAGGGCGATACGCAGGTGATTGAGCCAGTTCATTGGGTGGTCAGTAGGGCGGCGGAATGCGGGCACAAAAAAGCAGGCCGGAAACGAATCCTGCCTGCTTGAAAGTGATGGCTAAACGACGGGGTTGATCAGGCGTCGGGCTTGGTCTTGCGCAGACCCATGACGCGCTCGCCCTCGTTCCACTGGCCGCGCTTCTTGAGAATGGCGACGCGCTCGAAGCGCTTCAGGACGTTGCGCTTAACGACGATGCCGGAGGGGCCTTGGAGGCTTTTGTGCTGGGACATGACGGATAAAAAGGTTGATGGTGGATTTTGCGAAAAGGTCAGGAAGTAGAGTTCGCCAAGGCCCATGACAAGTATTTTTCGCCGACGCCGGCCGCCTCGATCACGATCCACTCCGGCGTGTCGTAGGGATGGCGGGCCAGCACCCAAGCCTCAAGGGCGCGCCGCTGGTCGGGCATGAGCTTGTAGCAGATCCGGTATTCGCTGTCGCGCTGGAGCCGGCCCTCCCAGCGATAGTGGGAAGTGATCGGCCCCTCGACCTGCGCGCACACGGCCAGACCCTGCTCCACCGCGCCGGCGGCGAGCTGGTCGGCGGTGGTCGGCCGCGAAACGGTGGTCCAAGCGATCAACATCGGCCCAGCATCGGCCCGTTTGTCCGGTTGCGCAAGCGGTCCCTGCACGCAACGCCCGCGGGAAGACCGCTTTGGATTTGCCAGCGCGAGGGCCGCGGCTAGCGTGCTCCTCCCGCCGCCATGTCGACCATCAGCAAACCCATCGACAAGACGCTCGTCGCGTCGCCGGAGCGCCGTCACGAGGCCGACTCGGACTGGCAGGCGGTGCAACGCGTGCAAGCCGGCGACGTCGCGGCCTTCGACGAACTGATCCTCAAATACCGCGAGCGCCTCTTCGGCGTGCTCTACAACCTCACCTCCAACCGCGAGGACGCCTCCGACTTGGCGCAGGAGGCCTTCATCAAGGCCTTCCAGTCCATCAACCGCTTCCAAGGCCAGTCCGCCTTCTTCACCTGGCTCTACCGCATCGCCATCAACGGCGCGCTCACCCACCTGCGCAAGAACCGCCTGCGCTCCTTCTTCAGCTTTGAAAAGCTGCACGACGAGGACCACGTCGGCGAAGTGATCAACCAACTCACCGACAAAAAGTCCGCCGACCGCGCCGCCTTCGTCAGTGAACTTCAGGAAAAATTGAACGAGGCGCTGCAAAAGTTGTCTATCAAGCATCGCACCGTGGTCACCCTTCATGAAATCGACGGCCTCACCCACGAGGAAATCGCCGAAGTGGCGGGGTGTTCCGTCGGCACCGTTCGTTCACGGCTCCACTACGCCAAGCAATTGCTGCAAGCTGAGTTAAAGTCCTACATCGACGCATGACGAATCCCGACTCCTCCAACAAGCCGACCTTGGAAGAACTGCTTCGCCTCAAGCGCGCCGAGCGGCCGCAACCCGAATTTTGGGCGCAATTCGACCGGGAGCTTCGTCGAAAACAACTCGCCGCCACCATCGAACCCCGCCCTTGGTGGCTCGGCCTGTCCATCTGGAGTCGCAAACTCGCCCCCGTCGGCCTGCCCGCCGGCGCGGCCGCCGCGCTCGCCCTCGCCGCCGTCTCCTACCAGACCATCGGCTGGGCGCCCGACGCCGGGGACACGCCCGCGCCGGTTTTCGCGGCCAATGACACGCCGGCCGAACCCGTGGTCGCCGCCGCCAACGAGTCCGCCACGAGCATCGAGATCGCTTCCGAGACCGCCGACGTGCCTTCGCCGCTGGACGGCCTTTCCGGGCAGGTGCCGGTGATGGTTGCCGAAGTCGCCGACCCGGCGCCGGTTGCAGCCGACGACAACAGCCCGATCGCCCCGCTCGCGCCCGAGATCGTCGCCTCGCCGGAGCCCGCCGTCGCGCTCGCGTCCCTTTTGCCCGGAGTCGGCCTGCTCCGCGACGACGCTGTTCGCTCCGCGGGCGAACGCTCTCCCTCCCAACGCTTCATCGCCGACAACCTCGCGGCCGCCCTCAAGGCCAATCCCGAGCTGGTCCGCCTGCCGACCGTCGACATCACCGTGGAGTCGCCGGCTCCGGAGGTGACGCTGGCCGCGGCTTCGGCGACCGTCGAGCCGGCCTCCGCGACGGTCCCGGAAATGTCTCCGCGCAACGCCCGTCTGCTGGCGCTGGTCAAGTCCGCTGAGGACAGCGAGACCGCCCAAGTCTCGGCCAACATCGCCCGCGAGCAGGCCGGTCGTCTCAACGACGACATCCTTTATGCCTCGGCCTCGCGCCTCGGCGTGGGCGGCGACCGCCTCTCGATCAGCTTCTGAGTTTGTCCCGCGCGGACGACTCCGACGAAGCCACTTGGCGACGATGACGCATCAGGCGGTCCTTACGTTTTCATCGCGCGGCCAAGGGCTGCGCGAAATCACCGGCGAGGTGGAGCACGAGGTTGCGCGCAGCGGTGTGAAAACAGGGCTCGTCAACGTGTTCTGCCGTCACACCAGCTGCTCGCTGGTCATCATGGAAAACGCCGACCCGACCGCGCGGCGCGATCTGCACCGGTGGTTGTCGCGGTTGGTGCCGGAGAACGATCCCGACTTCGAGCACACCATGGAGGGACCGGACGACATGCCGAGCCACATCAAGATGGCGCTCACCCGCACGAGCGAGACCGTGCCCATCGGCGGCGGCCGCATGCTGCTCGGCACCTGGCAGGGTATCTACCTGTGGGAGCACCGCGACGCGCCGCACACGCGTCAGATCATCGTGACGGTGACGGGGGAGTAATCGGGTGCAGGGTGGGGCAGGGCGACGTGTCGTATCGTTTGGCTCCGGACTTCCGGTGGCTTCGCACATCCAGTGGCTCCAGTATCCTGTGGCTCCGAGCGTGAGCTCGGAGAGGGAGTTTGGAGAAGGCAGGCTGCACACGCGAATCACTCGGCTCACGCCTCGTGCCACGAGAGTGGAGTTGGCTGATGTGGCCCCGGGCGTGAGCCCGGGGAGAACGCGTTTACTCCGTGGTTCTGGCGTGGATTCTCCAGAAGCGCTCCCAGTGGTCTTCGTCTCGTGGATCGAGCCGCGGGTAACCGACGACCATCGCGCCGATGTAAGACCAGGTTTTCCAATCTTCGGTCAGCCCGGCCCGCACCGGGTTCTCAAAGATGTAATGACCGGCCGAACGAATGGCGTCGCGGGCGCGTTCCTCCTCGCGCAGCACGTGGTCGTGGGCCTGCGGCTGCAAACGGTGGGGAGATAAAACCGGGGTGAGGTGCTCGCGCAAAAACTTGGTCGCCTGCAGTTGATCGGAGGTTTCGGACTCACCGAGCCAAAGCAGGTGCCAGTGGTCGGGCATCAGCACATAGGCGGGGCACGTGAGGTCATGTCGGGTGCAGGTGTGCAAAAGGATTTCCCGAAAACGATGATGGAAATCCGGAGTCAGCCAACCGGTGGCGCGGTCGTGGAGCGTGTGCGTCCAGAGCACGGCGGCCCGGCCGCGATACCACTGCCGTTCAAGTCGAGGGAGTTTCGACTTGGGAGCGAAGGGCATGCGACGGAGTCCCTCGGCTCACGCCTCGGGCCACAAGCCTAAAATGTCGTGGAGTGGCTGGTTCTCGCTCATGGCTCGGAATCTTTGCCTGGTCCTGACTCTCCGCGTGGCCCCGAGCGTGAGCTCGGGGATCGACGGTGCCAAAATCCCACGACGTCCATGCCCGCTGATCTGACGCGTCCCCGAGCTCACGCTCGGGGCTACGAATGGCTGCGCGCTTACTTGCCGGGCACGCAGGCGCCGCAGCCGTTGACGAAGAAATCGTTGCCCTTGTCGTCGACGAGGATGAAGGCGGGGAAGTCCTCGACCTCGATCTTCCAGACCGCCTCCATGCCCAGCTCGGGATACTCGAGAACCTCGACCTTCTTGATGTTGTTCTTCGCGAGGATGGCGGCGGGACCGCCGATCGAGCCGAGGTAGAAGCCGCCGTGTTTTTTGCAGGCGTCGGTCACGGCCTTGGAGCGGTTGCCCTTGGCGAGCATGATCATGGAGCCGCCGTTTTCCTGGAAGAGGTCGACATAGCTGTCCATGCGGCCGGCCGTCGTGGGTCCGAAACTACCGGAGGCGTAGCCGACCGGCGTCTTGGCGGGGCCGGCGTAATAGACCGGGTGATTTTTGATGTAGTCGGGCAGGCCTTGGCCGGCGTCGATGCGCTCCTTCAACTTGGCGTGGGCGATGTCGCGGGCGACGACGAGCGGGCCGTTGAGCAACACGCGGGTGGTGACGGGGTGCTTGCTGAGCTCGGCGAGGATGGCGGGCATCGGCTGGTTGAGGTCGATGCGCACGACGTGGTCGTCCTTGAGCTGGCGGAGTTCGTCGGGGATGAGACGGCCGGGGTTGGTCTCCATCTTTTCCAGCCAGATGCCGTCCCGGTTGATCTTGGCCTTGATGTTGCGGTCGGCCGAGCAGGAGACGCCGATGCCGACGGGGCAGGAGGCACCGTGGCGGGGCAGGCGGACGACGCGAACGTCGAGGGCGAAGTATTTGCCGCCGAACTGGGCGCCGATGCCGGTGGTCTGGGCGAGCTTGAGCACGAGCTTCTCGGCCTCGATGTCGCGGAAGGCGCGGCCGTGCTCGTTGCCGGTGGTGGGGAGCGCGTCGTAGTATTTGGTCGAGGCGAGCTTGACGGTCTTGAGGCAGGTCTCGGCCGAGGTGCCGCCGATCACGAAGGTGAGGTGGTAGGGCGGGCAGGCGGCGGTGCCGAGGGTCTTCATCTTGTCGAGGAAGAACTTCTCGAGGCTCTTGGGGTTCAGCAGCGCCTTGGTCTCTTGGTAAAGGAAGGTCTTGTTGGCCGAGCCGCCGCCCTTGGCGACGAAGAGGAATTTGTATTCGGCCCCCTTGGTGGCGTAGAGGTCGATCTGCGCGGGGAGGTTGGTGCCGGTGTTGGTCTCGCGATACATGTCCAGCGGCGCGGTCTGGGAGTAGCGGAGGTTTTCCTTGGTGTAGCACTCGTAGACGCCCTTGGAAAGGTAGGCGGCGTCGTCGGCGCCGGTCCAGACCTGCTGGCCTTTCTTGCCCATGATGATGGCGGTGCCGGTGTCTTGGCAGAAGGGGAGGATGCCTTGCGCGGCGATCTCGGCGTTCTTGAGCAGGGTGAGGGCGACGTAGCGGTCGTTCTCGGAGGCCTCGGGGTCGTCGAGGATGGCGCGGACCTGCTTGAGGTGCGCTGGGCGCAGCATGAACGAGCAGTCGTGGAAGGCGTTTTGCGCGAGGTAGGCGAGGGCCTCGGGGGCGACCTTGAGGATTTCCTGACCCTCGAAGGTGGCGGTCGAGACGCCTTCCTTGGACAGGAGGCGGTATTCGGTCTCGTCGGCGCCGAGGGCGAAGGTGTCTTGGTAGGTGAACTCGGGAGTGGCCATGGTCAGGTCGATGATTGGAGCAAAGCGTCTGGGCGTGAACGACCCAAAATGCCGATGTGCGCGGAAAATGCCAATCGTTGCGCAGGGCGACGCCCGCCCGGTTCAGGCGGGCGCGTTGTGCGCGATCATGCGCTCGACGACATCGCGGGTGGCGGGCAGATCCACCGGCGTGGCAAGGCGCGAGGACGCGGTGCGGCCGAACAGCCCGGGCGAGGGCCAGGTGCCCTTTTCCAGGAAATCGTTCAGCGCGGCGGCCAGGCCCTCGACCTCGTGGTATTCGCCGTTGTCCTGCGGATTGCGCACGAGGCTGGTTCGGTCGGCCGGGAAGGTCGTGATGGCGCCGGTGGAGACGTAGGCGAGGTTGTTGATGTGAACGAACGGGCGGGAGTCCACGAGGCGCGTGGCGGGGCGGTCGGTCTCGCCGCGTAGGTAGCGGTAGTAGGCGAGGTGGTTGTCGACGACCGAGTCGAAGGGGGGAAGTTGCTCGCGCTCGACAGTGCCGTCGGCGCGGCGGATTTCGTAGTGGGATCCCACGACATAGCGGATGACGGCGTTGGCACAGTGCAGCTCCTCGACCTGGCAGGTTTCGGCGGAGCAGGCGTGGGTGAGGGCGATGCGCAGGGCGACGTCGCCGGCGGTGGCGGCCTGCACGAAGAAGGTGTCGGCGCCCTCGATGCGATGCGCACGGTAGAGCTCGGCGCGGACTTGGCGAAGGTCGGCCCAGTTCATCTGCCCGTCGACGCCGGTCCAGTAGAGCAGGTTGTGGACGAAGTGGGCCATGGCGTTGCCCATGCAGGAATCGAGGATGAGGCGGCCGTCCGCGCCCTGGAGCCGGCCGGCCCAGTCGTTGCGGGTGAAGTAGCTCGTGGCGCGGGGCCAGCGCACGTTGAGCCGGGCCTCGTGCAGGCGTCCGAACTCGCCGGCGAGCAGGCGGGCCTTGAGGGACTGGCGGGGTTTCTCGATGATGAAGTTGAAGCTGACGAGCGTGGCTTTTTTCGCCTGCGCGTCGCACGCGATCATGGCCTCGAGTTCGTCGGGGTCGAGGGTGGGGGGCTTTTCAAGATAGACGGGGATGCCGCGTTCGACGCCGGCGCGGTGCATCTCGGCGTGGAGCGTGATCGGAGTGGGGATGACGAGCACGTCGAGCTCGTGCCCGCAGGCGTCGAGCATGTCGCGGTAGTCGGTGAACACGCGCACGCCGCGGTCGGTGAAACGCCATTTGGCCTGTTGTTCGGCGAAGGCGTCGGCCCGCGGATCGCAGGCGCAGACCAGCCGCGATTGGCGAAGCGATTCCAGTTTCAGCAGGGCTTGGTGGTGCGCGCCGGCAAAGCCGCCCATGCCGATGATGCCGACTCGAACGGGGGTGTCGCTCATACGATTTTCAATTTTGGCAGGTCCTGTCCGTCGACGAGGCCGACGGGTTTCCCCTTGGTGTCGACGACGATGAGGTCGTCGATCTTGTGAGCTTCGAACAGGCGGAGCGCGTCGACGCCGAGTGCGTCGGCGGACACGGTTTTGGGTCCTTTGGTCATGAAATTGGAAACGGGGCGGTCGAGGAAGCCGGGGCCGGTGAGCGCGCCGCGTCGGAAATCGCCGTCGGTGAGGATGCCGGTGAGCTTGCCGGTGCGCGGTTGCACGAGGGCGATGCTGCCGCTCTTGGCCTTGGTCATGCGGAGGATGGCGTCCTGCAGGGTGATGTTGTCCGGGCCGACGCAGAGGCGGTCCCCGGTGCGCATGATGTCGCTGACGCGCAGGAGGAGAACGCGGCCGAGGTTGCCGGCGGGGTGGAAGCGGGCGAAGTCGTCGCGGGTGAGTCCGCGGGCCTCGAGCAACACCATGGCGAGCGCGTCGCCGAGCGCGAGGGCCGCGGTGGTGCTGGCGGTCGGGGCGAGCTTGAGCGGGCAGGCCTCCTCGGGCACGCGGTAGAGCAGGGCGAGGTCGGCGTGGCGGGCGAGTTCGGAGTCGGGGTTGCTGGTGAAGCCGACGAGGTGCACGCCGAAGCGCTTCAGCATGGTGACAAGCCGGAGGATCTCGTCGGACTGGCCGCTGTTGCTCAGCACGATGGCGACGTCGCCCTCCGAGCAGACGCCGAGATCGCCGTGCAGCGCGGCGGTGGCGTCGAGGAAGCAGGACGGCGCGCCGGTGCTGTTGAAGGTGCCGGCGAGTTTTTGGCAGATGTGCGCGGACTTGCCGACGCCGGTGAAGATGAGCTTGCGACCCTCGCCGATGGCTTGGTGGACGAGGCGGGCGACGTCGGCAAAACCCTCGTCGAGACCATCACGGGTGGCCGTGATGGCGGCTTGTTCGATGCGCAGGCAGGCGCGGGCCCGGGCGAGGATGGTTTTGGTCGAAAGAGCCATTTAGGGTTTGAGTCGGGAAAGGGGTTGGGAGACTTAGGAGCAACTGTTTTCCGTTCAATCCATTTCCCCTGTCCCTCCATGTGGTTCCGGTCCTGTTCGCTGCTATTAGTCGCGCTTGCGTCGCTTTTCTGGGCGACGGGGTGTGTGCCGCGCGATCCCAAGGTATTCACTCCCGAGGTGGAGGATCGCGACTACCGCCGGGGCAAGGAATTGCTGCGCCAAGACCGTAACCAGGAGGCGCTGGCGGCCTTTCTCAAAGTCATCGCCGAGCGTGGCGAGGGCGCGCCGGAGTCGCATCTTGAGGCGGCGATTCTCTACCAGAAGCACATTAAGGACCCGATCGCCGCGATCTATCACTACCGCAAATTTCGCGAGCTCAAGCCCAACAGCCAGCAGGCCGACCTCGTGCGCCAACAGATCGAGGCCGCGACTCGGGAGTTCGCACGCACGCTGCCCGCGCAGCCGTTGGAAAACCAGGCCATCCGCTCCGACGCCTACGACACGCTCGACAAACTCCAGCGCGAAAACCTGCTGCTCAAGGAACAGCTCTCCGAGGCGCGTCAGGCCTTGCTCGACGCGACGCGCAACACCGGCGGCACCATCGCGGTGATCGAGCCTTCGCAACACGCGTTGGTTCCGGTGCAACCCGTGCCCGTGGAGACGCCGCAGGCCCCCGTGGCGATCGCGCCGCGTCCGACGCCACCGCCGACGGTTGCGCCGACTCCCGCGCCGACGCCGGTGTTGTCCGGCAATTTCCGCCGGCACACCGTGGTCAAAGGCGACACGCTCTACAACCTGGCCGTGCGCTACTACGGCAGCGGTTCACGTTGGCGCGAGATCTACACGGCCAACCGCGACGTCATGCCCGACGAGCGTTCGATCAGCATCGGCATGGTGCTGAAGATTCCGCAGTAAGCGCCGCTCTCACGCGTTGCGAGCCACGCGTCCACCGCGCTCAACGCATTTCACGCATCAAGCTTACGACTTCGCCGCGACCCGCCGCTCAGGCCCACTCGGGCGGGTTTTGCAGGTTGGGCTTGAGCACGCCGATGCAGGGCAGGTTGCGGTAGCGCTCGGCGAAATCGAGACCGTAGCCCACGACGAACTTGTCCGGAATCTGGAAGCCCACCAAGTCGCTCTCGAACTCCACCTCGCGGCGGCCGCGTTTGTCGAGCAGCACGCAGGTGCGCACGCTGGCGGGGTTGAGCTTGTGGATCAACGACACGACCACCGAGAGCGTCTTGCCCGTGTCGAGGATGTCGTCGATCAGCAGCACGTGGCGGTTGGCGATGTCGAGCGTGAGGCTGCCGAGCACCTGCGGTTTGCCGTTGGACGTCGTCTCGTTGCGGTAGCTGGAGATGCGGATGCAGTCGAGGCGCACCGGGTTGGTGATCTCGCGCAGCAGGTCGGCGGTGAAGAGCACCGCGCCGTTGATCAGCGAGATCACCGTGATCTCCTCGTCGCCGTAGAGGGCGCTGATCTCCTTGCCCATCTTGCGGACTCGCTTGCGAATGTCGGCCTCGGTCACGAGCACGGAGGCCAGGTCGGCGTGGGCGGGAAATTGTTCGGCGGAGGGCATCTCGGGAAAAAACACACAGTAACCGCCGCCGCCCCGCAAGGACAAGCCGCGCACTGTTACGAATGGTCGCGCGCGGCCATTCCCTTTGACTCCGCGAAGGCACGATTCTTGCCTTGGTCACGGCCATCGCCCCGCCCGCATGATCTCCATCGGCATCACTCAACTGACCAAACGCTTCGGTTCCACGGTGGCCTTGCACGGGCTCGATCTGACCATCCGCCCCGGCGAACTCTTCTTCCTGCTCGGCCCCAGCGGCTGCGGCAAGACCACCCTGTTGCGCAGCCTCGCCGGCTTCTACATCCCCGAGGCCGGCACGATTCGTTTCGGCGACGAGGACGTCACCCGACTTGCCCCGCACAAGCGCAACACCGGCATGATGTTCCAGAGCTACGCGCTCTGGCCCCACATGACCGTCGCCCAGAACGTCGCCTTCGGCCTGGAGGAGCGCAAGGTGCCCTCCGCCGAGATCAAACAACGCGTCGGCGCCGCCCTCGAGTCCGTGCGCATGGGTGCCTACGCCGACCGCAAGCCCAACCAACTTTCCGGCGGCCAGCAGCAACGCGTCGCGCTCGCCCGCGCCCTCGTCATCCGCCCGCGCTGCCTCCTGCTCGACGAGCCGCTCTCCAACCTCGACGCCAAGCTCCGTCTGGAGATGCGCACCGAGATCCGCCGCGTCTGCAAGGAGTTCAACCTCACCACCGTCTACGTCACCCACGACCAGAAGGAGGCCCTCTCCATCGCCGACCGCATGGCCATCCTCGAGGGCGGCCACATCCTGCAGGTCGGCGCGCCGCGCGAGGTCTATCGCCGCCCGTCCGGCCGCACCGTTGCCAACTTCATCGGCGAGACCGACTTCATCCCCGGCACGCTCGCCTCGCTCGACGGCGACCAAGCCGTCGTCGACACCGCCATCGGCCGCTTCCAAGGCCGCCTCGGCGACCCCGCCGACCGCCCCGCGACCGGCTCCGCCGTCACGCTCTCCATCCGGCCCGAGTGCTGGCGGCTCGGTGAAACCGCCGCGTCCGTCAACAGCGTGCCCGGCCGCATCGGCCAGTCCGTCTATCTCGGCGAAGTCGCCCAATACGAATTCACCACCGCCGGACCGACGCTCAAGATCTACGAACTCAACCCCCGCCACGTCGGCGCCGCGCAGGCCGGCGAACTGCACGCCTCCGCCGATCCCGACGATGTCGTCGTGCTCGTGAAGTGAGCCGATTCCTCCCGACTCACCGCCGCCGCCATCACCGCCCGCCACGCCCCGCGCCATGTTCAAAAACATCGCCCTGCTGACGATCCTCGCGGCCATCCTCGTCCTGCCGTTCGCCCTGCGCGAGGCCGCCGTCGCCACCGGGCCGGCCGACGACACCCTCGTCGTCATCACCCCGCACAACGAGGCCATCCGCCGCGAGTTCGCCCGCGCCTTCTCCGAGTGGCGGGCCGCGCGGACCGGTCGCACCGCCGCCATCGACTGGCGCACCATCGGCGGCACCAGCGAGATCGCCCGGTATCTGGAGGGTGAATACACCGCCGCCTTTCGCGACCACTGGACCAACGACCTCGGCCGCCCCTGGAGCCTCGTCGTGCAATCCTCGTTCGCCAACGGACGCCTGCCCGTCGACGCGCCGCCCGAGGCCCGCGAGGCGCGCGCCGCCTTCCTCGCCTCCGACGTCGGCTGCGGCATCGACCTGTTCTTCGGTGGCGGTGCCTACGACTTCATCGTGCAGGCCCGTGCCGGACGGCTCGTCGACAGCGGCGTGGTCGCGGCGCACCCCGAGTGGTTCAACGACGACGTGATCCCCCTGCGCCACGCCGGCGACGACTACCGCGACGCCGACGGCCGCTGGATCGGCGTCGTGCTCAGCTCCTTCGGCATCATCGTCAACCACGACGAACTCGCCCGCCTCGGCCTGCCCGTGCCGACCGGCTGGGCCGACCTCGCCGACCCGCGCTACGCCGGCTCCGTCGCGCTGGCCGACCCGACCAAGAGCGGCTCGATGAACAAGGCCTTCGAAAACGTCATTCAACAACGGATACACGCCGTCATGCGGGCCCGCGTCGACAACGCCCGCTTCGCCGACGAGGCCTCGCGACGCGCCGCGGTTTCCGCCGCGATCGCCGACGGCTGGGCCGACGGCCTGCGGCTGCTCCAGCGCATCTCCGCCAACGCCCGCTATTTCACCGACAGCGCGCAAAAGGTGCCGATCGACGTCGCCGCCGGCAACTGCGCGGCCGGCATGTGCATCGACTTCTACGGACGCCAGCAGGCCGAGGCGCTGCTGCGGCGCGGCGGCACCACGCGCGTCAGCTACGTCTCGCCGGCCGGCGGCACCGCCTACTCGGTCGACCCCATCGGCCTGCTCCGCGGCGCGCCGAATCCCGAGCTGGCCCGCGACTTCATCGAGTTCACCGTCAGCCCCGAGGGCCAGCGCCTGTGGAACCAGCGTCCCGGCACGCCGGGCGGTCCCGCCGACTACGCGTTGCGCCGCCTGCCCGTGCGCAAGGACGCCTACACCGAGCCCGGCGTCGACGCCCTGCGCAGCGACCCCGACGAAAAACCCTACGCCATCGAGGACCCGCTCGTTTATCACCCGGAGTGGACCGGCGGTCTGTTCGGCGAGCTGCGTTTTATCATCAAGGTCATGTGCATCGACCCCCACGAGGAGTTGGTCGCGGCTTGGCGCGCGGTCGAGGCCGCCGGTCGTCCGCCCGAGGCGCTGGCCAAGGTGAGCGACGTCTCTGTCGTGGACCACGCGATGGCCTCGGGCCGGATCAAGGACGCACTGCGCGCCCGCGACAAGGTCGCCGAGATCCACCTCGCCAAGGAACTTGGCGAACACTTCCGCGCCCAATACCGCGAGGTCGTCGATCTGGCCCGCGCCGGGCGGTGAGGGGCGGGCTTGCCGCTCAAGGTAGGGGCCGCGCTAGCGCGGCCCGTTGCGGCGTTGTCATGCGAGACAACGTTCATTCACCGGCGCACGGTTGAAGGACCGAGCAAGCTCGGCCCCTACGTTGGTCACCTCACCACGCCGCGACCTGGGCGGCGAAGGCGGAGCGGTCGGGGGCCTTGAAAAAGGCGGTGCCGGCCACAAAGGTATCCGCGCCGGCATTACGGCAGAGGGGGCCGGTCTTTAGATCGACGCCGCCGTCGACCTCGAGGCGGAACGCCAGGCCGCGCTCCTCGCGCCACTTCGCGATCTGCGCGATCTTGGCTGGCATCTGCGTGTTGAAGGCCTGGCCGCCAAAGCCGGGTTGCACGGTCATGACTAGCACGAGGTCGACCTGGTCGAGGAACGGTTCGATGGCCGCTGCGGGTGTGCCGGGGTTGAGCACGATGCCGTTTTGAGGACCGAGTTCGCGGATGCGGGCGAGGGTGGCGCGTTGGTCGCAGTCGGCCTCGATGTGGATGCTGATCAGATCTGAGCCGGCCTTGGCGAAGGGCTCGATGTAGTCCTGCGGGCGCGACAGCATTAGGTGCGTGTCGAAGAAGAGCTTCGAGTCGGGCCGCAGCGCGGCGACAGTCTGCGGGCCGAAGGTGAGGTTAGGCACGAAGTGACCGTCCATGATGTCGAGGTGCAGCCACCGGGCGCCGTGTTCTGCGGCGATGCGGGCGCTGTCGGCGAGCCGGGCGTGGTCGCCGGCAAGGATGGACGGGGCGAGGAGGGAGGCGTGCTTCACGGGCGAGACGATGAAGCCCCGCGGCGGGCTTTGAGAAGCCCCAATTGCGCCGGCCGGAGCGGTTGTTTACCAGACGTCGAGCGCGGCGGCGCGGAGCTGCGCGGCGAGGCTCTCGGCGAGCAGCGGCAGGTTCTGATACTGGGCCTGCAACTGGCCGTCGTAGGGCGCGCCCACGGCGTTGCCGTCGGTGAAGAGCTGGCGCTCGGCGACGAAGCGGCGGTTTTCGAAGAGGGGTTTGTCGTCGCCGGCGACGGTGAGGGTGCAGTCGGCGGTGAGGACCATACCGAACTTGCGGGCGAGGCCGGTGTCGGCGGGCTGCGAGACGAGACGGTCGCGGGCGTAGCCGACGATGCGCACGCGCAGCACGGCGTCGGCCTCTTCCTCGGAGGCGACGAGGCGCACGCGGCCGTCGCGCAGGAAGGTCTCGCGGATCTCGGTGGTGACGAGGGCGACGGCCTGGGGCAGATTGGCGTCGTTGGTGACCGGCGGGATGAAGAGCGTGTCGAACTTGGTCTCGGCGCCGGTGCCCATCTGGTAGTGGGAGCAGCCCGTGAGGCCGATGAGGACGGTCAGGAAGAGGCCGGTGAGAAAGCGGGACATGGTTCGTGAAAGGGGAGCCATCGTGAGAAAGCGGATACGCGTCCTCGCGGGGCGCGTTTTTGTGGAGGGATCAGAAGAGCCAGAAGCGCTTCTTGGCGGGCGGCGCGGTCTCGGGGGCGGTGGGTTCGGCGGGCGCCTCACCGGCGAGGATGGCGTCGATCTTCTCAAGGCGGGCACGGGCGCGCTCGGCGACGGGCGAGTCGGGATAGATGGTGATGGCCTCGTTGTAGAAGACGCGCGCGGCGGTGTAGTTGGCGCGGTATTTGTCGTAGAACTGGGCCATCTGCATCTTGCTCTCGGCGAGCATGGTGCGCATGTCGACGAGGCCGTCGCTGGCCTCCGGGGCGGCGGGGTCCTCGGGGAAGAGGATCAGGAAGTCTTGGTAGTAGGTGAGCGCCTGCTGGGTGGAGGCCTGGTCGTAGTTGGGGCCTTGCACGAGTTCGCCGTGGGCCTGGGCGAGATTGAGGTAGGCGTCGGGAGCGAGGAAGCTCTGCGGGTAGTCGTTGACCATGCGGTCGAGGGCGTCGATGGCCTCGTCGGCCTCGCCGAGCCGCTGATGGGTGCGGGCGATGGTCATCAGGCTGAGCGGGGCGTAGTCGCTGTAGGGCGCGGTCTTGATGATGGTCTCGAGATATTCGATGCCCTGGGAGCGGTTCTTGAAGCCGGGGATGACGCCCCAGATGCGGTTGCGCTCGCCGTTCACGAGGGCGTTGGCGATGCGGTATTGGGCGCCGATGGTCTCGTTGAAGCGTTCGTAGTTGGGGTGTCTTTCAACGACGACCTGGAGGGCGTCGAAGGCCTTGTAGAAGCGGCGGCCCTCGGTCCAGAGCTTGCCGAGGCGGAAGTTGGCCTCGGCGGCATAGACGGAGCTGGCGTAGTTCTTGGCGACGGTGCGGTAGTGCTTGATGGCGTCGCCGCGGTCGCCGGCCTCCTCGGCCGCGCGGGCCTTGTTCATGTGGTCGAGCGCGTTGCGGCTGTCGTCGTTCTCGACGAAGTTGGCGAGCACGCCGCCTTCGACCCGCCAGCCGGTGGCGGGCTCCCAGACGAGATCGGCCCGAAGGGCGGAGGCACCGGCGACGAGGCCGATGAACGCGATGAGGGGGAGGTGGAATCGGCGCCAGACGCGTGTAAATGCCATGAGAATAATCACCAGCGAACCAGCGCGGAACCGTAGGTCAAGCCTGCCCCGAACGCCACGAGCAGCGTGGTGTGTCCGGGTTGGATGCGGCCGGCGCGGCGGGCCTCGTCCAGCGCGAGCGGGATGGAGGCGGCGGAGGTGTTGCCGTAACGCTCGAGATTGACGAAGAAGCGGTCCGTCGGGAGCTCGAGATACTGGGCGATGGCGTCGATGATGCGGAGGTTGGCCTGGTGCGGCACCACGCAGTCGACCGCGCCGGCGGGCAGGCCGTGCAGGTCGAGGATCTCGCGGGCGGCGTCCTCCATCTGGCGGACGGCGAGCTTGAAGATCTCGCGGCCGCGCATGGTGATGGCGCGCTTGGGCGCGTCGGCCTCGGCGGTGGTGGCGGTGACGGCGGGGTGGCGGCTGCCGCCGCCGGCGATGCAGAGCATGTCGGCGTGGGCGCCCTCGGCGTAGAGTTTGGAGCCGAGGATGCCGGCGGTGCCGCGGGCGGGGCCGAGCACGACGGCGCCGGCGCCGTCGCCGAAGAGCACGCAGGTGGTGCGGTCGGTCCAGTCGAGGACCGAGGAGAGTTTTTCCGCGCCGATCACGAGCGCGTGTTTGTAGCGCCCGGAGGCGAGCATGGCCCACGCGGTGTCGAGCGCGTAGAGGAAGCCGGAGCAGGCGGCGTTGAGGTCGAAGCAGGGGGCGGTGGCGGGCACGCCGAGCAGGTGCTGCACGAGGCACGCGGTGGCCGGCATGGGCATGTCGGGGGTCATCGTGGCGACGATGACGAGGTCGATCTGCGCGGGGGTCACGCCGGCGTCGGCCAAGGCGCGACGGGAGGCCTCTGCCGCCATGAAGGAGGTGGTCTCGGCGGGGCCGGCGATGCGGCGCTCACGGATGCCGGTGCGGGTGAATATCCACTCGTCGGAGGTGTCGACCTGCTTGGAGAGGTCGTTGTTGGTCACAACCCGCTCGGGGGCGTAGGAACCGGTGCCGAGGATGGCGTGGGCGGGGTTGTTGGCCATGGAAACGGGAGGAGGAAATGTCCGTGCGAAGGGGAGTCAAACCTCCGTGGCCGGGGTGGCGGCGGTCTCGGCGGATTCGCCGGCGGGCAGGGTTTGGTTGAGCTTGGCGGCGTCTTCCTCGATGTGGCGCAGCAGGTCGGCGCGGATGACTTTGCCGGCGGCGGCGAGGGCGTTCTTGATCGCGTGCCGGTTGCTGGAGCCGTGGGCCTTGAGCACGTTGCCTCGCAGGCCGAGCAGGGGGGCCCCCCCGTAGATATCGGGGTTGATGCGCTGCTTCAAAGCGGCGAAGGCTCCCTTGGAGAGCATCGCACCGGCCATACGCACGGGGTTGGCCTTGAGTTCCGATTTGAGCGTGGCCGAGAAAAACTTGGCGAGCGACTCCCAGCTCTTGAGCAGGAGGTTGCCGACAAAGCCGTCGCAGACGGCGACGTCGCAGTGGTCGGTGAAGACCTGAAAACCCTCGGTGTGGCCGACGTAGTTGATGACGCCGGTGTTCTGCTTGAGCAAGGCGTGGCTGCCGGCGACGAGGGCGTTGCCCTTGCCTTCCTCGGTGCCGATGGTGAGCAGGCCGACGCGGGGATTTTTCACGCCGAGGATGACCTTGGCGTAGTGGCTGCCGAGCAGGGCGTTGTGCAGAAGGTGCTCGGGCTCGGCCTGGGGGTTGGCGCCGGCGTCGATGAGGATGAAGTGGCCTTTGTCCCGCGGGATGATCGCGGCGAGGGCGGGGCGGTCGATGCCGCCGAGGGTGCGCAGGCGGATGGTGCCGCCGGCCATGAGCGCGCCGGTGTTGCCGCAACTGACGACGGCGGACGCCTCGCCGGTTTTGACCAGCTCGATGGCGCGGGCCATGGAGGAGTCCTTCTTGCGACGGAAGGCCTGCATGGGCTTGTCGTCCATGGTGACGACTTCGGAGGCGTGCTGGATCGCGAGCTTCGGATGGGCTTCGAGGCCCTCGGCAGCGACCAGCGGACGCAAAACATCCTGATTGCCCACCAAGGTGACGGGCAACAGGTTGGAGAATTCGGCGAAGGCCAGCTTGACGGCGGCGACGATCTCGGAGGGCCCGAGGTCGGCGCCCATCGCGTCAAGCGCTATGCGGCCGGTTTCGCCGGAGGAGGAAACCATCGCGGTGGATGGCTAGGGGGACCTGATCGAACGGTCCGGGGCTCAGACTTCGACGTCGAGCACCTGGCGACCGCGATACATCCCGTTGTTGGGATTGACGTGGTGCGGACGGAAGGCGGTGCCGTCGGTCGGGTCCTTGGCGAACTGGGGAGCCTTGAAAGCGTTGGCGGCGCGGCGGTTGGCGCTGCGGCGTTTGGACTGCTTGCGTTTCGGATTGGCCATGGTGAGCGGGTGATTTGAAGGTGAATGCGCCGCGTGCGGCGACGGATTGTCGAGTGTGAAAAGATGACGTGAGTAAGGCTCCGGGGTGGGGTGGTCAAGCGAGATAACCAACGGATTTTGCCGTTGGTCCACCTGCCGGTCGGCTCAGACGAACCAAAGGAACAGCACCGCGCCCACGATCACCCGGTAAATGGCGAAAACCTCCAGGCCGTGGCGCGTGAGGTAGCCGACGAGGAATTTCACCGCGATGCCGGCCGACACCGCCGCGACCGCCGCGCCGAACAGAACGGGGCCCCAGCCGAAGACCGTGATCATGGCGGGACCGTGTTTCATCGCCTTCAGGCCGGCCGCGCCGGTCAGGATGGGCAGGCCGACGAGGAAACTGAACTCCGCGGCCTTGGCCGGCGCGAGGCCGACGAAGTAGCCGCCGACCATCGTCGACATTGAGCGGCTCATGCCAGGCCAGAGCGCGAGGCACTGCATCAGGCCGATGCCGAGGGCCTGCCCCGGACGCAGGTCGGCGGGCTCGAGGCGCGAGGTGGCCAGCCCGCTGGTCTTGCGGCGCCAGCGCTCGGCATAGAACATCAGCGCCGCGCCGGTGATCAGGGCAAAAGCCACCGCGCGGATCGAGAAGAGGTTGGCGTCGATCCAGTCCTCGGCGGCGAGTCCGATGACCACCGCGGGGATGCAGGCGAGGATGATGTTGCGCAGTAGGCGCAGGCCCGCGGTGCTGCGGCCGAGCAAGCCGGCCAGCATGCCGGTCAACTGGCCCCAATAGAGCAACACGACCGCGCAGATCGCGCCGGCTTGGATGACGACGACGTAGGTGTCGGCGGCGAGCTTGAGCGTGAGCGGCTCGCCGGCGGGGTTTTCGTCGGAGGGCGGGGTCAACCAGATCGGCCGGCCCGCGCTGTCCAGAAGTTGCTCGTCGGCATTCAGCTCCAGCAGGTCGCTGGCGATGATCAGGTGGCCGGTGGACGAGACGGGCAAAAACTCGGTCACGCCCTCGACCACGCCCAGCACGAAAGCGTCACGCGCGCTGAGCGGACGCGCCGCCTCGTCGGCGCGCAGCCACGCGCATTGCAGGCAAAGGACGGAGATTAATAATAGCAGACGTCGCACGCCCTCTGGTTCCACAGGCGTGCGGTCATGTCGAGAATATGCTTCCCCCCGATGGTCCAATCCGGATTACCTGCCCGCCCATGAGCGCACTTGCGGAACTTACCCGACTCCTCGCCACCGGCCGCGAACTGACCGCCGACGACGTCCAGGCCGTCGTGCCCGTCCTCGCCGATCCCGCCGTGGAGGCCGCCGACAAGGCCGGCTTCCTGCGCGCCCTCGCCGACAAGGGCGAAACGCCCGCCGAGGTGGCCGCCTTTGCCCGGGCCTTCCGCGCCCGCGCCGTCGACCCCGGCGTGTCCGCCTGGTCCGGCGAGGCGATCGACATCGTCGGCACCGGCGGCGACAAGGTCGGCGCGTTCAACATCTCCAGTCTCGTCGTGCTGACGCTGGCCTCGGCCGGCGTCAGGGTCATGAAGCACGGCAACCGCGGCATCACCTCCAAGTGCGGCAGCGCGGACCTGCTGGCCGCGCTCGGCGTCGATCTGCAGGCACCTCCCGAAAAGATCCGCGCCGGCCTCGCCGAGCTGGGCTTCGCGTTTTTCTTCGCGCCGGCCTACCACCCGACGTTCAAGCACATCGCTCCGGCCCGCAAAATCCTCGCCGACGAGGGACGGCGTTCGATCTTCAACATCCTCGGTCCGCTCATCAACCCCGGCCGTCCCGCTCACATCATGCTCGGCTCCTTCTCCGAGCGCTGGGTGCCGCTGCTCGCCGAGGTGCTCGATCTGCTCGGCACCGAGGCGGGCCTGGCCGCCCACTGCGTGCTCGGACCGGATCGCGGCATCGACGAGTTCACCACCGCCGGCGACAACCGTGTGCGCGGCATCGGTCGCCTTCGCCAGATCGACGGCCTGTGGTCGCCGGCCGAGATCGGGCTGCAATGCTCGCCCGTCGAGGACCTGATCGGCGGCGACCTCGACACCAATCTCGCGATCGTCAACGCGCTGCTCGACGGCCGCGGGCCGCGCGGCTTGGTCGACACCATCGTGGCCAACACCGCGCTCGCCCTTTGGGTTTGCGGCCGCACCGCCGCGCCCTCCGAGGGCGTCGCGCTGGCCCGCGAGCAACTGCTCGGCGGCGCCGTTCGCGAACGCATCGCTCGCGCCCGCGAGTTTTTCCAGCAAACATGAATCGTCGTTACTTCGGCACCGACGGGGTGCGCGGTCCGTTCGGCGGACCGGTCGTCAACCCGCAATTCGCCGCCCGCCTCGGCCTCGCCGTCGCCCGCTGGGTCGCCCGCCCCGGGGCCCGCGTGTTCATCGGCCGCGACACCCGCCTGTCGGGGCCCGACCTGCTCGAGGCGGTCGCCGCCGGCCTGGCCGCCGGCGGACTTGCGCCCGTCTCGCTCGGCGTCGTGCCCACGCCCGCGCTCGCCCGCGCGGTGCGCTCGTCCGACGCCGCTCTCGGCGTCATGATCACCGCCTCGCACAACCCGGCGGCGGACAATGGTATCAAGTTTTTCACTACGGACGGCGTGAAGCTCACCGACGCCGACGAGGCCACCATCGAGGCGCTGTTGCCCGATGACGCGCCCGCTCCGCTGGCCGCGCCGCTGGAGAACGCCGTCTGCGACTACGTGCAGGCCATGTCGGCGGTGCTGCCCGCCGGCTCGCTGGCCGGCTGGCGCGTCGTGCTCGACACCGCGCACGGAGCCACCTGCGGGACCAGCCCCGCCGTGCTGCGCGCCCTCGGCGCGGAGGTCGTCGGCATCGGCGCCGAGCCCGACGGCGCGCGCATCAACGCCGGCGTCGGCAGCGAGCATCCGGCGCAACTGGCCGCGCGCGTCGTGGCCGAGGGCGCGCGCATCGGCGTGGCCCACGACGGCGACGGCGATCGCTGCGTGCTCTGCGACGAACACGGCGAGATCCTCGACGGCGACGAGCTGCTTACCATCCTCGCGACCCACGCGCTGGAGCGCGGCACGCTGGCCGCCAAGACCCTCGTCGTCACCGTGCAGAGCAACCTCGGCGTCGACGCCGCCCTGCGCGCCGCCGGTGGCCGCGCGGTGCGCACGCAGGTCGGCGACCGCTATGTGATCGAGCGCATGCTCGCCGACGGTCTGACTCTTGGTGGCGAGTCGAGCGGCCATGTCATTTGTGCCGACCTCTCGCCGACCGGCGACGGCCTCGTCGCGGCGTTGCGCGTGATCGAGGTCATGCTGTCCACCGGCCGTCCGCTGTCGGAACTGCGCCGACGCCTGAAAAAATTCCCCCAGGGCACGCGCAACCTCATGGTGCGCGAGAAGCGCCCGCTTGCCGATTTGCTCGCGCTCACCGCCGAGATCGCCGCGCTCGAAACCGAGTTCGGCGAGGGCGGCCGCGTGCTCGTGCGATTCTCCGGCACCGAGCCCAAGCTCCGTTTGCTCGTCGAAGGCGCGTCGGAGGCGGTTGTTGCCAGCGGATTGCAGCGTCTGGAGGCCGCCGCGCGGCGCGATCTGCAGGTAATCTAGCGTTGACCGTTTGAGAGGGCGGTTTTTCTGTATCACTTCCCCATATGCAGGAAATCCCCGTCTCCTCTCTCGACCCCCGGCTGCAAAAGCAGTTGGAAAACGCCCAGGTCGCCCTTCAGCGCGGCAATGCGGACTACGTCATCGAAGTCACCGCTCAGGTGCTCAAAAACGCCCCGGGGTGCGTGCCGGTGCGCCGCCTCCAACGCGTCGCGCAGGTCAAGAAGGCGCAGTCCAAGAGCAAGCTCTTCACCAAGGCCTTCGGCTCCATGACTCAGGCCGGCTTCATGTTCGGCTCCAAGAAGGACCCGGCCAAGGGCATTGAGAACGCCGAGAAGATGCTCGCCGTCGACCCCAACAACGTCAGCGCGCTCAAGCTCCTCGCCGAGTCCGCCGCCGCCCTCGAGATGCCCGAGACCGTTTGCTTCGCGTGGGAGAGCATCCGCGAGATCCAGCCGGCCGACCACGACACCCTCCTTTCGCTCGGCGAGGCCTACCTCGCCGCCAACAAGCACAAGGAGGCCCTGCGCGTCGCCGACGATCTGCTCCGCACCAAGCCCCAGGACGGCGACGCCCTCGCGCTCATGCGCCGCGCCTCCGTCGCCCAGACCATGGACAAGGGCAAGTGGGAGGAGGAAGGCACCTTCCGCGAAAAGCTCCGCGACGAGGAGCAGGCCGTCTCGCTCGAGCAGGCCGCCAAGGTCGTCACCTCCTCCGACATGACCGAGCGCCTCATCGCCGAGGCGAAGCAGCGCGTCGAGGCCGAGCCCGACAATCTCAACCACTACCGTTCCATCGTCGACGGCTACCGCAAGCTCAACCGCTTCGCCGACGCCCTCGAGTGGCTGCGCAAGGCCCGCAAGCTCCCCTCCGGCGCCGGCGACTCCGGCCTCGAGCGCCTCGAAGGTGATCTCGAGGTCGCCATCATCGAGGACGAGGTGCACGCCGCCCAGACCAAGCTCGCCGAGTCTCCTGAGAACGTCGCCGCCCAGTCTGCGCTTGAGGCCGCCAAGGCCAAGCTCACCTCCTTCCGCCTCGCCCAGTCCAAGGCCTACGTCGAGCGCTACCCCAACGACTACGCCGCCCGCTACACCCTCGCCAATCTCCACTTCGAGGCCGGCGAATACCAGGAGGCCATCGCCAACTACCAGCAGGCGCAAAAGAACCCCAAGGTCCGCATCTCCGCGCTCGCCGGCATGGGCAAGGCCCTCAAGGCCCGCAAGATGTTCGACCTCGCCATCGCCCAGTTCCAGACCGCCAAGAGCGAGCTCGCCTCGATGGACGACACCAAGAAGGACGTCATCTACCAGCTCGCCTCCTGCTACGAGGCCATGGGCAAGACCCAGGAAGCCATCAACGAATACAAGCTGATCTACAGCGAGGACATCGGCTTCCGCGACGTCTCCGACAAGATCAACGCCTTCTACGCCTCCAACTGAGGCGATTGTCGGTCAAGGCGCCCGCGCCTCCGCCGGTCAAAACCCTCCACCTGATCCCGCCGACGCTCAGCCGGCGGGATTTTTTTTGCCCTCGGTCAGCCACAGCGCCGCGCCCATCAGCACGAGGCTCGCGGCCAGCCGGACGACGTTCGCGTGCTCGCCGAAGAACAGCAGCGAGCACAACACCGCCAGCGGGATCTTGGCGTTGTTGAAGACCGCCAGCGTGCCCGCGTTGACCTTGGTCGCGCCGAGGTTCCACAGGAAAAATCCGACGCCCGACGACAACACGCCGAGGTAGGTGAGCACCAGCCACTGGTCCGCCGTCGGACGAAAATCGCGCCACGCCGCCAGCGCATCGAACCCCGTGCCCGACTCGCCGCCGAGCCCCGCGCAGGCGAGCACCGCGACGGCCGTCGCGCCCAGGTAGAGCCAGCCGAACAGGCCCGCGTCGGTCGTCTTGCCGCCCACCGCGCGGCGCGTGCGCTGGTAGGCGATCTGCCCCGCCGCGAAGCAAAGGTTGGACCCCTGCATCAACAGGAAGCCCGTCATGAAGTCCGGGTTGTCGAGCTTGCTCCACAGCAGCACGCCGGCCGCCAGCACGGACAGACCGGCGGCGGCCAGGTGGCGCGGTTGCCACCGGGCCGACAACGTCGCGTCGAAGAACGTCACGTAGATCGGCGTGAAGATGGTGAACAGCGCCACCTCGTGCGCCTTCAGGTGGTGAAACGCGTGGTGGTAGAGCGCATACATCAACCCGAACTGCACCGCGCCGATCGCCATCAACCACGCCGCCGTCGACGGCCGCACCGCGCGCGGGCGCAGCCACGGCAGGAACGCCAGCAGCGCCAGGCCCAGGCGCACCGCGGACACGGCGTCGGCGTCGAGGCCGGCGAGCCGGCCCTTGATGAGCCCGAAGGAAAACGCCCAGACGAGCGAGACGACGATCAGCGGAAGCATGTCCGCCAGCAGGCAAGTTTTTCGCCCGCAAGGGAAGCCTGCAGGCGCCGCGAGCTTGGCGAGTTGAACCGTGGCCTCGAGGCCCGCGCCCCGCTTCCCCCGTGGCCCCGGGCGTGAGCTCGGGGACGGGAACCATGCTCCGCGTCCATGCCGGGTAGGGGCCTCGCTCGCGAGGCCCGTTGCGCGCAGGCATGGAGATCACGCGCGCTTTGCGGTCACGCGTTGAACGAGCCTCGCGAGCGAGGCCCCTACGGTTTGGCGGTGCACGGCGGCAGTCGGCGGCTTGAACCGTTTCTCACAGGCTGTCTTGCTTGGCGCGCATGGCTCCTCATCCCACCTTTCGCGAAGCGCTGCGGTTCTGGCTCAAGCTCGGCCTGATCAGCTTCGGCGGACCCGCCGGGCAGATCGCCATCATGCAGCAGGAGCTGGTGGAACGCAAAAAGTGGATCGGCCAGTCGCGGTTTCTGCACGCGCTCAATTTCTGCATGCTGCTGCCCGGACCCGAGGCGCAACAGCTCGCCATCTACTGCGGCTGGTTGTTGCACCGCGCATGGGGCGGCATCGCGGCGGGCGTGCTCTTCGTGCTGCCGTCGGCGCTGCTGCTGTGGGGACTGGGCTACGTGTATGTGACTTATGGTGACGTGGCCTGGCTGGCGGCGTTCTTCGACGGGCTCAAGCCGGCCGTGCTCGCCATCGTGGTGGCGGCGGTGTTGCGCATCGGGCAAAAATCGTTGCGCACCCCGGCGCGTTGGTCGCTGGCGGCGCTGGCCTTCGCGCTGATCTTTTTCGCGGGCGCGCCGTTTCCTCTGATCGTGCTCGGCGCGGCGTTGGTCGGCTGGCTGGGCGGGCGGCGCTGGCCGGCGCAGTTCGACGCGGGCGCGGGCGGGCATGGTCACGGCGGCGGCGCGGGCACCGCCGCGGACCGCGCGGTGGTCGACGACGCGGCGGAGAACGCGGCGGTGCGGCCGAGCTGGCGGCGCACGCTGCGGGTGACGGGGTTGTGTCTGGTGTTGTGGGCGGCGCCGATCATCGCGGTCGGTTGGTGGCAGGGTTGGGACGGCACGCTGGCGGAGGAGGGGGTGTTCTTCAGCAAGGCGGCCATGGTGACGTTTGGCGGCGCCTACGCGGTGCTGCCCTACGTCGCGCAGCAGGCGGTCGTGGAGCATGGTTGGCTAAGCGCGCCGCAGATGCTCGACGGTTTGGCGCTGGCCGAGACGACGCCGGGGCCGCTCATCATGGTGGTGCAGTTCGTGGGTTTCCTCGGCGGCTGGAACCACCCGGGCGCGTTGTCGCCGTTGTGGTCGGCGACGCTGGGCGCGGCGATCACCACGTGGGTGACCTTCACGCCGTGTTTCCTGTGGATCTTTCTCGGGGCGCCGCACATCGAGCGCCTGCGCGGCAACCGCGCCATCGGCCACGCGCTCGGCGCGGTCACGGCGAGCGTGGTGGGCGTGATCCTGAACCTCGCGGTGTGGTTCGGCTGGCACGTGATCGTGCCGGCGGGCGAGAGGCTCGACGTCGCGGCGCTGGCGGTGGGCGCGGGGGCGTTCGTCGCGCTGCATTTTTTTCGGGTCAACCTGATGCTGGTGATCGCGGCCTGCGGCCTGCTCGGGGTGGCGCTGGCGTGGCTGTGAGGCCGGCGGGCGCGGCCGCGCAATGAGGGATTGTCCTCGGGGCGCGGGCGCGTTTACGTCCTCCGTCCGAATGGGGGCGGCGACGCGTCCGTTCGGGTCGGTTGCCGTCCGCCGGCGTCCGCCTTGGCGGCGGTTTTTGGCGGTCGCCCGGTTTTCGTCAGGTTCATCGTTTCAACGTGTCGGAAAAGATCATCCAGCTCCTCAACCAATGCCCGCGGCTCGAGCTTTACCTCGACAACGGGTTTCGCCGGCTGGGCCTGCGCGTGCCGGTGGATTCGCGCGCGGTGGCGCGCCGGCTGGAGGAGCTGCGTGTCGCGCTGGAGCTGGGGCAGGCGGTCGGCGGCTGGGCCTTCGCGCCGGTGGGCGAGGTTTCCGGCGAGGCGTTGCGCGAGACCGCGCGCCGTTTGCAGGAGCCGGCGCGCCGATTGCTGGACGAGTTGTTTTGGTTCTGGCCGGCGGCGTATCCAAACGATGGTGACGACCCCGCGCTGGACGCCTTCATGGCCGGCGACACGGCCGCCGCCACCGCGGCCTGGAGCGCGGCCGCGGGCCGCGGCGAGCCGGCGGGCTGGCACAATATCGCGGTTTACCAGCACCTGCTCGCGGTCGAGTGGCTCGACTCGCCGGACGCCGACCCGGAGACGGTGCGCGCGCTGTGGCGGGACGCGGTGGATTATTGGGGCCGCGTGCTGGCCGACGACGAGGTGTGGCGGCGCGTCGCGGCGCGCGTCGCGGGGATCAACGATCCGCAGCTGCCGGCCTCGGCCGCGGCGGCGCTGCGCGAGGGTTTGCCGGCGCTGCTGGCCGGCGTGCACGCGCAGGCGGCGGCGCGACTGGCGGGGCGGGGCGACGTCGCGGCCGCGGGTTTTCAATTGCAGTGCGCGACGACGCTGTGTCCGCGGGCGGATGTCGCGGCCCTGCTCGAACCGGTCGCGCAACCGGCGTGCCGGCGACTGGCCTCGCACCTGGCGGAGACACGCCGCTCGGGACCGCCGCGGCCGGGCGAGCTGACCGCGCTCTGGGAGGCGGTGCGCGCGGACCTGACGACGTTGCAGGGACTCGGCGAGCCGCTGGCGGAGGCGCGCGCGCAACAGGAGCGGCACTTGGCCGAGGTCGTCTCGGAGCGCGTCGAGGCCGGGCTCGCGGGCGATCCGGCGAGCGCGCCGCGGTTGCTCGTGCACACGTTGATTTTGCTCGATCTGGCCGCGCCCGGACCGGCGGCGGCGCGCGCGGGGACGTTGTTTTCCGAGACGTTGCGGACTGCGCTGACCGTCGCGCCGGGGCGGGGCGGGGAAGGGGAGCGCATCCGGCGGTTGCTGCGCGACGACGTGGTGCCGGCGCTGGGGCGGCTGCGGTTGACGCCGCGGCTGCACGCGGCGCTCGTGGCGCGCATCGCGGCATGGACGCAGATGCTCGCGGAGACCGCGGTGGGCGCGTCGCCGGCGATGCTGCCGTGGGCGCTGGGCGCGCTGGCGTTGTCGTCGGACTTGCCGTTGGACGAGGAGAGCCGGCAGGCGCTGGACTCGACGCTGGCGAGCTGGGCCGTGGAGCCGCGCGCGGTGCACCGCCCGGCCTTCGAACGGTCCGTCGGCGGCCACGCGCTGCGGGTCGACGTGGTGGGCGTCACGCTCGACGGCGTGCGCATCGAGGCGGCGCAACTGACCGGCGTGTGCCACCCCTTGGCGGGTTTCGGCCCGGGCGGGGAGGGGAGTGCCGTGATGCGTTGGTCCGACGCGACGCGCGTGGTGGAGTTGCCCGCGGAGTTTTTGGCGACGGAGGCGGCGTTGTCGGACGTGCTCACGGCGTTTTATCAACTGGTCCTGCCCAACCTCGTGCGGCGTCTGCTCGAGGCGATCCGCAGCGGCGCGAGGGTCCCGATGGGGCCGCTCCAACTCCACGCGGACGGCATTTTTACGTCGGATTCATCCAATGCGCGCCCTTACGCGAGCCTGCGTCTTGCCTCCGATGTCGACGGCGTCACCCTCACCGATGTTTCCGCCCCCGGATTCTCCCAAAAACTCGATCCTGCCAACGACTGGAACGTCTCCCTGCTGCCGCTGCTGATCCTGATCCTCACCCCGCGTTGACCTCCATGCCCGCCACGTTCCTGCAACAGCTCCTCGCCCGCGACCCCCGCAAACTCGCCCGCTTTCCCGACCCCGCCATCGACCAAGCCCTGACCGCCTGGCGCGCCTTGTCCGAGACCATCGCGACCCCCGTCGCCGCGCCGGCCCCCGCGGCGCCATCGGCCGCGACCGCCGCCAGCGACGCCGCCGGCCTTGATGGCCCGCTGGCCGATCTCGCGACCCATGTGTGGCGCGCCCGTCACCGCCTGCAGGACAACGCCCAGCCCGCCGACGTCGTGCGCCGCTCGGGCCGGCACATCGACGCCGCCGTGGAGGCCTTCGCGCAGCTCGAGCTGACGTTGAAGGACTGGCTCAACGAGCCCTACGACCCCGGCCTGCCGGTCAAGGTCCTCACCTTTCAGCCCACGCCCGGCCTCTCCCGCGACACCATCGTCGAGGCTATCCGTCCCGCCGTGCTCTGGCGCGGCCGCCTCCTCCAGTCCGGCGAGGTCGTGGTGGGCGTCCCCCTTGACGAAACCTCCAACGCCTGACCGGCCCCCGCTCCGATGAACCGCACCACGATCGACTACGGCATCGACCTCGGCACCACCAACTCCGCCATCGCCCTCGCGACCGGCGTCGGCACCGAGATCATCAAGAACAACTTCGACGCCGACACCACCGCCTCCGCCGTCTACATCAACAAGGCCGGCAACCTCTGGGTCGGCCAGGGCGCGCGCTCCAAGCTCGCCGACGAACGCGCCATCCACGACGTGCACCTCGAGTTCAAGCGCCGCATGGGCACCGCGCACGAGCACCACTTCCGCTCCTCCGACCGCCGCCTCAAGCCCGAGGAACTCTCCGCCGAGATCCTCAAGTCCCTGCGCGCCGACGTCGCCCAGAAAAAAGGCGAGGACATCACCGCCGCCGTGCTCACCGTGCCCGCCGCCTTCGGCCTGCACCAGTGCGACGCCACCCAACGCGCCGCCGCGCTCGCCGGCTTCACCACCGCGCCCCTCCTGCAGGAACCCATCGCCGCCGCGCTCGCCTACGGCTTCCAGAAACACGACGCCCGCGCCTACTGGCTCGTGTTCGACTTCGGCGGCGGCACCTTCGACGCTGCCCTCGTGCGCTCCGAGCACGGCGTCATGTCCGTCGTCAACCACGACGGCGACAACTTCCTCGGCGGCGCCGACATCGACTGGGCCATCGTGGAAAAACTCCTCGCGCCCCGCGTGCAGGCCCAGTTCAACGCCCCCGACTTCGCCCGCGGCATCGAACGCCACCGCCACGACCTCCTCCGCCTCAAGGCCGCCGCCGAGATCGCCAAGATCGACCTCTCCCGCCAGACCTACAGCTATCTCGAGCTCGACCTCTTCAGCCTCGGCTCCGAGCGGCGCGTGCTCGAGGTCGAGCTCACCCGCGGCGACCTCGCCGCCATCGCCGAGCCCAGCGTCCTGCAGGCCGTCGCCATCGCCCGCCGCGTGCTCGCCTCGCAAGGCCTCGAACCCTCCGCCGTCGAGAAACTCGTCTTCGTCGGCGGCCCCACGCTCGCCCCCTACTTTCGCGACCTCGTCGCCGCCGAGCTCGGCATCCCCTGCGACCTCGCCGTCGATCCCCTCACCGTCGTCGCCCGCGGCGCCGCCATCTTCGCCTCCACCCAGCGCGTCGACGCCGCCACCATCCGCCGCCGACCCGCCTCGGCCGGAGTCTGCGACATCGACCTCGTCTACAAACCCGTCGGCGCCGACCCCGAGCCCATCGTCGGCGGCAAGGTCCACCCGCCCGCCGGCGCCCCCCTGGACGGCGCCGCCATCGAGTTCGTGCACGCCACCACCAAGTGGCGCAGCGGCCGCCTCCCCCTCGCGCCCGACGGCACCTTCCGCCTCGCCCTCCGCGCCGAGGTCGGCCTGCCCAACGAGTTCGCCATCGAGCTCACCGACGCCGCCGGCACCCTCCGCGAGACCCGCCCCGCCGGCCTCACCTACACCGTCGGCCTCGTCGTCGAGGAGCAGACCCTCATCCACAACCTCGGCGTCGCCCTCGCCGACAACCAGGTCGCCCTTCACTTCCCCAAGGGGGCCGGCCTCCCCGCCAAGTCCACCCGCACCTACCGCACCACCTCCGCCCTCCAGCGCGACACCCCCGGCAGCCTCCTGCGCATCCCCGTCATCGAGGGCGACCACGAACTCGCCGACCGCAACCTCCTCATCGGCACCCTCGACATCACCGCCGGCCAGCTCCACCGCGACATGCCCCTCGGCACCGAGGTCGAGGTCACGCTCCACATGGACGCCTCCCGCCTGCTCTCCGTCGTCGCCTACGTGCCCCTCCTCGACGAGGAGTTTCCCGCGCGCCTCGACCTCGGCGGCGCCCAGCGCCACCCCGACCTCGCCGTCCTCCGCGACGAGTTCGCCAAGGAAAACAAACGCCTCGCCGACCTCCGCAAGGCCCTCGGGCCCGACGCCGAGTTCGATCACATGCGGCCCCTCATCCAGTTTGAAAAACTCGCCCAGCGCACCCGCCTGATCGCCATCCTCAAGTCGCCCGACCCCGACTTCGACTCCCTCCTTCAGGCCGAGCACATCCTCCTGGACCTGAAGAACCGCCTCGACACCCTCGCCGGCCGCCTCGGCTGGCCCCTCTCCGTGCAGTCCGCCGAGGAACGCCTCGTCGAGGTCGCCGACCTCATTCTCCGCCACGGCACCCCCGCCGAGCAGGCCCGCGCCGCCGAACTCCAGTCCGCAGTGCGCGCCGTCATCGACCGCCGCGAACGCGCCCGCCTGCCCGACGTCATGGCCGAGCTCAACGCCCTGCACGACGCCATCCGCCACCGCCAGCCCGAGTTCTGGCGCGAACACTTCGAGGCCCTCGTCGCCTGCCGCGAACTCATGACCGACCCCGCCAAGGCCGACCAGCTCATCACCGCCGGCCAGGCCGCCCTCGCCGACGGCCGCCACTCCGACCTCACCGAGATCTCCTACCAACTCCAGGACCTCATCCCCCCCGAGGCCTTCGCCGACGCCCGCCACGGCTACGGCTCCTCGCTGCTCGCCTGAAGCGTTAACCATCGCCCCGCCCCGTCCCGATGACCGCTCCGACCCCCGCCGCCGACACCGCCGCCATCACCGACACCCTGCGCATCCTCCGCGCGCGCGAACTCGCCGACCGCGGCCGCCTCCGCGAGGCCGAGGCCGGCCTCGCCGGCGCCGATTCACCCTCCGCCAACCCCGCGCTCCTGCACACCCTCGCCGTCATCGTCACCCGCCAAGGCGACCACGCCCGAGCCCGCCGCCTCTGGCGTCAACTCGCCCAGCTCCGCCCCGGCGACCCCGAGATCGAGGGCATGATCGAGGCCATCGAGATCTGGCAGCAACGCCCAGCCTGGGTCGGCTACCTGCCCCCCGCCGCCGCGGCCCTGCTGATCGGCCTGTTGACGCTCCTCCTCTGGCCCCGCGCCGCCGACGCCGGCCGCGACTCGCCCGAGCAAGCCCGCCCCGCCACCGTCGTGCAACCCGTCGCCACCGTGCCGGTGACGCCCGCGGTCCGCACCGCCCCCGCGACCCCCGTGCGCAACACCCTGCCGGCCGTGCCCGTCCCCGTGGCCACGCCCTCGCCCGAGCCCATGGTCACCTTCGAGCTGCCGCCGCCCCGTCGTTGAGCCGACCCGCCGTTTCGGACCACGCGCCGTTCACTGCCGACCGCCCTGCCAACAACCACGATTCCCATGCAGGCGACCCGCCCGATCACATGACTCCGACCGAGCCGCTCCGCATCCTCTTTGTTTGCATGGGCAACATCTGCCGTTCGCCCGCCGGCGAGGGCGTGCTTCGCGCACGGCTTGCCGCCGCCGGTCTCGCCGACCGTGTGACGGTCGACTCCGCCGGCACCATCGGTTACCACGCCGGCTCGCCGCCCGACCGCCGCATGCGCGCCGCCGCGTCCCGCCGCGGCTACGACCTCGCCAGCCGGGCCCGCCAAGTGACCGCCGCCGACCTCGATCGCTTCGACCTCATCCTCACGATGGACGAGGACAACCGCCGCGGCGTGCTCGCCCTTGCCCGCGACGACCGCCAGCGCGCCCGCGTGCGCGCCTTCTGCGAGTTTTGCCAAACCCACGCCGAGACCGAGGTCCCCGATCCCTACTACGGCGGCGACCAAGGTTTCGAGCACGTCCTCGACCTGCTCGAGGACGGCTGCGCCGGCGTGGTCGAGTGGGCGCGCGCCTCGATGGTCCATCCCGTCGGATAAACGCGGCCTCTGTCTGGGCTTCATCGGGTCCTATGCGAGACGGCTGGCCATTCCTCGGAAACGACCCAATCCGGTGAACCGCCGGTATGATCCAAGGGATCGTCGCGTCTCCCGGGAACCCGACCTGTGGCTCGTCGCGAACCGTTTGCCGACCACCCGTCTTCCCGAGCAGACGATTTTCATGAGACGACGGACCAATTTTGTGGAACGACCGACGAAATTGCAGGAATGACCGACGAAAATTGTAAAACGACCGATGAATTTGCAGGAACGGCCGAGCAAATTTGTCGAACAAACCACAAATTTCGTGGAACGGCCGACGAATCCGGAGGAACGACCGACCAAGATCGTCGGTCGGCCGATCAAAGGCACCGGCGTATATCTGATGCAGCATCATCCACGGGCTTGATCGCCGCCCGCCCGCACCCGCAAGCCCGAGCGCAACCAGCCCCGGTTCGACGTGCGTGGGCACCTGCACCGCATCCTCGGGGTCGACCTGACCGCGCTGCCCGGCATCAGCGCGGTGACCGCGCACATCCTTTACTCGGAGATCGGCGCGGACCTGGACCGCTTCCGAACCGAAAAACACTTCACCTCCTGGCTCGGCCTGTGTCCGGACAACCGCGTGTCCGGCGGCAAGCCCCTGGAAACGCGCACCCGCAAGGTCTCCAGCCGGGCGGCCTACGCGCTGCGCATGGCCGCCTACGCGGCCGGCCGCAGCCACAGCGCCATAGGCGACTTCTTCCGACGAAAGCGCGCCCACCTCGGCGCGCCCAAGGCCATCACCGCCACCGCGCACAAACTGGCCCGGATTATTTATCACCTGCTCACCACCCGCCAGCCCTACGATGAAACCCGCTTCGCCCACCATCAGCAACAGGACCGCTCACGCCGCGAAACCCGCCTTCGCCGCCAAGCCCAAGCCCAAGCCCTCGGCTTTATGCTCGTCCCCTGCCAAGACACCTCCGCAACCACCTGAAAATCAACACCCGTCAGGGTAGTTTCTTAGAAGTGGGCTCGGTGCAAAACTGCCTGCGTCACGCCCGCGCGGCCGCGCGCCTGCCGGAGGGCACGTGCGTGCACACCCTGCGCCATAGCTACGCCACGCACTTGCTCGAAGAGGGCGTTTCCATCCGGCTGATCTCCGCCTACCTCGGGCACTCGTCATTGGAGACGACGCTGATCTACACGCACCTGACGGCGGTCAACGAGGCCGGCGCGCGCGCCGCGCTCGACCGGCTGCGTCCGCCGTCGGCCTGAGCGGGCGTATCGGCTAATCTGATACGCCGCAAGTGACCGCCCTGGCCGACTGGCTGGCGCGGCAGGCGCCGCGGTGGCTGGCGGGCCGGCACGGCACGCTGCCTCCGGCGCATCGCCGCGCGCTGACCGCGATCCTGCGGTGCCGCACGCCCGCCCTCGGCGGGCGCGTCTATGCCTGCGCGGATTGCTCGGGCCACGACTACGCCTATCACAGTTGTCACCATCGCGCCTGCCCGCGCTGCGGCGGGCAAGGCGCGGCCGCGTGGACCGAGGCCATGCAGGAAAAACTCCTGCCGGTGCCGTATTACTTCTGGACCTTTACGGTGCCCGACACCCTGCGGACGGCCTTCGCGGCCGAGCCCGCGCGGCTGGCCGACCTGCTGTTTGCGCAGGCCTTCGGCGCGTTGCAGCAAGTCGCGCATCGCAAGAACGTGCTCGGTGCCGACATCGCCGCGGTCGCGGTGCTGCACACCTGGGGACGACAGTTGCAGCACCACCCGCACGTGCACCTGATCGTGCCCGGCGGCGGCTTGCGGCCCGACGGCAAGCGCTGGCAACGGTGCCGTTCAGCCGACTGGTTCTTGCCGGTCAAGGCCGTCGCCGCCGCCTTCCGGCGCGGGTTTGCGGAGGCGCTGCGCGCCGCCGCGCCCGCCCTGCACGCGGCGCTGCCCGAACGGACGTGGCGGGCCGACTGGAACGTCGATGTGCAGGCCGCCGGCAGCGGCACCGAGGTCGTGCGTTATCTCGCCCGCTACGTGAAGCGCACCGGGATCTCGGACGAGCGCATCATCGAGGCGACCGACGAGACGGTGCGGTTCAGCTACACCGACAGCCAAACCGGCGAGCGAGGCGAAGTCACGTTGTCGGCCACCGAGTTTATGCGCCGGTATCTGCGTCACGTGCCCGAGCCGGGACAGCACCGCGTGCGGTATTTTGGCTGGATGCACCCGGCCGCGAAGCTTCGCCGCATGCGCGTGGAAACATTATTGCGCAAGATGATCGTGGTGCGGGCGGCTCCGCCGCCGCGCCCCGACTGGTCGCGATGCTGCCCGCACTGCGGCAAGTTTGCACTGGTTTGCATCGGACTGTTGCCCCGGGGACCGCCGCCATGATCCGCGACTGTATAAAGCCGACGCGTTTGATAAAACCGGCCCCGGCCGGACGGCGGAGCTTTGGCATCAATGATGAATATAGGCCGAAAAACGGTCGGAGATCGGTGGCATCGGCTGGCCCAAACCCGCGCACGCGCCGCGACGACGGTGATGAAAACGAAAAAACCGTTCCGAATGCCGGAGCGGTCAAAATTGGCGGAAAAATACAATCCGCATAAGGGCCG
>JAUWBF010000097.1 GCA_030601755.1 Verrucomicrobiota bacterium | reverse complement strand
TTGTCCTGAAGGAGCTTGCCGGAGAGCGTGTAGTAGGGGAGGCGGACCTGCTGCTTCTGGCCGCTGGTGAAGGCCTGCATCTGGGCGGCCTCGGCGGCGAGGGGGTCGTCGATCTTGCCGCCGTAGCCCATGGTGGTGGTGGTGAGCACCTTGCCGGTCTGCATCAGGGCGATGCGGATCTTCTTGGTGAGGGAGTCGGTGTCGACCTGGTTCTGGGTGTTGTTGACGATGCGGGAGATCGCCATGACGGCGGGCTGCTCGGGCGCGCGCTCGAGAACGCCGGAGGCGAGCAGGTCGGCGACGAGGTCGTCGGCGGCTTGGTTCCAGTCCTGGATGTTGATCTGGTTGAGCGAGACGATCGTGTCGGTGCCCTTGGAGTCCACGTAGGTGGCGTTCTTCGGCGCGGTGGAGCAGCCGGTCAGAAAGAGGGCGCCGGCGAACACGGCGGGGAGCAGGAGGCGGGTGGCTTGCATGATGGGACGTGCGATGGGTGAGGGTTGAAAAACGGGATCAGGATTCCTGGAGCTTCAGGCGGAAGTCGACGACGCGCGGGGAGGTGGCCACCGCGGAGATGGCGCGGACCTCGCCGCCCTGGAAGGTGATGACGCGCCAGCCGTTGCCGGGGGCGGAGACTTCCATGCCGTCCTCGCCGATCCACTCGAAGCGGTATTTGAAGGTGCGGTCGCTGTTCTTGGTGTTCTGCAGGGTGGCCTGGATCTTGAGAAGATCGCCGCTCACCTTGGCCTCGTTGATCGAGACGACCTTGAGGGCCCGCGAAAGGCTCTGGTCGGTGACGATGCGCTGGTCGTTGACGAGCGTGGGCGCGGCCAGGGGCTGCGCGCGCTCGACGGTGTTGACGTTTTGGCAGCCGGCAAAGAGGAGCGCGGCGGCGCCGAGGGCAAGGAGAGCGGCGGATTTCATGGGAATGGCGGCTTACTTAAGCGTGAATTGCGAAACGAGCAAGGGGGACGTGGACGAAGTGCTCTTCACGTAGACGACGTTCACGCTGCCGGGTTGCACGGAGATGGTCTGCGGGGTCTGGCCGGCGTAGAGGGTGAGCGTGCGGCTCTCCGGGGTGGCGAGGCGGACGATCTGGAACTCCTTGGGCAGGGTGCGCCAGGTGCGGGTGTCGGCGATGTTGATGGCGGCCTGGGTGGCGGCGGTGGCAACCTTGGCGAGGAGCTGGCCGGTGAAGCCGAACTGCTGCTTGGCCTGGTTCTGCACGACGGCGTCGAGCACGGCCTTGGTGGCGGTGGAGATGAGGGTCTTGGTGACGATGGCGGGCCACTCGTTCTTGAAGTCCTGGGACACGACGCTGTCCATGCTGCTGACGAGCGCGGAGCTGTGGTTGTTGACGCCGTCGGAGACGGTGAGCACGCGGGCGTAGTCGTCGACATACTTCAGGCGGGGGAAGGCGGCGCCGACGTAGGAGAGGTTGCTGGTGACGAGGAAGGTGGGGATGTCGATGCGGAACTGGTCGCGGTAGGGCGCGGAGCCGGTCTCGAAGACGACGTAGGTGACGCCGGCGGGGGCGGCGCCGGTGGAGGCGGCCTCGAGGTCGGCGGCGACGTAGGGGTTCTCGGGGGCGAAGGAGCGCACGCGCTCGAGCGACTTGCGGGCGCGCTCGAGGTCGGCGGCGTCGGCGCCGAGGTTGAGGAAGTAGAGGCCATCGAGCCAGACGGCGAAGGGGTTCACGTAGTCTCCGTAGGGGAGAATCTTGCTGTCGAGCTCGGCCTCGACTTCGGCGAGGGCGGAGCCGGTCTTGGGATCGGCCTTGGCTTTCTCGACGTCGTAGGCGCCGGCCTTCTTGCCGTCGGTCTCGGCCTTGCCTTCCTTGGCGGCCTCGGCTTCGGCCTGGGCGGCCTCGATGCGCTTGGCGTTGGCGTCGACGGCGTCGCGCTGGCGCTGGAGGGCGCGGTTGAGTTCGACGCGGGCGGCGTCGTGATCGCCGAGCTGGAGGTAGTTGATGGCCTTGTAGGTGTTGAGCATCACCTTGTCATAGGCGCGGCCGGTGTAGGGGTAGTTGGCCTGGTTGGTGAGGGTGGCGCCGAGGGTGGAGCCGACCTTCACCTTGGCTTCTTCTTCGTATTTGTTGACCTTCTCCTCGGCGAGGTCGAAGGCCTCGACGGACTCGTTGAGATACTTCTGCACGGGGTCGATGGCGTCGGCCTGCTCGGCGATGTTGGTCGCGGTCTGCGGGGTGGTGACGCCGGTCTGGGGCGCGGTGGCCACGGGGGTCACCTGGCCGGGGAGGGCGAGGTCGGCGAGGGCGGCGGAGCGGAGGATGGCGCCTTGCTCGAGGCGGTAGAGGATGGCGTCCTTGGAGTCCTTGTTTTTCTCGGCGGCCTTGTTGGCCGAGTCGACGGCGGAGGCGATGTTGCCGGAGCGCACGGCCGAGGTGGTGGCGGCGGTCTGCGCGGTGTAGGTCTGGCAGCCGGTGAGCGCGAGGGCCGCGGCCAGGCCGGCCAGGAGGACGGGGACTTTGCTGGTTTTGGACATGTTTTTTACGTGTTGGTTTGGGCTGGGAGAGGGATGGGTGCGGAGCGGTTCGCGAACGGGCCGGCTTACTCGGTGACGCGGCGCACGACGGCGCCCTTGTCGATGCCGAGGTCCTCGCCGGAGATGGTGGCTTGCGAGAACTTGGGGGTGACGCGGGTGACGCGGACCTTGCCGACGGAGAGTTCCTCGCGGCCGAGGGAGATGCCGGTGTCGGGGTCGATCATTTCCTCGCCGACGGCGAAGACTTCCCAGAGCTGGCCGGTGGCGATGTCGGAGCCGTCGCCGCGGTTGATGGTCACGGTGGAGCCGGTCTTGGCGATGATCTTGGCGGGGTAGATGACGTCGGCGACGCGCAAGGCGATCTGCTCGGACATGCCGCGGGTGAGCTGGACGAGGAGTTCGTCGGAGATCTCGCCGTCGGAGCGGATGGCGGCGGTGGTGGCCTCGCTGTCGGTGACCTTTTCCTGGAAGTTGGCGCTTTCGACGAGCTTGTTGGTGGCGGCCTCGTAGATCTTGCCGACGGCGGAGAAGCGGATGGTGCGGCGCTTGGCGCTCTGGCCGAGGGCGGCGAAGTTGGCGGTCTCGAAGATGTCCTGGAAGTCGTCGATGGTGACGACGAGCAGGTAGTCGGCGTTGCCGAAGTCGAAGGCGCGGCCGGTGGCGCCGGCTTCCTCGATGAGGGCGTCGGCGTCGGAGCGGGCGATGACCTGGAACTTGCGGGTGTTTTGCAGGCGGTCGATGAGCTGGCCGTCCATCGACTGGGTCATGCGGTCGAGGGAGAGTTTCTTGTCGTCGGCGGCGGCGGCGATGGCGGTGCCGACCTTGACCTTGGCGATGGCGATGCTCTTGAGGCCGGGGGCGGCCGGGGCGGCGGGGGTCTGGGCTTGCAGGGGCAGGGCGATGCAGGCGGCGAGGGCGAGGAGGCCGAGGCGTTGGAGAAGGTTCATGTTGGTAAGGTGTTTTTGGATACGTCGGGCGCGGGGCCGGGTTTACTTCACGATGATGGTTTCGTGGGTCTCGACCTTGGGGGCTTCCTTGGTGTCGACCTTGAAGCCGGACTGGCGGAGCATCTGGGCCTTGCCGCGGAGGACCTCGACTTGGGCGTCGGTGAGCTTGCGGTCCTTCTCGAGGGCGTAGAGGTAGTCGGCGTAGTCCTGCCAACGGGCCAGGGCCTCGTCGGTGAGGCGGAGGGTGGCGGTGAGGGTCTGGCCGTCGACGGCGTTGACGACGCGCTGCCAGGTCTCGAGCGAGGGGTGCACGAGGCGGAGGTTGCTGAAGCCTTTCTTCAGGGTGATCTGGCCGGGGGCGGTGCCGACGCTGACGCCGTCGACCTGCACGTCGACTTTCTCGGCGGCGATGGCGGCGGGGGCGGTGCCGAAGACGAGGGTGTTGTCGGCGCCGACGCTGACGGCGGGGGGCTGGATGCCGGAGACCTGGACGTTGAGGGTGATGGTGACGCTCTGGTCCTTGGTGGCGGAGGGGGCGGCGACGCGGCCGGAGGCGAGGCTGGCGCGGAGGGTGCCGGCGATCTGGGTGGTGGCGTCGTCGAGGAGGTCGTCGACGAAGGCGGAGGCGTCGGGATCGAGGAAGGTAACGCGGGGCTTGGCGGCGGGGGCGGGCGCGGCGGGCATGCTGTGCTTGGAGTGGCCGGCGGGCTTGGTGTCGACGCCGGTGGAGCCGAGGAAGTCGCGGAGGATGTCGACGCGCTGGCCGAAGTTGACGAGGGCGGCGGAGGGGGCGCGGGTGACGGAGGGACCCTCGGGGGTCATGGTGACCTGGCCGATGATGTTGCCGGCGTTGAGGAGGGCGACGACTTCGCCGCGGGGGTTGAAGATGGGGCTGCCGGAGGCGCCGCCGGTGCAGGCGAGGTTGTGCTGGACGAGGAGGCGGGTGGCGTGGTCGCCCTTGCCCATCCACCAGTCGGTGTTGGAGGTGATGATGCCGGACTGCATGGTGGCGACGGGGCTGTTGATGTTCACGCCGCCGCCGGAGAGTTGCTCCATGGGGAAGCCGAGGAAGGCGACGCGGTAGCCGGAGTCGACCTGCTTGAGTTCCTCGTCGGAGGCGAGGGGTAGCCAGACGTCGGTCTTGCCGTCGACCTTGAGCACGCCGACATCGTAGGAGAGGCCGAAGGGGGCGCGGCCGTCGGCGGCGGGGCCGGCGCTCTGGTAGCGGGGGTGGGAGACGGCCTTGGTGATGCGGAGCTTGGTCTCGGGGTGCTTGTTGAGCACGACGTAGGCGGCGCCGCCCTGGGCGAGGACGTCGGCGACGGGGCCGGAGACGTGGGCGTTGGTGGCGAAGGTGTCGGGTCCGACGGCCCAGGCGGTGCCGTTGCCGACGAGGCGGCCGTTCTTGAGGGCGAAGGCGACGACGCCGACGGCCTTCTCGTATTGGCGGACGGCGGCGATGAGGGCGTCATCGGCGTTGTAGGCGGAGCGGCGGGGCGGGGCGTAGGAGGTCGGGGCGGAGGCGGAACCGGCCGGGGCCTCGACGACGCCGGTGTTGACGTGAAGGGTGTTTTGCTCGGTGCGGACGGCCTTGGCGACGCCGCCGGTGAGGGAACCGCCGGTCTGCGCGTCGAGGAGCTTGTAGGTGAGGCGCAGGGTGTAGGTGTAGTTGGTGAGCTGGTTGTCGTAGGCGTTGATGGTCTTCTTCTGCTCGTTGAAGCCGATGATCGACGCGGAGAGGATGTAGTCGGTGTTCAGGCCTTGGGCGAGGCGCACGACCGAGGCGCTGTCGGCGAGGGAGGCCTCGAGGCTGTCGGTGGGGCGGGGGGAGAGGGCGGCCTCGGGGTTGAGGGCGCGGGCGGCGTTGATGACCATCTCGGGCGAGACGACGCTGAGGCCGAGCTCGGAGATCTTGGCGGTGATGAGGTCCTCGACGATGGGGAGCTTGTCGTCGAACTCGGGGCCGGCGCGGTTGGCGACGATGATCGCGGCGGAGCGGGGGGCGGAGGTTTGGGCGATGACCAAGGCGGGCAGCGCAAGCAGGCTGGCGACGAGCAGGCGTGTGAGTTTCATGAGGAAAGATGACGTCCGGGCACCGAGTCGTGGAGCCGCGGGCATGGAAACAGGTTTTTTACGGGCGGAGGCAGGCGGCTCAATACGAAACTGACTTGCAAGAAATACCCCGTTCGGGGGAGGGGCGGAAGGCGTGCGCGGAGCCGGTGGGCGCACCGCGCGGACCTGTCCCTGACGTGTGGATGGACCACGGTAGGCATCGCGAGGACGGAAAAGACTAACGTAGCTGGTTAGTCTTTTTTCAGGCGTGCGTGGACAGTGGCGAGGGAGAGGCCGTCGATGGCGACGAGTTTGTGGCGGGATTTGTCGCCGATGGTGACGCCGACGGCGCGGCGTGGGAGACCGAGGGCGTCGGCGAGGAAGGTGCACAGGGCGGCGTTGGCCTTGCCGTCAACGGGCGGCGCGTGGAGCTTCACGCGGAGGGTGTCGCCCTGCCAGCCGAGGATCTCGTCGCGGGGCGCGCCGGGGATGGCCTTGACGGCGATTTTGCAGTGCTCGGCCACGGAGCTTTGGACGACGGGGCTCAGTCGAGCGCCTCGGCGAGGGCGGCGATGATGTCGTCGGCGGGTTCGCAGCCGACGGAGAGGCGCAGGAGGTCTGGGTCGATGCCGTTGGCGGCGAGCACGGCGCGGCCGTCGTCGCTGGTCACGAGGTCGTAGTGCGCGAGGTAGATGAAGGGACAGATGAGCGAGCTCTTGAGGCCGAAGCTGGGGCCCTTGGGTAGGCGCAGGCGGTCGTAGAAGCCGGCCAGCGGCCCATCGACGGTGAAACTGATCATGCTGCCGACGGACTGCGGGGAGCGGGCGATGCGTTGGTAGTTGTCGCGGGACTCGGGGTGGAGCGCCCAGTGCAACGAGGTGACGCGCGGGTGTTTTTCGAGGAAGGCGACGACGGCGGCGGTGTTGCGGTTGATGGTGGCGATGACCCGCGGGGTGTCGCCGATCTGGGCGGCGAGACGGGCGAGGTCGCGCGGATAAACGGGCTCCAGGCAACCGGCCAGGACGGCGCGCAGCGCGGGGGCGAACGGCGAGGCGGGGTTGAGGATCGCGGCGCCGAGGATGACGTCGCCTTCGCTGGCGGTGTATTTGGTGAGCGAGTTGACCACGAGGTCGGCGTGGGGAAGGACGTCGACATTAAGCGGCGAGGTGATGGTCGGGTCGACGACGAGGATCACGCCATGCTCGCGACAGAGCGCGTGCAAGGCGGGCAGGTCGGGGGTTTGGATGAGGGGGTTGGTCGGCACCTCGGCGACGACACCGGCGACGCGGCCGGCTTCGCGTTCGAACAAGGCGCGCAGTCCGTCGAGATCGAACACATCGTCGTGGTGCAGGTAGTCGTCGGCGGTGGCGGCGGTGAACTTTTCCAGCAGGGCGATGGTGTCGAGGTAGAGCCAGCCGAGCTGGACCCACTTGGTGCGACCGGCGGCGCGCTGGATCGAGGCGCCCGCGCGGAGGGCGCCGTGGATGGCGTTCATGCCGGTGGGGGCGAGCAGGACGTTGTCCGGCGTGGTGCCGTAAAAACCCGCCACGCGCCCCAACACCTCGGCGCGGGCGTCGCCTGCGAACAGCACCTCGTGCTCGGCGGCGCGCAACCGGCCGGCCCGCACGAGATGGTCCTCGGCCTCGCGCGAGGAGAGGAAGGTGCCGGTGTGTTGCAGGTATTTCTTGGCCTTGGTCGAAAGCCCTTCGTCGGCGGGATGCACCACCGCGGGCAACGCCGCGCCGTCGAGCACGCGGGCGGGCGCGCCGACGTGATCGGCCAACGCGCGGGCGGCCGCCGCCGAGCTGGCGAGCCAGATGTCGTGCCCGGCGAGGCCCGCGGCGGCCAGCAGTTGTTCGCCGGCTGCGCGCAGCAACGGATGCACGACGAAGCGCGGGTAGCCGGAGGTCAGTTGGCTGGTGATCTCCGCGTGTTTTTCCTCGTAGCCCACGACGGCCCGCATGGTCGGCAGGCTGCACGAGACCGCGTGCAGGCGGTCGGGGATGCGTTGGCCGAGCGGGATGTGCTTGAGCGAGGACATGGCGGATGAAAAGGGGCGGAGGTTGGCGCGAATGGCCGCGGTCTGGCAACCTCGCGCTTGAAAACCCCGCGGCCCCCGTGGAGCGTGGCCGGCGATGAAATTGATTTCCTGGAACGTCAACGGCCTGCGGGCGGTGTTGCAAAAGGGCTTTGCCGACTACCTCGCGGGGTGCGGCGCCGACGTCGTCTGCCTGCAGGAGACCAAGTGCCTGCCCGGCGACGTGCAGCACGTCGAGTGGCCCGCCGGCTACCGCCCGTTCTGGAACCCCGCCGTGAAGAAGGGCTACAGCGGCACCGCCATCCTCACCCGCGTCGAGCCGCTGGCCGTGTCCACCGGCATCAACCTCGCCGAGCACGACCAGGAGGGCCGCGTGCTGACCGCCGAGTTTGCCGACTTCTTCCTCGTCAACGTCTACGTGCCCAACGCCCAGCACGAACTCGTGCGCCTGCCCTACCGCCGGAGCTGGGACCGCGACTTCCTCGCCTACCTCAAGGGCCTCGAGGCCACCAAGCCTGTCGTCGTCTGCGGCGACTTCAACGTCGCCCACCAGGAAATCGACCTCGCCCGCCCCAAGGAAAACGTCGGCAACCCCGGCTTCAGTCCCGACGAGCGCGCCAACTTCGGCCAGTTCATCGCCGCCGGCTTCGTCGACACCTTCCGCGAGTTCGAGCCCGGCCCCGGCCACTACTCCTGGTGGACCTACCGCGCCGGCGCCCGCGGCCGCAACATCGGGTGGCGTATCGACTATTTCCTTACGTCGGCGGCGCTGCGCCCTCGGCTCGCCCGCGCCTGGATCGAGCCGCACGTCATGGGCAGCGACCATTGCCCGGTCGGACTGGAGCTGAACCCCTCATGAGCGCCGCCGCGAAATACAAAAAATCCCCCGCGCCGCCCGCGTCCCCCGCGCCCACCACCACGCCCTGGGCCGAGGTGCGCGGCTCGGTCATCCACGGCCGCGGCATGTATGCCACGCAACGTATCCCCAAGGGCACGCGCGTCATCGAATACGTCGGCGAGCGCATCACCCAGGGCGAGGCCAACCGCCGCGACGCCGCCCGCCTCGAGCGCCAGGGCCGCGGCGACGACGGCTGCGTCTATCTCTTCGAGGTCAACAAACGTTCGCTGATCGACGGCGACGTCGAGTGGAACACCGCCCGCCTCATCAACCACTCCTGCCGGCCCAACTGCGAACCGCAGAACATCCGCGGCCGCATCTGGATCGTCGCGCTCAAAAACATCCCCGCAGGGGCCGAGCTCACCTACGACTACGGCTTCGAGTTCGACAACTGGCGCGACCACCCCTGCCGCTGCGGCCAGCCCGGCTGCGTCGGCTACATCGTCGGCAAGGCCCATCGCCGCCGTGTGCGCCGCATCCTCGCCGGCGGTGCCGGCGGACCGGCCGCCGCGCCGCGGGCTCGCCAAACGACCGATTCCGGTTAGCGTGCCCGTCATGACACCCGGCGTCGCCAGTCAGCTCAAGGTCCTGCTCGTCCGTGAACCGCTGCTGACTGTCGCCGTCGCCGAGAGCATCACCGCCGGCCTCGTGCAATCGCGGCTCGCCTCGGTCTCGGGCGCTTCGGCTTATTTTTTGGGCGGCATCACCGCCTATTCGCTCGACCAAAAGGTCAAGCAACTCGGCGTGCGCCGCGCGCTGGCCGCGCCGGTCAACTGCGTCTCGCCGGCCGTCGCCGCGCAGATGGCGCGGGGCGCGGCGGTGCGCTTCGGCAGCGACCTCGCCGTGGCCACCACCGGCTACGCCGAGCCCGACGCCGAGTGGAAGGTCGACGAGCCCTTCGCCTGCTGGGCCATCGCGCGCCGCCTCGGTCCGCAGTCGTGGGACATGCGCACGGGCCGGCTCGTCTGCGCCGGCATGCGCCGCACGGAGGTGCAGGCCTGTGTGGCCGACGCCGTGCTCGGTGAACTGCTAGTCGAGCTCACGCGCCTGCGGGGCTGAGTTCGTTCGCGACGGACGCGACGGGCCGCAAAAAAGCGGCGCCCGGAGAAGGCGCCGCCGACATGTGTAGTTGTTTTATGGCGACGTGTCCGGCCGCGGCGCGATCCCCGTCAGCGCGTGATCTGCGCGACGTAGTTGACCAGCGGCGCCACCTCGGCGGTGACCGGCGTGCGCGGGCGGGCGAAGAGCAGCTCGGGCAGCGTGCGGTCGGTCTGGTAAAACTCGAAGTTGGTCTCGTCGTCGCGCGCGACCCAGCCGGTCTTGATGTTGGCGCCGGCGTAGAGGCCGCGCTTCTTGGTGAACGCGTAGATGGACGGCGCGGGCAGGGTCTCGTTGACCTTCTCGGCGTTGACCGCGTGCGGGGTGGCCACGGCGCGGGCGTCGACGCCGATGTTGAAGCGCGTGGAGTAGAGGTTGGCCACGGCCTCGCGGTCGGTGATCACGTAGACCGTCTCGACCGTGTTGGCGCCGACCTGCAGGCCTACGCTGCCCTCGCCGGCGTTCACGAGGACCGGCACGCTCCAGCCGCCGTCGGGTTGCTTGGCGAGCACCACGCCGTAGCCGTAGCGCAGGCCGAGCACGAGGCCGCCGTTGACCTGGTTGGTGAT
>JAUWBF010000002.1 GCA_030601755.1 Verrucomicrobiota bacterium | reverse complement strand
GGCGCCGGGCGTGTATTTCCGCGAGGCCAAGTTGAACGAGGCGCGCCGTCTGATCCGCAACGAGGGCTGGCCGGTGAAGACCGCGGCCTTTCACCTCGGCTACCGCCATGCCACGGACCTAAGCCGTGCACTGGCAAACGCGTCCGCGCCAAGGGCGGCGAGACCTACTGGCGCCCCTTCTGCAAGCGCTTGCGGCAATAGTGCAGCGCCAGCACCACGACCAGACAGAGCGCGCCGGCGAGAATGAGCGTGAGCTTGTCGCCGCGGCCGAGCGCATCGCCCGCCAGCACGAAGGCCACGATGTAGGCCGAGGGTGTCGCCACCGAGATGGGCAGGTAAACTTTCCAGAACGGCACGCGCGCCAACCCGAGCAGATAACTTTGCACAAAGAACGGCGTGCCCGGCACCACCCGCAGGAGCAGCGTCAGCTCCAGCGACGACTTGACCGGCCCCTCCGGCAGCGAACGGCCCATCCGCGCCAGCAGCCACTCGAACGTCGGGCGCAGCGCCTTGGCGGCGAGCCAGTAGGACAGGCTCACGTTGACCGTCACCGCCAGGATCGCGCAGGCGATCACCGCCCACGCGCCCATGCCCGGACCAAACACCGACCCGGCCGTCAGCGTGAAGGGCGACAGCGGAAAGCCCGCCATCGGCAGCAGCGCCATCGCGCCGAAAAACACCGCCGGCCCCGCCGCGCGCACCACCTCCATCGTGTGCAGCATCGCGTCCTTGATCGCGCCGCCCCAGAGCCACCACGCCAGCGCGGCCAAGGCGAGTAACACCACCGCGGACAGGATCAGACTCCGATTTTTGCGCCAAAACATGGTCGTGCAGTGCTTACCCCCGTCCAAACGGGCCTGTAAACCCTTACCACGCGTAAAAAACAACGCCGCCGGAGCCGTCCGAGCGCTTGACCTTGGGGGTCACGGGGCGACCTTTTACATTTCGTCCACGTGGCCCCATCCCTCTCACACTACGATCTTGTCGTCATCGGCGCCGGTCCCGCCGGCAGCACCGCCGCCACCGTCGCGGCGGCCGCCGGGCTGCGCACCCTGATCGTCGAAAAAGAGACGTTCCCCCGCTTCCGCATCGGCGAGTCCCTGCTGCCGCACGGCAACGGCCTGCTGCGCGAACTCGGCGTGTGGGACAAGGTCGCCGCCGCCGGCTTCATCGAGAAATTCGGCGCGCGCTTCCACGCCGCCAACGGCTCGGCGTCCAAGGAAATCATCTTCGCCAATGGCATCATCCCCGGCCTCGAAAAAACCTACCAGGTCGAACGCGCCAAGTTCGACGCGCTCCTCCTCGATCACTCCCGCGAGACCGGCGCCGAGGCGCTGCTCGCCACTGCCGTCACCGCCGTCGAGGAACGCTCCGACGGCCACACGCTCACGCTGAAATCCACCGACGGCGACGCCCGCGAGATCACCGCCGCATGGGTCATCGACGCCGGCGGACGCGACAACCTCTTCCCCGACGAGGCCAAGCGCCGCCTCGAGCCCGAGGCGCTCGACCGCCGCGTGGCCATCTACGCGCACTTCGAGGGCGTGCCCCGCGAGGCGGGCTGGCGCGGCGGCCACACCGCCATCGTGCGGCTCGACGACGGCTGGTTCTGGACCATCCCCATCGACGCCGCCCGCACCTCCGTGGGCCTCGTCACCACGACCTCCGCCCTGCGCGCATCGGGACTGAAGCCGGAGGCGTTTTTCAACCAAACCGTCGCCCGCCACGCCTCCACCCGCGCGTTGCTCGGCGACGCCCGCGCGGTCATCGGCTTCCACGTGACCGCCGACTACAGCTACTTCCGCGAAAGCTTCGCGCGGCCCCGCCGCCTGCTTGCCGGGGACGCGGCGGGCTTCTTCGACCCGATCTTCTCCTCCGGCGTCTACATCGCCATGCATTCGGCGCGCGAAGCCGCCCGCCTCGTCGTGCGCGCGCACCGCGAGGGCCGCGACCTGCGCCCCGCCGAGCAACGCCGCTACACGCGCGAGCTGAAAAAGCACGCGGGGGTATTCCTGAAGTTGATACGCGCGTTCTACGACAACACCAGTTTCTCGGTCTTCATGTGCCCCACCCCGCCGCTCGCGCTCGACCGCGGGGTCAACTCCATCGTCGCCGGCCACTCGCGCCTCACCTGGCCCATCTGGTGGCGCTTCCGGCTCTTCCTGATCGTCTGCCGGCTCCAGCACCTGTTCCCGCTGGTGCCGCGCATCCCCCTTGGCGACCGGTCCGCGCCGGCCGCCGTCCCCGCCGCATGACCGACGCCTCGCTCGCCAAGTTTCCCGCCGAGATCCGCGACGCCCACGCACGCTGGCTGGCCGCGCACGACGCCGACGCGCTCGACCGCGTGATCACCGCCATCGTCGCCCGCCACCTGCCCGGCCGCGCGCCCGGCGAGCCGCTGGCCGCGCTGCGCGACACCGACCGGCTCGTCGAGGACCTCGGCTACGATTCCCTCGCCATCGCCGAGATCGTGTTCTTCATCGAGGATCTTTACGGACTGGCCCTGAGCAATCAGGACCTTCGCTCCATTCGCACCATCGGCGAGCTGCGCGATTTTTCCCGCGCGCGCATCGCCGCCCTCGCCGCCACCTGAACCGACCATGCCCGACCCGCTCAACGCCCGACTCAAGACCCTCATGATCGACACCCTCAAGCTCGAGGATGTCACGCCGGACGACATCCGCGACGACGAGCCCTTGATCGGCGGCGGCCTCAGCCTCGACTCCATCGACGCCCTCGAGCTGGTGGTAAAACTGGAAAAGGAATTCGGCCTCAAGATCGGCAGCAGCGAGGAGTCGCGCTCCGCCCTGGCCAGCGTCGACGCCCTGTCCGCCTACCTGCGCGCTCACGCCGATCCCGCGCGCCTGCCGTCAGCCTGAACCACCGCGCCTTCCCAACGCATGTTTGCACCGCCGATCCACGTGGCCGCCTGCGGCGCATTCACCGCCCACGGCGATGAACTCGCCACGCTCGACGCGCTGCTCGGCGGCCGAGTCGCGCTCCAGGCCCGCCCCGTGCTCGGCACAGCCGGCGGCGATCTCGTGCCCATCGCGTTGATCAACGGCCACGACTACGACGAAACCCTTTCGGCCGGCTGGCTGGACATCCTGCAAAAACTCGCCTCACGCATCCCCGGCGAGGGCTGGGGCGGACCGCGCAAACCCGTCTTCGTCACCGGCAGCAACTACGGCGTCGGCCACCTGCTCGCCTATCGCCGCCACGGCGACTCCGCGCACCTCGACCTCGGCACGCCGCACGGCTGCGTCGCGCGCGTCGCCGCGGCGCTCGGCTGGGGACCCGACGTCACCACGATCTCGCACGCCTGTGTCTCGGCGCACATCGGCCTGTTGCAGGCCACGCGCATGCTGCACGCCGGACTCGCCGACGAGGCGCTGGTGTTTTCCTTCGACTTCATCACCGCGTTCGTGGCCGGCGGATTTCACTCGCTAAAAATCCTCAACGCCGACTTCCCCGAGCCCTACCGCGACAGGCCGACCGGCTCCATCGGGCTCGGCGACGGCGCAGCCTTCGCGGTGCTCACGCGCGACCGCGGCGACGTCGTCCTCGAAGGCCAGGCGTTGCACAACGAGATGCACCACTTCACCGCCAACCGGGCCGACGGCGCGGGTTTCGCCGACTGCCTCGCCGGCCTGCCCGCGGTCGCCGCCGGCCGCCGCGTTTGGATCAAGGGCCACGGCACCGGCACGCTTGAGGCCGGTCGGCTGGAGGCGCAGGCGCTCGCGAAAGCCTTTCCCGGCGCGCCGCTCGTTTCGTGGAAAGGCTCGCTCGGCCACACGCTCGGCAGCTGCGGCCTCGTCGAACTCGCCGTCGCGCTCGCCGCCATGCGCCGCGGACGCGCCCCCGGCACCGTCGGCTCGGCCGCGCCGGGCTTCACGCCCGAGGTCGCGTTCGATGGATTTGACCTCGCCGGCTTCGACGCCGTGGTCTGCACGGCCAACGCCTTCGGCGGCGCGCACGCCGCCTTCCTCGCCCGCCATGCCTGAACGCTGGATCACCGCCCTGCACACCGACGACGCCGGCGCCGAGGACGCCGCCGCCACCCGTGAGCGCCTGCGCGACCGTTTTCCGCGCAACGCCACCCGCCGCATGACCCGGCTCGGCATCGTCCTCGGCTCCGTGCTGCAACCGCTGGAGCCCGGCGAACGCGACGCCCTCGTCTACGCCTCCACCCACGCCGAGACGCACGCGCTGGAAGACTACCTCGACAGCTTCCCGACGCCGAGCCCCACGCTGTTCCAGACCTCGATCCACCCGAGCGCCGTTCAACAAAATCTCATTCAACGCCAGCAACCCGTGCGCGAATTCCTGCCGCTCACCGGCGGCGCCGATCTGCCCGCGCTGGCCGTCACCGCCGCGCTGCTCTCGCCGGCGACGCGCGTGATCCTTTGCGGCGGCGAGGAGCGCGGCGGCTGGCTGCTCGACGCCGGCCACGCCAGCGACCGCACCTTCGCCTTCGCGCTGGCGCTGTCCGATGAGCCGACCGGTGCCATCGGAAAAATCTCCATTCAACCGACCGACCTCGCCGCCGACGCCGGCTCGCTGCCCTTGCCCGCTTTCTTTGATCTGCTGCGCGAACGTCGCGCCTGCGACCTGACGCTGCGCCCCGGCCGACGACTGGTGATCTCGTGGACATGAGCGATGCCGCCCGCAAAGACGCCCGCCCCCCGCGCAACCCCGGCCCGAGCTGGGGCTTTCGTTTTTTGCGCGCGTGCGACCACGTGTTGCCCGAGGTCGTCTTTCGCCCGGCCCGCCAAATCGGCACCTGGATCGCGCTGGCCAACATGCCCGCGCAACGCCGTCACTCGCGCGACTACCTGCGCGTCGCCCTCGGCCGCGAGCCGCGGACCGTCGAGGTGTTCCGTCACTTCTTCGCCTTCGAGGAAATGCTCATGCTCAAGCTCCGCGTGGCCAACGGCCGCCCGCACCGCGGCGAGCTGTCCGCGGACTGCGAGGACTTCGCGCGCTTCGTCCAAAAACCCGAGGACGCGCTGCTCGGCACGTTTCACGTCGCGCACTCCGACCTGTCGGGGTTTCTGCTGGGCGGCGACACCGGCCACCGCGTATCCATGATTCGGTTACGCATGGGCAACTCGCACGATGTCGACAAGCTCGGCGAGCTCTTCGGCGGGAGCGTTTCCTTCATCTGGGTCAACGACGGCGAGAACCTGCTCTACGCCCTCAAGGACGCCATCGCCGCCGGCGGCTCCGTGGCGATGAAGTGCGACCGGCTGGAGTTCGCGTCGAAGACCGAGGCGTTCGGCTTTCTCGGCGCGCGGCGGCTGTTCCCGTTCACCATCTACCACCTAGCGGTCATCTTCGGCCGGCCGGTGTTCATGACCGTCGCCGTGCCCGGCGCGCCCGGCCACACGGTGGTGCACGCGACGCCACGCTGGGCGCCCGACCCGGCGGCCTCGCGCGAGGCCAACCTCGCCTCGGCCCGCGAGCATTTCCAAGGGTTCCTCGCGATGGTCGAGGGTCTGCTGCGCGCAAACCCGTATTGGTGGTTCAACTTCATCCCGCTCAACCCGGAGGTCGCCGCATGAAGGCCCTGCGCAAGCTCTGGCTGGCCGTCGCCTACTACCTGTCTTGGCTGCTCTTCGGGCTCGGCGGGCTGGCGCTCAACCTCGGGTGCGCGCCGTTCCTGCTCGCGCGCGACCGGGAGCGCTTCGGCCCGCGGGCGCGCGCGGCGGCGCGGCGGCTGTTCGCCTTCTGGCTCGACTGGATGGACCTGTCCGGCGTCGTGCGGATCGAGTGGCACGGCTTTGAGCGCGAGCTGCCGCGCGGCGTCGTCTACGCGGCCAACCACCCGACGCTGGTCGACGCGCCGTTCCTGCTCGGGCGGCTGACGGACACGGTGTGCATTTTCAAACCGTCACTGTTGCGCAATCCCGCCATCGGCCCCGCCGCGTTGCTCTGCGGCTACGTTTCCGGCGACGCGGGCGTGGACGGCATTCGCGCGGCGGCCGCGTGCGTCGCCTCGGGCCGTTCGCTGCTGATATTCCCCGAGGGCACGCGCACGGTCGACGGCACGACGCTCAACCCGCTGCATCCCGGCTTCGCGCTCATCGCCCGCCGCGCCGGCGCGCCCGTGCAGTTGGTCCACGTAACATCGAGCCCGCTGATCGCCCGCAAAGGCCAGCCGTGGTGGAAACTGCCGCCGCTGCCCGCGCGCTTCGACTTCACCCTCGGCGAACTCATCCCCGCCGACAACGACCTCAGCCCGACCGAGCTCACCGCGCTCGTCGCGCAAAAACTCCGCGCATGACCCCGTCCGACTCAGTCGTAAACATCGGACCGATGCCCGGCCTTCACCAGCACTACTATCAACTCGCGGTCGCGAAGCTCGCAGATCAGGCGATAGTCCCGAACACGATAACGCCAGAGTCCGTGCAATCCGCCGCGCAACGGCTTGCCGAAGGCGCGCGGATCCGCGCATCCCTTGATCCGGTCTTCCAGGAAATCCCTGACCAACCGCGCCGCTCCCGGACCCAGGTCACGCAAATCGCGAACGGCCAGATCATCCAGCCTATAATCCCAGCTCACGCCACGCCTCCACGCCGGTGTAGAGACGTCCTTCGCCGGACTTCTGCCTGGCGACTCGATCAAGCGCGATGGCAGCGTCGACCTCGTCGGCGATCAACTCCCTCAACGCCACCGTGACCTGCGATAATTTCATTCCCGAAGCGTCGTCCGCGCGCTCCAAGGCCGCCTGTTTGATGAACTTAGCGGTGGTCATGCCTTGTCTGCGCGCCGCGGCGGCGATGCGTCGCTTCTCGGCGGCCGCCAATCGAATCGAGGTGGGTGCGAAGGTCTTTGGCATTTGCACTACAAATGTAGTTTCCCCGCTTCCCGTCAAACCCAAGTCTGGCTGCCGCGCATGACCCCGTCCGCCACGCACCTCGTGCTCATCCCGAGCTACAACACCGGCCGGCGGCTCGCCTCGACGGTGCGCGACGCGCTGTCGGTCTGGTCGCCGGTGTGGGTCGTGGTCGACGGCTCCGACGACGGCTCCGACGCGACGCTCGACGACCTCGCCCGCGAACGTTCCGACCTGCGCGTCATCCGCCGCGCGGTCAACGGCGGCAAGGGCGCCGCCGTGCTCGACGGACTCGAGGCCGCGCTCGTCGCGGGTTTCACCCACGCGCTGGTGCTCGACGCCGACGGCCAGCACCCGATCGACCACATCGCGCCCTTCATGGCCGCGTCCGCCCAAAACCCCGCCGCGCAAATCCTGGGCAAGCCGATCTTCGGTCCCGAAGTGCCGTTGGAGCGCCTCTACGGTCGCCAGCTCAGCGTCGGGCTCGTGCACCTGGAATGCCTCGGCCGCGACATCGCCGACCCATTGTTCGGGTTTCGCGTTTATCCGATCAAGCCGACCCGCGACATCCTCAACGGCATCCGCTCGGCGCGCCGCTACGACTTCGATCCCGAGATCGCCGTGCGGCTTTTCTGGGCCGGCGTGCCGGTCGTCAACCTGCCCGCGCCCTGCCGCTACATCGCCAAGGCCGACGGCGGCGTCTCGCATTTCCACTACCTGCGCGACAACGTGCGCATGGTCTGGCTCCACACGCGGCTGATCACCCGGCTGATATTCCGCGAATGGCCGCGTATCTGTCGCCATCGCCGCAGCCGCCAGTCCCATAACGTCACATGAAGTTTTTTCGCGTCATCGTCCTCTGTCTGCTCGCGCTCACCAGCCTGTCACCAGCGCTGCGCGCCGAGCGCGAGGACGTCGAGCTGATCTTCGCTAGCCTGCATGACAACGCCCCGCTGCGGGCGACGTTCGCGGAAGCGCGATTCCATCCATTTCGCGCGGTGCCGATCAAGCTGTCCGGCGAACTGCGCCTCGACCCCGCGCACGGCCTAAGCCTGCACTACGTCGAGCCCGAGGAAACCACGCTGATCGTCGATGACCGCGGGCTGCTGATGCGCGACGCGCGTGGACGTGAACGCGTCGCGCCGCCCGACCACCGCGCGCAGGACTCGACGCGGGCATTGCTGCAACTCATGCGCTTCGACTACCGGGCGTTGCTCGCCGACTTCACATTGCAGGACACCTACGCCGACGGAGGCTGGACGTTCACCTTCACCCCGCGCGACACCGATCTCTCCGCGTCGCTCGGCACGATCAGCGTCTCCGGCCAAGCCGACCGCGTGAACACCATCGTCATGGCCAAGTCGCCCCGCCAACGCGTCGAGATCACCGTGACCGACGCGACGCCGCGCGCCGAGTTCACCGCCGACGAGATCGCCCGCTATTTCCGATAAAACCGTGACCGAACGCCGCCGCCACCTCGTCGCCCGCCTGATCCTGCTCGCCTTCGTCGTGCTGGCGGGCCTGCGGCTGGCGACGCTCGACTACGGCGCGAAGATCTCGACCAACGTCATCGACCTCATCCCCGCCGACGAACGCGAGCCCGAGCTGCACGTCCTGCGCACGCTCGCCAACGAACAGCAGGCGCGCGTCGTCCTGCTTGCGTTGTCCGCCCCCGCCGCGCCGCCCGACAAGGCCGCCGACGCGTTTATCGCCACGCTCGCCGGCGATCCGTCCTTCGCCGAGGTGCGCCGCGCCGACGACACCGCGGCCCGCGATGCGCTGGGACGTTTCTTCTTCGAACGCTCCACCGACTACCTGCTGCCCGGCTGGATCGAGCGACACCGCGCGGAGTTCGCACAAACCGGCCGGCCTGACGCCGAGTGGACCGACTGGCTGGCCGCGCGCACGGTCGACGAGCTCGACGCCTATCTGCACACGCCCGAGAGTGCGGCGTTTCAGGACCTGATTCCGTCGGACCCGTTGCTGTTGCTGCCGCGTCTGGCGTCCTCGGCGCGACTGGCCGGCGGCGACACTCCCGCCGACGCCGGCAACGTCGTGCGCATCTGGGCGCGCATCGCCGCCTCGCCGCTCGAGCCCGAGGGACAACAACCGGTGTTCGCCACCATCGACCGTGCGCTCGCCGCCGCCCGCGCCGTCACACCGGAGACCGACCTGCGCTGGACCGGCGTCAACCGCTTCGCCGCCGCCAGCGAGTCGCGCATCCGCTCGGAGATCTCGCTGCTCAACACGCTCTCGATCGCCGCCGTGCTGTTGGTATCGGTGATGTTGATACGCCGCCCGTGGCAGGTGCTGCACCTACTGCCGATCATCCTGTGCTCGCTGGCCGGGGCCTGGCTGGCGGTGACGCTGGTCTTCGACCGGTTGCACATCCTCGTCTTTGTGATCGGCGCGCTGCTCACCGGCGCGGCCATCGACTACGGGTTTCATTTGTTCCTGCACGCCGACGCACACGCGGGCGAAGGCTACGGGCAAAAAATCCGCCGCGTGCTGCGTCCGCTGCTGCTGAGTTGCTTCACCACGGTGGCCGGCTTCGGCCTGCTGCTGATGTCGGAGCTGCCGCTGATCCGCCACCTCGGCGTGTTCGTGGCGGCGGGCCTGTGCACGGCAGTCGCGGCGGCAGTCGTTTACCATGCGCAATATCCGGGCAAGCCCTTCGTCGCGCGCCAACTGCCCGCGCTGCCCGCGGGACGGCGGGCGTCAGTCGTCTGGCGCGGCGTCGTGGTGCTCGCGGCGCTGGCCGCGGTGGCGGGCGTATCGCGCCTGCACTGGCACGACGACATCCGCGAACTCGAGGTGCCGACGCCGGAGCTCGACGCCAACGACGACGCGGTCAACGCGCTCTTCGGACAGCAGGACGACCGCGCGATCTACCTGACCGGCGGCGACAATCTCGCCGATGCGCGCACGCGGCTCGACGCCTTCGCGGCGTGGCACCGCGAGCGTTTCCCCGACGCCGAGCTGGCCGGCGCGGCGTTGATGCTCCCCTCGCCCGCGGCCCACGCGGCGCTGCCCGACCGGCTGCGTGAGCTCGGCGGTTTTCCCGACGCGCTGCGCGCCGAGCTGCGTGAACACGGCTACTTACCGGAGGCGTTCGCGCCGTTTTTTAACACGTGGGAACGCACCCGCGCCGCCACCCCGTCCGACTACGACCGACTCGTCGCGGAGCTGCGTCCGCTGCTGGTCGGGCCGATGTCGATGTTGATCAACGAGGCCGACGGTCGCGTGTGGTTCGCCTCGATCTCCGGCCACCCGCCCGCCGACGAACCGCCCCCGCCCGAGCTGCAAACCGTGGCGACCAACCAACTGCGCACGCTCAATCGGTTGTTTGGCCGTTACCGTGCGAGCGCGTTGCGGCTCAGCCTGATCGGCCTCGGCGTGACCGGGCTCGCGGTGGTGTTGCTCTACGGACCGCGGCGCGGGCTGCGCATCTACGCGATCCCGGTGGGCGCGTGCTTCGTGACGTTCGGCGTGCTTGGGCTGGCCGGCGCGACGCTCAACCTGTTTCACCTGCTCGGCGGTTTCCTCGGCGTGTGTTTGAGTCACGACTACGCGATCTTCTCAGCGGAGACGCGCGCGCCGGGCAAGCCGCCGCCGGTGTCGATCCGTCTCTCGGCGCTGACGACCATCGCGTCGTTCGGCGTGCTGGCGTTCAGCCAGATCCCCGTCATCGCGGCCCTCGGCGTGACCGTGGGCCTGTCCGTGTTCACCGCGCTGGCGGCCGTCGAAATCGACGCCGCGCTGCGCTCCCGCCGCCACGCATGAACGCGACGCTCCACGGACACTGGCAATCGCTCGTCGCGGCCGCGCCCGACGCGCTCGCGTTGATCGACGCGCCCGGCGAACGCCGCTGGTCGCGCGCCGATCTCGCGGCACAGGTCACGGCGTTTCGCGGAAAACTGCCCGCCGCCGTCGCGCGCCAACGGGTGACCTTCGCGCTGCCCAACGGGCCGGATTGGCTGGCGCTGTTCATCGCCCTGCTGGAGGCCGGCGCCACGCCCGTGCCGCTCGATCCCGCCGAGCCGGCCGACGCGCAACGCGTGATCGCCGAGACCGTCGGCGCGGGCTTTGCGTGGATCGACGGCGCGCCGGTCGCACTGAACAACCGGCCGCGCCGACGCGGACCGGTGCCGGCGTTGATCAAGCTCACCTCGGGCAGCACGGGACGGCCGCGCGCGCTGGGATTCACGCACGCGCAGATGCTGGCCGACGGCCGGCAGGTGTGCGCAGGCATGGGTATCCGGCCCGACGACCTGAACCTCGCGGTCATTCCCTTCGGGCACTCCTACGGGCTGGGCAACCTGGTGGTGCCGCTGCTCGCGCAGGGCACTCCGTGTCTTTGCGCCGACCTGCCGCTGCCGCACGCGCTGGCGGCGTTGGTCGCGCGGCACCGGCCGACGGTTTTCCCGACCGTGCCGGCGCTGCTGCGCGTGCTGGCGGCGGCGGACCTGCCGGGCGACGCCTTCGCGCCGGTGCGCACGGTCATCTCGGCGGGCGCGCCGCTGGGCCCGGAGGTGGCGGTGTCATTCTTTTCCAAATACGGCCGGAAGCCGCACGGTTTCTACGGGTCCAGCGAAACGGGCGGCATCAGCTACGACCGGGACGGCCACGATACGCTGGCCGGCGCGAGCGTGGGCGTCGCGTTGCCGGGCGTGACCATCGCGGCGGCGCGCGGCGGGCGCATCCGCGTGGCGAGCGCGGCGGTGCGCGGAGGATCGTTCAGCCCGGCCGACCGCGCGGAGGTCGACGCCGACGGGCGGGTGGTGTTGCGCGGACGCGCGGGGCGGCTGGTGAAGATCGCAGGACGGCGCCTCGACCTCGGCGACTTGGAAACCACGCTGCGCGGGCTGGCGGGCGTCGACGACGCGTTCGTCGCGCCGCATCCCGACGACGCCGAGCAGCTCGCGGCGGTGGTCGCCACGAAACTGACGGCGGGGGAGCTGCGCGCGTTGCTCAAGTCGCGGTTGGCCGCGTGGAAGGTGCCGCGTCGCGTGGTGCCGGTCGTGGAGTTCCCGTTGACCGCGCGGGGCAAGCCGGACGCGGCGGCGTTGCGGAAACTTTTGCTACGATGAATGACGCCGACACTCCACGCTTCACCGTGCGGGAGGTGCTGCGCCGGGCGGGCACGCACTTTTGGCTGAAGGCCGTCGGCGCGACGGTCATCATGACGTTGTTCTTCGTCGGCTACTTCGCGGTGCTGCGGCATCCGATGTTTCCGGTGACGACCGTGCCGGCGACGTGGCTCGACACGCTGGTGCCGCTGATGCCGTGGACGGTGATCCCGTATTTTTCGCTGTGGGTTTACGTGACGTTGCCGCCCTCGTGGATGACCGACCGGCGCGACGTGCTGGGCTTCGGCGCGGGCGCGGTGGCGCTGGGCGCGGCGGGGCTGGCGATCTTTTGGCTGTGGCCGACGACCATCGCCGAGCCGGCCATCGACTGGAGCCGGCATCCGTGGCTGGCGTTTCTCAAGAGCGCCGACGCCGCCGGCAACGCCTGCCCGTCGCTGCACGTGGCGTTCGCGGTGTTCGCGGCGTTGTGGTTTGCGCGGCTGTTGCCGAGGCTCGGCGCGGGCCGGCTGGCGCAGGCGATCAACGCGCTGTGGGCGGTGCTGATCGTGCACTCGACGCTGGCGACACACCAGCACGTGGCGCTCGACGCGTTGTTCGGCGCGATCCTCGGCGCGCACGCGACGGTGTGGAATTTCCTCGCGGTGCCGCGCCGCGACGCGCACGACGGCCACACCGCGGCGCTGTGGGCGGCGGTGATCGTGATAAAACTCTGCGCGGTGCTCCTGTGGACGAGCGGCGTGGGCGCCGGGTGGTGCGTGGCGCTGTTTTTCAGCGGCGGCGCGCCGGTGGTGTTTCATGTGTTCGCGCCGAACGCGGACGGCCTCGCGCAGGTATTCTCGCGCTTCGCCACCGAGGAGCGAGAGGTGTGGCTGACGCTCGACGACGGTCCCGACCCAGACGACACGCCGCGGGTGCTCGACCTGCTGGACCGGCACGGCGCCAAGGCGACGTTTTTCCTGATCGGCGAACGCGCCGCACACCATCCCTCGCTGGTCGCGGAGATCGTGCGGCGCGGTCACGAGATCGCGCATCACACGCGCACGCATCCGCGCGGCAGTTTTTGGTGCGCCGGGCCGAAGCGATTGCGGCGCGAACTGGCCGCGTGGCCCGAGGCGCTGGCCGGCGCGACGCGGTTTCGTTGCCCGGTCGGTATGAAGCCGCTCGGTTTGGGACGGGTGTTGCACGAGCGCGGCCTCGATTGCATCGGCTGGAGTATCCGCGGCGGCGATACGTTGGCCCACGACCCGCAGGCCGTCGCCAAGCGCGTGCTGCGCGAGCTGCGGCCCGGCGCGATCATCCTGATGCACGAAGGCCCACCGGTGCGCGCGGCCGTGCGCGTGGCAGCCTTGGAGCAGGTGCTGGCGGGACTCGCCGAGCGCGGTTACCGCTGCGTGGTTCCATTGAAGGAACAGCTGCGTTGATCAAACGATCACCGTCGCCTCGATCTCGATCAGCAGCTCGGCGCGGCAGATGTCGGACCGCAACCAGGTGACACGGTCGCCGGGGCGAAGCAGCGCGTCGTCGAGCGCGGCGCGGGCAGCGGCGAGGTCGGTGGCGTGTCGCAGGTAGATTTTGAAGTGACGCTCGGCGCCGGTATTCGCGGCGAGTTGTTGGCCCAGTCCGCACTCGCCGGAGATGAGCCGGAGGTTGTCGAGCGTGCAGGCGATCTGGCCGGCGAGGTCGGCGGCGGCCTGGGAAACATGGCCCTTGATGGCCGCGGTGCCGGAAACAAACGTCCAGCGGCGTCCGCCGACCTCGGCCTGCATCGCCCTTGAAAAGCTCGGCGGGCGCGGCCCGTAATCCGGCGGATACTCGAAGGCGGGCACTTGCTCGGGATTTTCGTGCGCGACGGGCCGTGCACGGGTGGCGACAAACAGGATCGCCAGCCACCCGGGCGCACCGCCCACCGCCGACGCGGCCGGCAAGGGATCGGTCCAACCGGCGCGCTCGAAGGCCGAGGCGCGCCCGCGGCAAAACACGCGATAGACTTCCAAACCAGCGGGCGAATCGGCGTTGATGTCGGGCACGTAGTTCCAGATGCGCGCCGGGTGCAGACCGCGCGCGCGCGCCAGCGTCAGCAGACCGGCGTAGGCCGCCTCTGTGCGGACCTCGAGGTCGGCGGCCGCGGGCGCGATCAGGAGGCCGATCAACGGGTCCCCATCGCCGCCAAAGAGCCGGAATCCACCCGCCTCGCCCGCGACCGGCAGCCCTGCGAAGAGCGTTTCGCACGGCTCGCCGGCCAGCACCGGCACACCAATCCCGGAGGCGTCGGCGGGACGGTCGAAATGAAACAAAAACTCCGCGTCGGCGGGCGTCGGGGACATGGCGGTCAGCAGAGGGGCGGACGGGAAATCGGACCACAAAAAAACCTGCTTTCCGCGCAGGAAAACAGGTTTTTCGAAAGTGGTGGCAAGACCCGGAATCGAACCGGGGACACGCGCATTTTCAGTGCGCTGCTCTACCAACTGAGCTATCTTGCCGCGAGCGAAGGGACAGAGCAAAGAGCCGTGACCGGTGGCGTCAACGGGGAATTTCTTTTTTCTCCGGCGTCCGTTTCCGACGGTTTTTTCAGCCGCGCAATCCGGCGACCTGCACGCGCAGCACTTGGCAGAGTTCGCGCAGGGGGCCTGCCTCGAGTTCCGCGCCGACCGCGGCCAGCGCGGCTTCGCCCCTGGCGAGCTCGGCCTCGATCTCGGCGGCCACGCGGTCGAAGATCCCCAGTCGCTCCATCTGGGCGAGGCGCGCGGCGATGTCGGGCGCGCGCGTGCCGGCCAGTTCGTCGGAGAGGCGCTCGCGGTCGTCGGCGGGCAGTTGCTCGAGCAGGAGGAGCAGCGGCAGGGTGGCCTTGCCGCTGGCGAGGTCGGTGCCGAGGGTTTTGCCGATGCGTTGCTCGGTGCCGTAGAAGTCGGCGAGGTCGTCGTAGATCTGGTAGGCGATGCCGAGGTGGCGGCCGAAGGTGGCGGCGGCGCGCACGGCGGCGTCGGAGCGGCCGGCCAGCCGGCTGCCGAGGAAACAGGAAACGCGAAACAGCTCGGCGGTCTTCAGGTCGATCACGCGGTCGTAGTCGGCGCGGGTGATGGCGAGGGTGCGGCGGCGCAGGGTTTGCACGATCTCTCCGGCGCAGACCTTGCGCGTCGAGTCGGCCACGGCCGAGCAGACCTCGGTGGTCGGGAACTGCGCGGCGAGGTGCAACGCGTGGGCGAAGAGCGCGTCGCCCAGCAGCACCGCGGCCTCGGGACCGTAGCGGCGCGAGGCGGTCTGGCGGCTGCGGCGGATGTCGGCCTCGTCCATGATGTCGTCGTGCACGAGGGTCGCGAGGTGGACCAGCTCGACCACCGCGGCGACCTGCACGAGCGAGTCGGCCGGCGGCGCGTCGTCGCCGGACCAACCGCTGAGAAACACCAGGGCGGGCCGGATGCGTTTGCCCGAGGTGTCGATGCAGTAGTCGGCCATCTCGCGGATCTCCGGTTCGAAGGAGTCCAGTTGCCCGGCCAGAAAGGCGTCGAGCGCGGCCATGTGCGGCCGGAGGCGCGCGAAAACCGCTCCGAAGAGCGGCGCGGGCGGGACAGAGGCGGAGGAGGACGACGAGGCGGCGGACATGACGGGGATGTTCGGCCCAACGGTGCGCGCCCCGAAGCCGTTGCGCAAACCAACTCTCCGCAAACTCCGCCATTGAACCCGCCGGCGGGGCGGCTTGGGATGGCGGTTTCCCGTCCCCGAGCCCGCCACTCTCCTCTCAGCGACCATGAGCGACAATCCCGTGCCCAATCTCCTGATGATCGCCGCCGGCGGCTACATCGCCTGGCTGTGGTGGGAGGACTACCGGCGGCGCCTCGCCACGGGCCGCGACGACCCGCAAGCGCTGCCGGGCACGACCCCCGCCCCCCTGCGGGCGTGTGTGATCGCGGCGGCGGGCGCGCTGGTGATCCTGGCGCTCGAGACCTGGGGTGAGATTCGCCTCGGCATCAGCGACGAGCAGTCGAGCATCACGGTGCTTTTCGGTCTCTACAGTCTGGTGGCGGCGGTGATCGAGGAGATCATTTTCCGCGGTTATGTCGTGGTGACGAAGCGCGGCACCGCCATCCAATGGCTGGCCGCGGTGGGGGCGTCGGTGCTGTTCGCGGCGCTGCACCCGTTTTTGTGGGATTTCGAGATGGGCGACAGTTTTTGGAAAGTCGGCGAGTGGGTGTGGACGTGGCAGTTCACGCTCAAGGGCTGGTTCAGCACGGCGCTGGTTTTCCTCAGCTCGATCTGGTTCTACACGGTGCGCTTCGCGGGCTTTAATCCGCACAAGTCCTTGCTGCCGTGCTTCGCTGCGCACGGGGCCAAGAACCTCGGCGTATTCATCGTCAAGGCCGCGCAGGGCTTCGTCAGCGGGGTGTTTTGAGGCGATCGGACCCGTGAGGCCCGGAGGCTCGCCACGCCGCCTGCCGCCCGCGCCGGTGTCCGGACACCAAGAAGGGGCCGCCTTTCGGCGACCCCTTCAGGTCCAGCTTCAACTAACAATCCCGGAAGTCGCACCTCCGGGAAGTGACAAAAAATCTAACCAACCAATGAACCAACTTGCTTTGCCTTGGGGTCTGTTGCCGGCCGCGGCTTTGGGGGCGGGCTGCCGGCAAACAGACTGGTCAAGGGTATGCCTGATCTGACCGAGGCATGGTTTGAAGGTTCCTCATTTTTTTCATTTCGGCAAACGGGACCTCACTTTTTGGGTTTTCAGCATCGAATCACCGGACAAACACTCCAATAAAACCCCCGCTAATGAGCCTTTCCGAATCCGCACCCGCCCCGAAGCCCAAGCATCAGGACCTCGAAATCAAGGATCCCCAGGTGATCTTCGATTCCGTCTGGAGCGAACTCGAGACCGAGTGCGGACGCGAAAACCTGCGCTTCCCCAAGGAATTTATCCTGCTCGGCGGCGCCCCCGGCTCCGGCAAGGGCACCAACACCAACTTCATCCTCAAGGCCCGCGGCCTCACCTGCGATCCGGTCGTCATCAGCTCGTTGCTCGACACCCCCGAGGCCCGGCGCATCAAGGACGCCGGAGGCATGTTCGGCGACCGCGAGGTCATCTCGATCCTCCTGCGCAAGCTCATCGCCCCCGAATACCGCGACGGCGTCATCCTCGACGGCTTCCCCCGCACGCAGGTGCAGGTCGAGTGTCTCAAGATGCTCGTTGAAAAAATGCAGGGCCTGCGCCGCGAGTTCTACCGCACGCCGCTCGGCATGCACTTCCGCCAGCCGACCATCCACATCATGGTGCTGTTCGTGGACGAGAAGACCTCCGTCGAGCGCCAGCTCTTCCGCGGCCGCCAGATCAAAGAGCACAACGAGGAGGTCCGCCGCACCGGCGTCGGCGAGATCCTCGAAGAGCGCGCCACCGACTACGACCCCGCCCTCGCCCAGCGCCGCTACCGCGTCTTCAAGGAGCAGACGTGGAACGCGCTCCAGTCCCTCAAGGAGATCTTCCACTACCACTTCATCAACGCCCAGGGCGCCATCGACGAGGTCGAGCAAAACATCATCAAGGAGCTTGAATACCAGAGCTCGCTCGAACTCGACCCCGCCACCCACGACCGCCTGCGCACCATCCCCGTCGCCAACGAGATCGTGCTCCACGCCCGCCAGGAACTGGTCAAGCGCCTCGACGACTACGAATTCAACCACGCCGGACTCTTCGCGCAGGTCGTCGCCTTCATCGAGCGCAAGATCATGCCCATCGTGCTGCGCCACGCCATCTCCGGCATCGCGCTGGTCAACACGGAGGAACCCCTCCTGGACGATCCCGTCGCCCTGGCCATGCTCATCGACTGTTTCTCCGAGCGTGGTTACCACGCCGTCGTCGATCTGCACCGCATCGAGATACCGGAAAAATTCGACCTCAACACCGGCGCGATCAGCTGCCGCGTGAAGAAGGTCTTCCGCATCCAAATCCGCTTTCAGGGCTCGGAAATCCGCCGCGGCAAATAGACCCCAAGGAGCGCCGCTTTCCAAGCGGCGCATCGCTGTGTGAGCGCCGATCAACCGCCACTCCCGCCAGCCTCCATCCCAACGGGAGCGTTCACAGCCGCTCCGTCCACTCCTCGGCCAGACGCGGCGCCCACAAGGCGCCCTTTGAGCCGAGGCCGTTGAGACAACCTTCGCGGCCCTCGCGGCCGGGAAACCAACCGCTCAAAGGACGCCGGTCCGCGCCCATCATGCGCAGCCCCATGCGCACCTCGATTGGCTCCGGCGCGGCCTCGCCCAAGCCCGTCAGCTCCGCGGCCATCGCCGCCAGCTCGGCGCGCGCCGCCGCGGTGTCGATGTATTCATCATGAGAATACACCGCTCCGACCAGCGCTTCGTCGCCGTCCGCCGCCGACGGCATCAGCCAGCGACCGCCGCGATTCCAAATCTCATCCCGAGGCAACTCCGGCGCGCGCACCGTCGCCAGTGCCCCCGCCGCCACCGTCAGCGGCAAGCCGTGCGCACGGCCACCCGCCCCGTCGCACCACACCACCGGCCCCGACCAGCCGGCGACTTCGGCGCGCGCCACCACGCCCTCGCGCAACCGTCCCGCGGCCAGCCAGCGTTCCCGCGCCCCGGCGATCAACCCGGCGGTGTCCACCCGCCAGGCCGGCGCGATCACCACGCCCTCGTCGGTGAACGCCGCCGGGTCCACATACGGCGCAAGCAGCCCCTTGCGCAGACGCTCGCGCGCCGCCTCGCGCTCCTCCGCCGAGACCCACCGGCGACGCACCGCGAGTTCGGTCAACACCGGTCTCCCCAGCACAGCCTCCCAATCACGGTAAGCCGCCAGCGCGACCGGCAGGTCGGCCTCGACACCGGCCGTTTTGACCAGCCGCCGCCCCGTGATCGGATTGATGATCCCCGCCCCCACCCGCGACGCCGCGCCCGCGTGGCCGGCGTCGACGATCATAAACTCCCGCCCCCGCCGCTCGCAGGCCCGGGCCACCAGCGTGCCCGCCAGCCCTTGCCCAACGATCAGGACGGTCGACGACGACATCAATTGCAGCCGCAACCGCCGCCGCCGCCGCCGTTGCCACCGCAGCAACCCGACTCCGGCTGGTGCACGTGGCCGTGCTCGACTTCCTCGGCGGTCGCCGCGCGCACGCCGGTCACCTCCACGTCGAACGTCAGGTCGACGCCCGCCAGCGGATGGTTGGCGTCGAGCAACACCGAGTCGCCCTCGATGCCCATGACCGTGACGATCGGCGCGTATTGATCCGTGCCCGCTTGAAACCGGTCACCCACGTTCAGCTCGCCCTCGATCGGCAGCAGCGAGCGCAACACCTTTTGGACCTGCTCGTCGTCGCGTTCGCCGTAAGCCTTGGCCGCGGGCACCTCGATGCGCGTCTTGGTGCCGACCGCAAGACCCTGCATGGCCTCGTCGAGCCCCTCGATGATCTGGCCGACGCCCTCCAGGTAGCTGATCGGCGCGCCGCCGGCGGAGGTGTCGAGCACGCGCCCCTCGGGATCGCGCAGGGTGTAGTGAAAAGAAACGACGTTACGGGACATGTTGCCCGAAGTCTTCCCCGCCCCCCGCCGCCTCCGCAAGGTCGAAGTCCCCGCCCCTCGAACCTACACCCCCGTCGCCTATCGCCGCTCACCGCTCAACGAGCGACCACCCCTCCACTCTTTGTCACTTATTAAGTTACAAATATATAAATAGAAATACAGTCTTAATATTCCAACAATAAGAAACTAGCGTAATTTGTAACTTAATAAGTGACAAATTTGATGCGCAGAGACGGTCACGGGGCCGGAAGGGGGCGGGTGTGGGGAACGCTAGTCGCCGGCGCGGCGGAGGATGGCGAGCGGGGGGTGGTTGACCACGCCGCGGCCGGCCAGGGCGCCGGTGACGAGACTGATGAGCGTCACCGTCGGCACCGCCACGGCGAAGGCCGTCCACGGCGCGGAGGGCGCGCTTTCGAAGACCCACACGGCCAACGCCACGTTGGCACCCACCGCCAGCAGGCCGCCGGTCGCGGCCGACAAGAGGCCGAGCACCGCGTATTCGACGAGTTGAATGCCGGCGAGCTGGCGTCCCGTCGCACCCAACGTGCGCAGGAGCACGATCTCGCGGATGCGTTGACGGCGGCCCGAGGCCAGCGCGCCGCCGAGCACGACCACGCCGGTCGCGAGCGTGAACATCGCCATGAAGCGCACCGCCAGCTCGGCCTTCCCGAAGATGCGGTCAAGCGTCTCGATCACCAACGTGAGGTCGATGACCGAGATGTTGGGAAAATCGGCAACCACCGCTTGTTGCACGCGCGCCGAGAGCGCGCCGTTGTCGGCCCGCGAGGCGAGCACGTGAAACTTGGGCGCGGGCTCGAGCACGCCGGCCGGGAACACCACGAAGAAATTGGGCGACATGCGCCGCCACTCGACCTCGCGCAGGCTGGCGACGCGCGTGCGCACCGGCACGCCCTGCACGTCGAACAAGAGCTCGTCGCCGAGCCCGATGCGCAGGTCCGTGGCGAGTCCCTGCTCCACCGACACCGGCACGATGCCGTCGGGGTCGTCGACCGAAGGTATCCATTCTCCGGATACAAGCGTTTCCGTGTCGGTCAGGCGGTCGCGGAAGGTCGAGCGGTATTCGCGCCGCAGCGTCCACGACGGGATGTCCGACGACGGGTCGCGCAAAATGTCCTCCACCGCGACGCCGCGCAGGGCTTGCAGGCGCATGGTCACGATCGGGGCCTCGGCCAACACGGGCGTGCCCTCGCGCGCCAGCAGTTCGCGCAGGCCGTCGACCTGGTCGTCCTGCACGTCAAAGAACAGCAGGTCGGGCCGTCCCTCCGCGCCGACGCCGCGGAGTTGTTCGAGCAACGTCGCGCGGGTGAGAAACAACGTGAGCAGCAGGGCGGTGCCGGTGCCGAGCGCGAGCACGAGCAGCGTGGTGCGATTGTTGGGCCGGTGGAGATTGGCCACGCCCTGACGCCACACGTAGGGGGCCGAGGCGAGCTTGAGCCGGCGGGTGATCGCGACGACCGCGCGGGCCAGTCCGGCCAGCAGTCCGAGACCCGCGGCGAGTCCGCCCGCGAAGCCGAGGCCCAAACGCCAGTCGCCGGTTTGCCAGATGGCGAATCCGGTCACGGCCACCGCGATGCCCGCGCCGATGAACCAGCGCCACGGGTCGCGTCCGCCGGTGTCGAGCACGGCCGCGCGCAGCGCCGCCAGAGGCGAGATGCGGCGCACGGCGAGCAGCGGCAGCAGCGCAAAGAGCAGCGTGAGCACCACGCCGATCAACACGCCGCGCGCGACCTCCCCCCAGGCGACGGCGACGCGCACGTCGACCGGCAGGAAGTCCGCGAGCAGCAGAGGCAGCAATCGTTGCACGCCGACGCCGAGCGCCGCGCCGACGAGGCTGCCGCCGAGGCCGAGCGCCGCGCCTTGCGCGAGGAACACGCCGAAGGCCGTGCGGCCCGACGCGCCGAGGCAGCGCAGGACGGCGACGGTGGCGCGTTTGCCGCGCAGGTAGACCTGCAGCGAACTGGCCACGCCGACCGCGCCGAGGAAGAGCGCGACGAAGCCGGTGAGCGCGAGGAAGGCGTTGAGGTTGTCGAGCGCGTCGCCGAGTTCCTGGCGGCGCTCGGCGACGGTGTCGTAGCCGAGGCGTTGTTCGCGCAGGCGCTCGCGGTTGGCCGCGACCAGCGCCTCGACGTCGGTGCCTTCGGGGAACTTGAAGTAGGTCTTGTGCCGGACGATGGAGCCGGGGCCGATGAGGCCGGCGTCCTCGAGCGCGGCCTGGCCGATGAGCACGCGCGGCGAGAGCAGCGCCACGGCGGCGGACTCGCCGGGGATCTGGCGCAGGGCGCCGGAGACGCGGTAGGTTTTTTGGCCGAGGCGGACGTCGTCGCCGACGGCCACGCCGAACTGCCGCAGGAGCGTTTCCTCGAGGACGACGTTGTTCTCCGCGCCGAGCGCGGCGCGCGCGCCGGCGGGCTCGGTGACGAAGTCTCCATAAAACGGATACGCGCCGTCGAGCGCGCGCACCGTGACGAGCCGCGAGCGGTCGGGCGCGCCGTCGCGGCCGGGGAAGACGAGCATGGAGGCGAAGGCTTTTTCCTCGGAGCGCTCGCCGCCGAGCGACTCGAGCACGGCCTGCGCGCCGGGCAGCGGCGTGCCGCGCACGCTGACCTCGAGGTCGGCGCCGAGCAGTCCGCGGGCCTGCGAGTCGAGTTCCTGCTGAAGGTTGCGCCCGAAGGAGCCGACCGCGACGAGAGCGGCCACCCCAAGCACGACGGAGCCGGCGGTGAAGAGCAGGCGTCGCCACGACGGGCGGGCGTCGCGGGCGGCGGTTTTGAGGATGAAGGCGAACGACATGGCGGCGCGGTTGGGCGACGGGACGACAGGGCGGGTTGGGCGACTGGGCGACGGTGGCGGGCTCAGGTTTCGTCGACCATGCGGCCGCCGCGCAGGCGCAGGGTGCGGTCGCAGCGGGCGGCGAGCTCAGGGTCGTGGGTGACGAGCACGAGGGTGGTGCCGCGCTCGCGGTTGAGGCCGAAGATGAGCTCGGTGACGGTGCGGGCGTTGGCGGCGTCGAGGTTGCCGGTGGGTTCGTCGCAGAAGAGGAGCTTGGGGTCGTTGATGAAGGCGCGGGCGAGGGCGACGCGCTGTTGTTCGCCGCCGGAGAGCTGCACGGGGTAGTGGTCGGCGCGGGCGGCGAGGCCGACGCGTTCGAGCAGGGCGAGCGCATCGGATTCGCGGCCGCGCTCGCCGCGCAGTTCGAGGGGCACGAGCACGTTTTCGAGCGCGGTGAGGGTCGGGATGAGCTGGAAGTTTTGGAAAACGAAGCCGACCTCGGCGTTGCGCACGCGGGCGCGGCCGTCCTCGTCGAGTTTTTCCAGCGCCTCGCCCGCGATGCGCACGCCGCCGGAGTGGGCGCGGTCGAGGCCGGCGCAGAGGCCGAGCAGGGTGGTCTTGCCGCTGCCGGAGGGACCCACGATGGCGAGCGTGCCGCCGGCGGGAACGGTGAAGCTGACGTCGTCGAGCACGGTGAGCGGACCGGCGGCGGTGGCGTAGGTCTGGGTGAGGTTGGCGACCTCGAGGATGGGTGCGGCGGGAGCGGCGGCGGCGGCGGATGAACTCATGTCGATGGTTGCGCAGGAAACCGGTGCGGGCTTGTTTGGCAAATGATGCCCGTCATCCGCGTTTTTTGGTTATTCATTCTCGGCGCCACGCTGCTCGCCGCCGCTCCGCGCACGGTGGTGTTTTACGGCGACAGCCTCACGGCCGGCTACGGGCTGGACGACGCGGCGAGCGAGGCGTTTCCCGCGCTGATTCAAAAACGCATCGACGACGCCGGCCATGATTGGCGCGTGGTCAACGCCGGGCTCAGCGGCGACACCACCAGCGGCGGCCTGCGGCGGCTCGACTGGGTGTTGCGGCGACCGGCGGACATCTTCGTGCTCGAACTCGGCGCCAACGACGGCCTGCGCGGCCTGCCGCTGGACTTGGTTAAAAAGAATCTCAACGCCATCATCGACCGCGTGCGCGCGAAGAACCCCGCCACCGTCGTCGTGCTCGCGGGCATGCGTTTGCCGGTCAACATGGGCGACTACGCGCGGGAGTTCGACGCGATCTTCCCGGAGATCGCGCGGGAACGCGGGTTGCCGCTCATCCCGTTTTTGCTGGAGGGAGTCGGCGGACTGCCCGCGATGAACCTGCCCGACGGCATCCACCCAAACGTGGCCGGGCACCGTCGCGTGGCCGACAACGTCTGGCCGGTGCTCGCGCCGCTCTTGCAAGAGTAGGCGTTTGCCCGATCAAATCGGCCACATGCCGACCCGCCCGTTCGCCGCGCTCCCCGTTCTCGTCGCCTGCCTGTCGTTGCTGCTCGTCGCCTGCGGTCGTCGCGAGACCCCGGTCGAGGCTGCTCGCGCGACGCAAACCCTGATCCTCGGCAACGGCGCCGAGCCGCAGGACCTCGATCCGCAGACCTCGTCGGCCTACACCGATTACAACATCCTGATCGCGTTGCTCGAAGGCCTCACAGTGATTGACGAGGCCACCTCGCAGCCGATCGCCGGCACCGCCGCCAGCTGGGACATTTCCGACGACGGCCTGAGTTACACCTTTCACCTGCGCCCGGAGGCCAGGTGGTCCAATGGCGACCCGGTCACGGCGGGCGATTTCGTCTTTTCGTTTCAACGCATCCTCACACCCGCGCTCGCCTCGGACTACAGCTACATGCTCTACCCGATCAAGAACGCCGAGCCCTACAACACCGGCGCGCTCACCGACTTCGCGCAGGTCGGCGTCAAGGCGCTCGATGACCGCACCCTGCAAATCGATCTCGAGCGCCCCACCCCGCAGTTGCTCGCCCTCGCCGCGCATCAGGCGTGGTTTCCCGTGCATCCGCCGACCGTGCTCGCCGCCGGCCCCATCGACCGGCGCGGCGGCGGCTGGACCGCCCCCGGCAAATTCGTCGGCAACGGCGCCTACGTGCTCGCCGAATGGTCGCCCAACCAGCGCATCGTCGTCACGCGCAACCCCCGTTACTGGAACCACGCCGCCACCGCCGGCGGCGTTCAGTCCGTGGTGTTCATCCCCAACGACAACCTCGCCGCCGACGAAGCCGCCTTTCGCACAGGGCAAATCCACCTGACCTACGACCTGCTGCCCGACCGCATCGCGCACTACCGCGCTGAGAACCCCACGGTGCTGCGGATCGACCCGTTGCTCGAGACCAACTTCATCCGTTTCAACGTCCGCCGACCGCCACTCGACGATGTCCGCGTGCGGCGCGCCCTCGCGCTCGCCATCGACCGGGAAGCCATTTGCAACCAGCTCCTGAAAGGCAGCCGCATCCCCGCCCGCGCCCTCACCCCACCCGGCACCGCCGGCTATACCGCGCGCGCCGCAGTGCCCGACGACATCGACGCCGCCCGCCGACTGCTCGCCGAGGCCGGTTTCCCCGGCGGCCAGGGTTTCCCCGTGCTCGAGGTGCAGATGAACAGCGACACCCTCAACGACCGCGTCTACGCCGCCATCCAAGCCATGTGGAAACAAAACCTCGGCGTGGATGTCCGATTGGTGTCGCTCGATTTCCGCGTCTATCTGGAAAACATGCGTAACGTCAGCTATGGCATCTCGCGCGCCCGCTGGATCGGCGACTACAACGACCCCAACACTTTTCTCGACATGTTCGTGACCGACGGCGGCAACAACCAGACCGGCTGGAGTTCCCCCGCCTACGACCGCCACATCGCCGCCGCCGCCGAGTCCGCCGGCGGCGACGAAAGATATAAGCATTTCCAAACCGCCGAAGAACACCTCCTCGAATCCGCGCCCATCGCCCCGCTCTATCACGGCACCCGCACCTATCTTATTCACCCCGACGTGCAAAACTGGGTCCCCTCCCTGCTCGGTATTCACCGTTACCAGACCATTCGCATCCGCCCCGCCACTCCCTCTGAAGAGTGAGGCTTAAACTTTTTGTAATATTGACCCGTGTCCGGCTCATCGTTGTTCTGAGCCTTCCCCCGCATGACAGCGCCCCGTAATTCCGACCAGTCCAGTTCCCTGCGCAAACCCGGCATCGTGCTGGCCATGTTGCTCGCCTCGGGCCCCGCCATGGCCCAGGTCAGCATCCCCATTCCCAACATTCTGGCGGAGGCCGAGACCTTCATCAAAAACCGCCAGCCCGCCGACGCCGCCGCCCTCTTGGACCGCGTCATCGCCCGCGCCGACGAAGGCGAGGCCATGCCCGACGGCGTCGACATGGACCGCATCCGCCTCACCGCGGCCAACAACCATTTCCGCGCGCAAAACCTCCCCCGCGCCGCCGAAGTCCTCAACGGCCTGCTCGCCAAGAACCCCACCAGCACCGCGCTCGTCGCCGAGGCCCGCATGCTGCTCGGCCTCTCGCTGGCCCTGCAAAACAAGTTCGCCGAGGCCATTCCCGTCTTCGCGGCCGCCGAGCAATCCCCCACTTACCGCGACAAGGCCATGCTCTACGGAGCCATGTCCGCCCAGCAGGCCGGCAAGGTCGAAGAAGCCATCGCCGCCTACGGACGCCTGCTCGCCACCTCCCCGCGCGATCGCGACTGGGCCGACGCCGCCCTCTCGCTCATCAACCTCCAGCTCAAGACCGGCGACCTCCCCAGCGCCCGCCGCGGCCTCAGCCTCCTGCGTGGCAACATCCCCCTCGTCGACAATCTCGCCGGTCTCAACGTCCTCAGCCTTCAGCTCGGCGACGAGCTGACCAAGGCCAACGACCCCGCGGGCGCGCTCACCGCCTACCGCACCGTCCTCTTCAAGAAGGACATCATCGACCAGCAGCTGCGCCGCAACGCCCGCATGGAGGCCGACATCAAGCGCATCCAGGACTTCACCGTCGGCGACGCCACCCAGATGGACTCCGTGCGCCGCATCAACGCCCGCCTCGAGCAGGCCAAGGCCGCCGTCGAGGAAATCAAGAAGCTCGAAAACTACGACGCCACCCTGCTCTTCCGCCTCGGCAACGCCTTCCAACTCCGCGGCGGCGCCTGGGAAGCCGCCCTCATCTTCGAGGAAATCATCCAAAAATACCCCGAGGCCCCCGAGCGCGAGCAAGCCTACCTCGGCCTCGTCCGCGCCTACTCCGAGTCCGGCCGTCTCGAAAAAACCCGCCTCGCCGCCGAACGCTTCCAACGCGCCTACCCCAACAGCCAGTTCGGCGCGCAGGCCCTCTACCTCGCCGCCGCCGCCGCCGGTCAACGCGGCGACACCTCGGCCCAGCTCGAATTCCTCAGCATCGCCACCGAGAAATACCGCGACAATCGCGAGCTCCTCGAGCCCATGCTGATGATGAAGGCCAACGCCCTCTTCTCGCTCGGCCGCTACCCCGAGGTCACCACCGCCGCGCAGGAATACCTCGCCAGCTTCCCCCAAGGCAAATTCATCGAGGAAGCCGCCTACATCTCCGCCATGGCCGTCCTGGCCGAAGGCGAGGCATCGGCCGCCGCCCACGCCATCAACACCTACATCGAGAGCTATCCGCAGGGTAAGTTCATCGAGGACGCCCGCTACCGCCTGGCCGCCACCGAATACGCCAAGCAAAACTACAAGGCCGCCCTCGAAGGCACCCAGTCCTGGCTCGCCGACTACCCGACCGAGCACCCCCAGCGCGGCGAAGTCTACTCCCTGCAAGGCGACGCCTACGCCGGCCTCAACGAAAGCGACAAGGCCATCGAGAGCTACCGCAACGCCCTCCTCCTCCCCCTCTCCGACGAGCAGCTCGGCTACGTGCTCGACGAACTCACCCGCCTCTACCAGGCCAAGCGCGACTTCGACAGCGCCGTCGACATGTGGGAACAGTTCGCCAACGAACGCCCCGATCACCCCTACGTCATCAACGCCGCCTACTGGATCGGCCGCATCCGCTCCCGCGAAGGCCGCACCGACGAGGCCCTCAGCCGCGTCGCCGACATCACTGCGCGCTACGTGACCGACGCCCAGCGCGACTCCGTTGAGCGCCTGCTCATCGAAGTCTCCTCCATGCTCGCCAAGCCGCCCCGCGCCAAGCGCGGCGAGCCCCGCCCCGAGCCCCCCACCCTCGATCAGCTCTTCGCCCGCGTCGACCAACTCCTGCTCACCCGCGACAACCGCGATTCCGCCACCGCCCGCGCCCGCGCCCTCTTCGTCAAGTCCGAGATCGCCGGCCTGCGCAAGGAGCCCCGCGTCCAGGCCGAATACCTCGACCGCATCGCTTCCACCAATTCGCCCGACACCCTGCCCCCCGGCATCCTCGGCAAGCTCGGCGACCACCTCCTCGCCAAGGGCGAGCTCGACCTCGCCCGCAGCTTCTACACCGAGATCGTCTCCGCCCACCCCAAGTCCATCTTCGCCGACTACGGCTACGTCGGCCTCGGCGAGATCGCCCTCCGCGAAGGCAACGGCAACGAGGCCCTCCGCCTCTTCAACAACGCCATCGACCTCGCCGGCGCACGCTTCAAGCTCATGGAGGCCACCATCGGCCAGGCCAAGGCCCTGCTCCAGCTCGGCCGTCTCGACGCCGCTCAAAACCTCTTCGAACAAGTCGCCGGCAACCGCTCCTGGCGCGGCCCCGCCACCGCCGAGAGCCTCTACTCCCTCGGCGAGATCCAGCTGAAGCGGGGCACCCCCGACGACATCGCCAAGGCCCAGGCCCACTTCCAGCGCATCTACATCTCCTACAAGCGCTACACCGACTGGGTCGCCAAGGCCTACCTGCGCAGCGCCGAGGCCTTCGAAAAACTCGGCCAGAACCAGGAAGCCGCCAACGCCCTGCGCGAGATGCTCCGCGACGAGCGCCTCACCGACTACCCCGAGACCGCCACCGCCAAGAACAAGCTCATTTCCCTCGAGGCCACCCTGCCCGCCACCCCCGCCGGAGGAAACTCCTGATGCACCTGCCCCGCACCCTCGCCATCGTCCTGCTCGCCCTGCTCGGAGCCGCCACGCTCCCCGCCCAGAGCTACGTGCTCAACAACGGCACCGTGCTCAAGGCCGCGGACGTCAAACTCAGCGGCAACGCCCTCGTCCAAGAGATCGCCCTTCCCGGCGGCGGCTCCGCCGAGCGTCGCTACCTGCTCAACACCGTCACCCGTCTCGACTGGCCCGAGCCCGAGGCCATCCCCCAGGCCGCCAACCAACTCGCCGCCGGCCAGGCCAAGGAGGCACTCGACACCATCACCCCGGTCTACCGCCAGTTCGGCCCCTTCACCAAGACCCCCGGCTCGTGGTGGACCCAGGCCGCCGCACTCCGCCTGCAGGCCCTCATCGCCACCAAGGCCTCCGGCGCCGAGATCACCTCCGCCGCCCGCGAGATCATGACCTCGGCCACCGATCCCGAGGCCGTCGGCACCGCCAAGCTCGCCCTCGCCCAAGTCGACGCCCGCGAAGGTCGCGACAGCCTCGCGACCGCCATGATCGACGAGATCGTCAGCGACGCCCCCGCCGGCGTGCGCGCCCGCGCCTGGCTGCTGCGCGGCGACCTCGCCTTGAAAAAACAGGCTTTCGAGGACGCCATCGAATCCTACCTGCGCGTGCCCGCCTTCTTCGGCACCCTCGACGAACTCATGCCCGCCGCCCTCCTCGGCAGCGCCCGCGCCTACAAGGGCTACGGCGACGCCTCCCGCGCCGAGCGCGCCTACCTCGACGTCATGGACACCTACCCCGACTCCGCCGAGGCCGCCGTCGCCAAGAAGGAATCCGGTTTCTGATCTTTCCGACCATCCCACACGCCACCCTCTTAATCCCGCTCATGAAAGTCATGCAAAGCCCCGTCACCCGCCTCGCCGCCCTGTTCCTCGCCAGCCCGCTGGCCCTGCTCGCGCAGGAAGCCGCCGCGCCCGAGGTCCACACCAAGACCCTCCTCGAGGAGCTTTCCGCCCCGGCCATTCTGCCGCTGTGGGTCTGCTCCGCGCTGATCGTCTATCTCGTCATCGACCTCTACCTCAAGACCGCCCGCAAGCAGGCCCTGCCCCCGGACGTCATCGACAACCTCAAGAACATGTTCCGCCAAGGCGACTACCACGCCGCCTATAACTGGACCGCCGCCAACCCCGGCGCCGTCGCCAACGTCGTGCACGCCGGTCTCCGCCACTCCAACGGCGGCAAGCAGGCCGCCGAGGACGCCATGGCCGCCGCCATCGTCGGTGAGAACACCAAGTTCCAGAACAAGATCGCCTACCTCTCCGTCATCGGTGTCATCGCGCCCATGATCGGCCTCACCGGCACCGTGATCGGCATGATCCAGGCCTTCGCCGCCATGGGCCAGGCCGGTGCCGCCGACCCCTCCAAGCTCTCGGGCGCCATCGGCCACGTGCTGCACGCCACCGCCTCCGGTCTGGCCGTCGCCATTCCCGCCTTCATCTTCTACTACCTGCTCCGCAACCGCGTGACCCACATCATCCACGACCTCTCGCTGGCCGCCAACGACCTCTTCCGTCGTTTCCCCTACGACCACATGACCAACGTCGAGTTCGAGGGTGGCGAGAGCTACGCCGCCGTTCCCAACTGGAACTCCGGCCAGCAGGCCTCCGCGTCCACCCAGGCCTGAAACGGCCCTCCTCAATCAAGTTAACCCTCAACCCCTGATACGACTATGGCCGGTGGTGGTGGTGGCGGTGAAGGCGAGCCCGAGTTTCAAATCGCCCCGATGATCGACGTTCTGCTGGTGCTGCTCATCTTCTTCATGAGCATCGCCACCACCGCGGTGAGCCGCTACGACCCGACCGTGCAGCTCCCCGTGGCCCCGGACGCCAACAAGAAGGAGGACTCGGAAAACGAGATCGTCTTCAACGTCCACTGGCGCGCCGCCGAGGACGTCGCCGTCACCACCTTCGAGGAGACGGAATACCTCGAGATCGAGCCCCTGCTCCCGCGCCTTGCCGCGCTGAAGAAGGCCCTGCCCGGCGCCCGCGTGCTCATCCGCAGCGACGGCGAGACCCCCGTCCGCTACGTCAACGACATCGTCGAGCTCGCCGCCCGCGCCGGCCTCGACGACATCACCTTCGCCACCCTCGCCCGCTGATCCGGCCGGGCCGTCCCCTCCCCCATGAAACTGCCAGTCCAGAGTTCCAACCCCGACGTCGGCTTCCAGATCGCGCCGATGATCGACGTGGTCTTCGTCATCCTCGTTTTCTTCATGGCCCTGGCGGCCCAGATCAAGATCGAGCAGATCCTCCAGACCAAGCTGCCCGGCATCTCCGTGTCCGGCACGGCCACCGAGTTCGTGGACGAACAGATTCTCCAGATCGACGACCTGGGCGACGTCACCCTCAACGACGAGAGCTACGACTCCCCCGAGAGCCGCGAGCTGCCCATGCTCACCGGCACCCTCGTGCGTCTCAAGGAATCCAGCGACGCCGCCAACTCCAAGGTCGTCGTCACGCTCATCAGCCACCCCGACTCCCCCTATTACCGCACCATCGACGTGCTCAACGCCCTCGCCGTCGCCGGCATCACCAACGTGACGTTCACCGCCGACACCGAGCTCTGATACCTCCCCCATGTCCGACCAAGAGCCCACGCCCCCCCACGAGGTTTTCCACGCAGAGACGCCGGCCACCCTCGAGGCCTACAAGCAGAAGCCCACTCTCTACCAGCGCGTGACCAAGAGCGTGCCGCTCATGGTCACCATCGTCGTGCACGCGGTGCTCTTCCTGATCGCCGGCGCCTTGGTCGTGCAGCAGCAGATCGTCGAAAAGAAAAAGAAGTTCGAGGCGGGCAATCCCGTCGAGTCCAGCGCGCCGCAGGTCGAGCACCGCCTGCAGGTCGCCCGCAAGGGCGGCTCCTCCGGCGGCAGCTCCTCGCCGGTCTCCGCCAGCCGTATCTACTCCACCGCCGAAGGGGCGCTGCAGTTGCCCGACATGCCCTCCCTGCCCTCCATGGGCGCGGGCGGCTTCGGCGGTTTCGGCGGCATCGGCCCCACCGGCGTTGGCCTCGGGGCGGCCGGCGGCGGCTTCAACACCGCTCTCGGCGGCAGCGGCATGGGCGGCCGCGGTTTCATGTCGCTCTCCTTCCTCGGCATGACCAGCCAGAACGTCTCCAAGCTGGTCTTCATCGTCGACGTCAACAAAGGCACCATGCAGGAACACAAGGGCGGCTTCGAGGCCTTCTCGGTCATCCGCGAGGAGATCATGCGCCTCATCGCCGGCATGCCGCCTTCCGCGCAGTTCAACGTCATTCTTTTCGAGGAAGACATCCGCGTGAACGTTTTCTCCGCCGAACTCATGCCCGCCACGGTGGCCAACAAGGACGCGTTCATGAAGTGGATGACCCCGGTCAACTCCGCGCTCAACAAGCTCGGCGTCGGCTCGGCCGGCGGCCGCATCGGCTGGCGCCCCAAGCCCCTGCCCGAAAACTCCGGCATCGACGACACCTTTGATCCCGTTTCTTGGGTAAAGGCCGTGCGCGCCGCGCTGGAAATGCAGCCGGACACGATCTTCGTGATCACCAGCTCCCGCGGTCGCCCCACCAACGTCATCGGCGAGACCGAGTGGATGCGCCGAGAGCGCGACTACAAGGAGCGCTACGAGAACTGGGAAAAGTTGGTGAAGCGCAACGGTCTTACCCCCGAGGAATACAAACGGGCTCGCAGCGCCGCCTATGGTAAGGCCCGCAGCGAGTTCGACGCCGCCAACAAGGCCATCGTCGCCAAGGGGCGGCCTCCGATCATCATCGGGGACAGCCGGGATATTTTCAGCTCCGCCGTGCAGGCCCGCCTGAAACGGGAGGGACATAACATCACCTTGGACAAAACCGGCTGGAGCGACCGCCAAGGCAACGCTCTGCCTGAACACCCTTGGCCGCCTAACCGCATCAGCACCGCCGAGTGGAACGACCAGCTCACCTACATGGCCCGCCTCCAGCGCGCCTTGGTGCCCGAGCGAGCGGCGCTGAACGTATTCCTCTTCACCGGCACCGCCACACCCCGCGACAGCGACGTGAAGGATCTGTCCGACATCGCCAAACGCAACGGCGGCCGGTTCGAGGTCCTCACCAATCAGCGCCTCAAGGAACTCAAGGCCCAGGCCGCCGAGAACCGCTGAGGTCCCTCGCCTATCGTCCGCCAGTTCCTCCGCGCCATATGCCCATCGTCACCAAGCTCCTCCACACCCGCATGCGGGTCAACGATCTCGACGCCACCGTCAAGTTCTACACCGAGGCGCTTGGCCTGAGCGTGTCGCGCAGCCACACCTCGCCGCGCGGCGCGCGTCTGGTGTTCCTCGCCACGCCCAACAGCGACGAGGAGATCGAGCTGTGCCAGATGCCCGCCGGCGCCTCCCCTTCCGTGCAGGTCCAACCCGACCTCATGCACCTCGCTTTTGAGGTCGAGAATCTGGAAAAATTCGCCGCCGAGGCAGCCGCCAAGGGTTATCCCCTGAGCGACGGCCCCACCACGACGTCCAGCGGCAGCGTCATCGCCTTCCTCGACGCGCCCGAGGGCTACGAAGTTGAGCTGATCCAGCGCTCAAAGCAGTGAGCTTCCTCGGACCGGCGTCCGCAGACGAACCGGTCCAGTCGATTTCCCAAACGGACCAGCTGGCCCGTTTGGGATAAGACAGCCGGTCAAAACCCGATCTTCTGTCGTCCGGCCAACGCCCGGGCAATGTCGCGTGCGAAGAACGCCCCGCGGTAGATCATGCCGGTGTAGATCTGCACGAGACAGGCGCCGGCATCCATTTTTTCGCCGGCCGCGGCCTCGTCCATGATGCCGCCCACGCCGATGATCGGCAGTTTCCCTTCGGTGGCCTTGGAAATGTAGCGGATGACCTGCGTGGACTTGTTGCGCACGGGCGCGCCGCTCAGGCCGCCGGCCTCGTTGACGGACTCGAAGTAGCCTGGACGCGCCAGCGTGGTATTGGTGGCGATGATGCCGTCCAGCCCCAGCCCGATAATGGTTTCCAACACCTCGTCGATTTGGCGCCAGCTGAGATCGGGAGCGATCTTCAGCAGCAACGGACGCCGGTCGCGCCCGGCCTGCACGCGCTCGGCGTTGGCCTCCACCAACGCGCGCAGCACGATCTCGAGGCGGTCCTTTTCCTGGAGTTTGCGCAAGTCGGGCGTGTTGGGACTGCTGACGTTGACCACCATGTAGTCGGCGTGGTCGGCCAGCAGACGAAAGCTCTTCAGGTAGTCGTTCACCGCCTCGTCGAGCTCGGCCACCTTGGACTTGCCGATGTTGACGCCCAGGGGGATCGAGCGGCGGCCCGGTCCGGGCTGGGTTGACAGCCGTTCGGCGATCTTTTCGGCACCGTCGTTGTTGAAACCCATGCGGTTGATCACGGCTTTCTCGGAGGGATAACGGAAGACGCGGGGCTTGGGATTACCCGGCTGGGCGAGACCGGTGATCGTGCCGATCTCCACATGGCCGAATCCAAAGGCCGCGGCGGCCTTCCAGGCGGTCGCGTTCTTGTCGAAGCCCGGGGCCAGACCGACCGCGTTGGGGAATTCCAGCCCGAAGGCCTTCACCGGCCGGTGCACCGCGGGGTCGAGACGGGTGAGCCGCTCGAGCACCGCGCAGACCGGCCTCAGGCCGCCCAGCAGCGTCATCGCGTTGACCGCGAACTCGTGGGCATGCTCCGGGTCCATCCGGAAGAATAGCGGGCGCAAAACCTTCTCGTAGAGGAAATCCATAAAAACCACGGATCGTGAATGCCGGACCGTGCAAAATCAAGGTCTGGCGCCATCCCCGCTCAAGCGCGGAGCGAACCGGACGATAATGACCTGTTTTTCCCTTAACCCCTCGTCATTTTTCGCGTCTCCAAACCCCTGCGCACGAAAGTTTCCTAATCCTGCCTTCGTGGTTTGACTCCGCCCGCGCGACCGTCTTTGGCTGCGGTCAACCCACGCAGAAAAAGCAATCATGGCCAACTCCTCAGCATCTCTCGATTGGTGTATCGTCCGTCTCGGTGAAGACCACAATTGGTGGGTCGACGAAATCAGCGACCCCGTTCGCTGGGACGTCGACGGGCTCAGCATCATCGACCCGCGCCAAGTCGCCCACTTGCTCGACCTCGTCGAGCCCCTCCGCGACTACGGCTTCGACGAAGACCTGCTCGAGGGCGCTTTCATCCCCTTCCGCATTGAAAAGGAAGCCGGCGAAGGCCGCGTGCGTCTGAAGCGCGTCAAGGACACCCTTTTCGAGTCCGACGAGAAGCTCTTCGCCCTCGCCGACACCCTCGACGAAGAAAACGGTCCCTACGCCGACCTGCTCGACCACCTCACCCGCTGCCGCGTCAAGCTCCTCAACGACGTCTTCGACTTCGAGTCCAAGCTCACCGTAGACGAGATGGAGGACGAGATCCGCGAAGACCAAAACGCCTCCTTCATCGAGGGCAAGGCCATCCACACCTTTGACGAGCTCTGCGCCATCCTCGACTACACCCCCGCCGGTTGGGAAACCGAGGACGAGGGCGAGTCCCGCTCCGACGACGAGGAGATCGACGACGAAGACCTGCCCGACCTCGACGAGGACGAGGAGGAACAACTCAAGAACGACCAGTCCCTCAAGTGGGACGAGGACGAGGAGGAAGACGGCGACGAGGACTCCGACAAGGAGGACGAGGACGACGAAGACTCCGAGGACGAAGACGAGGACGCCGAGGAAGAGGACGAAGACGAGGACGAGGCGCCCCGCAAAAAACGTCGTCGCTGAGTTTTCTCCTCAGCCAACCCTTCAAAACCGGCGCTCCTTGGAACGCCGGTTTTTTCATGTCCCGATAACCCGGGTGCTCAGGCCTTGAGCAGCTTCGCCATGTCCTTGGCGAAGTAGGTGAGGATCAGGTCCGCGCCGGCGCGCTTGATCGCCAGCAGCGACTCGTGGCGCGTGCGCGCAAGATCGAGCCAACCGAGCTTTGCCGCGGCGTGGATCTGCGAATATTCACCGGAAACCTGGTAGGCCGCGAGGGGTTTGCCGGTCGCCTCACGCACGTCGCGGATGATGTCGAGGTAGGCGCCGGCCGGCTTGACCATCAGGAAGTCCGCGCCCTCCGCCTCATCGAGACGAGCCTCGGTGACCGCCTCGCGGCGATTGGCCGGATTCATCTGGTAAGTCGCCTTGCTCAGCAGCTTGGTGCCGGCGGCCTGAGCGCTGCCCACCGCGTCGCGGAACGGACCGTAGTAGGCGGAGTTGTATTTCACCGAATAGGCCATGATCGCCGTGCCGGTGAAGCCCTCGGCGTCTAGCGCCTTGCGGATCGCGCCGACGCGGCCGTCCATCATGTCGGACGGCGCCACGATATCGACGCCCGCCTTGGCCTGCAGCACGGCCATGCGGGCCAGGATCGCGACGGTGCGGTCGTTGTCCACGTCGGAGCCGTCGGCGGTCAACACGCCGTCGTGACCGTGCGTCGTGTAGGGGTCGAGCGCCACGTCGGTGATGATCATCAGCGCGGGCACGGCGGCCTTCACCGCGCGCACGGCGCGCAGGATCAGCGTGTTCTCGTCCAGCGCGCCGGAGCCATCGGCGTCCTTCAGGGACGGATCGAGCTTCGGGAAAAGCGCCACCGCCGGGATGCCCAACGCGTGCAGTTCGCGGCATTCGGCGACGAGGTCGTGGATGTTCAGGCGAAACACGCCCGGCATCGACGCGATTTCCTCCGGGGCCGGCTCGCCGTCGACCACGAAGAGCGGCGCGATAAAGTCCGCCGGGCGCAGCACGGTCTCCTCGACCATGGCGCGCAGGGCCGGGGTGCGGCGCAGGCGGCGGGGACGCTGGGTGAGTTCGGGCTTGAAATCGGCGGGCGTGGACATGTTTCCTCTGAAATACACGCCATGCCGTTCGTCGCCACATGTTTTTGCAGCGCGACGCGTGAGACCACCACCACGCGAACTTGCACCGCCACCCGCCGGGGTGGGATCGGTCGCGCCTGTCGTTGAACGACACGCCCGGGCCGGTGCCCCCGCCCTCCGGCGAAACCACCAGCGCACCGGCCTCTCGCACCGCAAAAACACCGTTCCGCCCGCGCGGATTTCCTGTTAGCGACAACCCTTTCGTTTCTTCATGGCCATCGTCCTCTTTGATTCCCTCACGCGCACCGAGCGCGAGCTCCGCCCCGCCGAGCCCGACGGCGTCTTCCGTTTCTACAACTGCGGCCCCACCGTATACGCTGCGGCCCATATCGGCAATTTCCGCACCTTCGTCGTCAACGACCTTCTCCGCCGCCTGCTCGAGCTCGAGTTCGGCGCCGACAAGGTAAAGCACGTGCGCAACATCACCGACGTCGACGACAAGACCATCCGCCGCTCCCGCGAAGAGAGCCGCCCTCTCGCCGAAGTGACCAAGGAGTGGACCGACAAGTTTCACGCCGACTGCGACGCCCTCGGTTGCCTGCGCCCCCACGTCGAGCCCACCGCCACCGGCCACATCCCCGAACAAGTCGACATGATCGCCATCCTCGAGCGCAAGGGCTTCGCCTACCGCACCGACGACGGCTCCGTGTATTTCAAGGTCAACGCCTTTGACGGCTACGGTTCCCTCTCCCGCGTGAAGGAGCGCGAGCTCAAGGTCGGCTCCGCCCTCGCCGGCAAGCCCCAGGGCCACGACGCCGACGAGAAGGAGGACGGCTCCGACTTCGCGCTTTGGAAAGGCCACAAGCCCGACGATGGCGACGTGTTCTGGCCCTCCCCCTGGGGCAACGGCCGCCCCGGCTGGCACATCGAGTGCAGCGCCATGAGCAAAAAGCACCTCGGCGACACCATCGACCTGCACACCGGCGGCGTCGACCTGCTCTTCCCCCACCACGAAAACGAGATCGCCCAAAGCCAGTGCTGCAACGGCACCACCTTCGCAAACCACTGGTATCACAGCGAGCACCTGCTCGTGGACGGCAAGAAGATGAGCAAGTCGCTGGGCAACCTCTACACCCTCGACCAGCTCCGCGCGATGGGCCACTCCCCCGCCGCCCTGCGCTACGCCCTGCTCGCCGGCCACCCGCGCAAGCAGCTCAACTTCACCCTCGATTCGCTCACCGCCGCCGAGAAGGCGCTCACCACCCTGCGCAACTTCCGCGAGCAACTCGTCAAGCGCGGCCTCCAGACCGATCACGCGCCCTCGACCCACTTCGACGGCGTCATCGCCTCGCTCAACCACGAACTCAACACCCCCGCCGCCCTCGGCCAGGTGTTCAGCTTCATCAACCAGTTCAACGCCAACCCCGCCCACCCGCTCCACCTCGGCGACCTCGCCGCGTTCGACCGCGTGGTCTTCGCCCTCGGCCTCGACCTGACCAAGCCCGAGGCTCCCAAGGTCGAGATCCCCGCCGCCGTCGCCGCCCTCGCCGAACAGCGCTGGGCCGCCAAGCAGGCCAAGGACTGGGCCGCCGCCGACCAGCTCCGCGCCGACATCGCCGCCGCCGGCTGGACCATGAAGGACCGCAAGGACGGCTACGACCTCACGCCCGCCTCCTGAACCCGGCGTATCCACTCACTTCATACTTCAAACTTCATACTTCTTACTTCCATGATGTCTCCCCTCGAAGAAATCCGCCACTCGTGCTCGCACGTGCTGGCCACCGCCGTCCTCCGCCTCTTCCCCGAGGCCAAGCTCGACATCGGTCCGCCCACCGACACCGGCTTCTACTACGACTTCGACCTCGACCACAAATTCACCCCCGAAGACCTCGAGAAGATCGAGGCCGAGATGACCAAGATCGCCAAGGAGAACCAAGCCTTCCGCCGCAAGGAAGTCTCCCGCGAGGAGGCCGTCGAGATCATCAAGTCCCGCGGCCAGGAACGCTACAAACTCGGCCGTCTCGACGACATCCCCGAGGGCGAGGCCATCTCCTTCTACGAGAACGGCGAGTTCATGGACCTCTGCGCCGGCACCCACGTGCGCTACACCGCCAAGTTGAAGGCCTTCAAGCTGCTCTCCATCGCCGGCGCCTACCACCGCGGCGACGAGAAGAACAAGCAGCTGCAGCGCATCTACGGCACCGCCTTCGAGAACAAGGAACAGCTCGCCGAATACCTCGCCCGCATGGAGGCCGCCAAGGCCCGCGACCACCGCAAGCTCGGCAAGGAACTCAAGCTCTTCCACATCGACGAGGACGTCGGCCAAGGCCTCATCCTCTGGACACCCAACGGCGCCATTCTCCGTCAGGAGCTGCAAAACTTCATCTCCGAGGAGCTGCGCAAGCAGGGTTACTCGCAGGTCTTCACGCCGCACATCGGCAAGCTCAGCCTCTACAAGACCTCCGGCCACTTCCCCTACTACAAGGAGTCGCAGTTCCCCGCCATCCCCGAGCCCGACCAGCTCGCCGAGATCGCTTCCGCCGGCTGTAGTTGCGCCGACATGACGGCCCGACTCGAGGCCGTCACCTCGCACTTCGCCGCCAACCTCAACGAACGCGTCGGCCGCGAGATGATCTCGCCCGACCGCGTGATGGACCCCACGCAGCTCCTCGACGGCTTCATGCTGAAGCCGATGAACTGCCCCCACCACATCAAGATCTTCGCCTCGCAGCCGCACTCCTACCGCGACCTGCCCGTGCGCCTCGCCGAGTTCGGCACCGTCTACCGCTGGGAGCAGTCCGGCGAACTCAACGGCATGACCCGCGTGCGCGGCTTCACCCAGGACGACGCCCACCTCTTCTGCACCGAGGACCAGATCACCCAGGAAATCCAGGGCTGCCTCAGCCTCGTGAAGACCGTGCTCACCACCCTCGGCATGAGCGACTACCGCGTGCGCGTCGGCCTGCGCGATCCCGACTCCAACAAATACACCGGCGACGCCGCCAACTGGGACAAGGCCGAGAACGCCTGCCGCGAGGCCGCCAAAACCCTCGGCGTGCCCTTCACCGAGGAGCCCGGCGAGGCCGCCTTCTACGGCCCCAAGATCGACTTCGTCATCAAGGACGTCATCGGCCGCGAGTGGCAGCTCGGCACCGTGCAGGTCGACTACAACCTGCCCATCCGCTTCGACCTCTCCTACATCGGCGCGGACAACGAGAAACACCGCCCCGTCATGATCCACCGCGCCCCCTTCGGCTCGATGGAGCGTTTCTGCGGCGTCTTGATCGAGCACTTCAACGGCGACTTCCCCGTGTGGCTCGCGCCCGAGCAGGTCCGCCTCGTGCCCGTCTCCGAGAAGACCCTCGACTACGGCAAGGAGCTGCTCCGCCAACTGCTCGACGCCGGCGTGCGCGCCGTGCTCGACGAGGACAACGACAAGCTCGGCGCCAAGCTCCGCCGCGCCGAGCTCGCCAAGGTCCCGCACATGTTGATCCTCGGCGCCAAGGAAGCCGAGGCCGGCGCCGTCTCCGTGCGCAGCCGCGCCAAGGGCGACGAAGGCACCGTGCCCTTCGCCGACTACCTCCCGCGCGTCGTCAACGAGATCAAGACCCGCGCCCTCGCGGTGAAGGCCGAGAAGCCCGCGACCTGAACCGCAGTCCCGTAGGCCGCCTGCTTGCAGGCGCGATAACCGTTACCCGACGACTCATGCCTATCGCGCCTGCAAGCAGGCGGCCTACGACAATCTTCCCCCATGGATCCCTTCGCCGCCGCCACCGACTGGAAACCCGTGCTCGACGCCATCGTCGGGTCGCGCCACGGCGGCCAGGTGGAGACCGTGCTCAAGCGCCTGCGTGACCTGGACGCGAAGCACCCGCACGTCGCGGAGATCGCGTTCCAGATCGCTTGGACGCTCGACACGTTCGACCGTCCGGCCGAGGCCGCGCCGGAATACGAACGCGCCCTCGCCCTCGGCCTGCCGCCCAACGACCACGCCAACGCGCTGGTCGGCCTGGGCAACTGCCTGCGCCTCGCCGGTCAGACGGCGCGCGCCGTGCAGGTGCTGGAGAACGCCCGCGCGCAGTTCCCCGACAACGTCGAGTTCGCGCCCTACCTCGCCCTCGCCCAGCACGCCGCCGGCAATCATGCCGACGCCGTGCGCACGTTGATCGACGTGCTCGCCGAGACCAGCGAGGACATCGGCATCGCCGCCCACCAACGCGCCCTGCGCTACCAGGCGAGCCGGCTGGCCTGAGCCCGTAGGGGCCTCGCTCGCGAGGCCCGTTTCGCGCACCCCGCCGGGAAAGCGCTCTCGTCTCGACAACCGCCAACGAGCCTCGCAAGCGAGGCCCCTACAAAAAAAGCCGGCCCGGCGGAGGGCGGGCACTCCTGCCCGCCCCGAGCGGTTTCGCCAACGCGCATCCGCGTCGATCGCGGCACAATGTCAAAAAAAGGGCGGGCAAGAGTGCCCGCCCTCCTTTCTTTATCAGACGGCGTCCTCGCCGCGCTCCTCGGTGCGGATGCGGATCGCCTCCTCGACAGGCGAGACGAAGACCTTGCCGTCGCCGATCTTGCCGGTCTTGGCCGAGGCCACGATCGCGTCGCACACGGCGGCGACGATGTCGTCCGGCACGACCAGCTCGAGCTTCACCTTGGGCAGGAAGTCCACGGTGTATTCCGAGCCGCGATAGATCTCGGTGTGGCCCTTTTGGCGGCCGAAGCCCTTGACCTCGGTCACGGTCATGCCCTCGACCCCGAGGGCGGTGATCGCCTCCTTCACCTGCTCAAGCTTGAAGGGTTTGATGATGGCGCTGATGAGTTTCATGGTTGTATTGGTATTTCAGATACGGATGTAAACGGCGCGGGATTACTCCACGTAGCCCTCCTCGCCGTGCTCGTTGATGTCGAGACCCTGACGCTCGACCTCGGCGGTCGGACGCAGGCCGATGGTGAACTTGACGATCAGCGCGATGACGGTGGTGGCGACGACGCTCCAGACGACCGCGACAACGACGGACTTGAGCTGTTCGACGACCAGGCCGTCCTTAAGCGCGCCGACCGCGCCGTTCACGTGCTCGTTGGCAAACACGCCGGTGAGGATGGCACCGAGGGTGCCGCCCACGCCGTGCACGCCGAAGGTGTCGAGCGCGTCGTCGTAGCCGAGCTTGGCCTTGAGCACCGCGACCGCGAAATACGGCACGATGCCGGCGATCAGGCCCATGATCACCGCCGAGCTCGGGGTGACGAAGCCGGCGCCGGGCGTGACGACCACCAGGCCGCCGACGATGCCCGAGCAGAAGCCCAGCACAGAGGGATGACCGCGGGTGACCCACTCGGCCACGGCCCAGGCAAAGCCACCGGTGGCGGCCGCGAGCGTGGTGGTGGCGAAGGCGTTGGCGGCGATGCCGTCGGCGCCGAGCGCGGAGCCGGCGTTGAAGCCATACCAGCCGACCCAGAGCATGCCGGTGCCGATCATACACATGACCATGCTGTGCGGGGCCATCTTCTCCTTACCGAAGCCGAGGCGCGGCCCGAGGATGATGCAGAGCACCAGCGCGGACCAACCGGAGGTCATGTGAACGACGGTGCCGCCGGCGAAGTCGATCGCCTTGATGGTCGCGTCGGGGTTGAGCGGGCCGGCCATGAAGCCGTCGACCGCCCAGACCATGTGGGCGAAGGGGAAATAGACCGCGAACATCCACAGCGCCGAGAACAGCAGCACCGCGGAAAACTTCATGCGCTCGGCGATGGCGCCGACGATGAGCGCCGGGGTGATGATCGCGAACGAGAGTTGGAACATCGCCCACATGGTGTCGCTGATCCAGTGGTAGCCGGCGCCGGTGGCGTCGGGGCTGACGCCCTTGAAGAACGCGTTGCCCAGACCGCCGATAAAGGCGTTGCCGCCCTCGCCGAACGCGAGCGAGTAGCCGACGGCCCACCAGAGGATGGTGACGAGACCCGCGATGCCCATGCACTGGGCCATGACGGAAAGGATGTTCTTCTTGCGGACGAGACCGCCGTAGAAGAGGGCCAGGCCGGGCAGGGTCATGAAGATCACCAGCGCGGTGGAGATCATTTGCCAGGCGTTGTGACCGGGGCCGGGACCGGGGATCTTGGAGGCGACGTCGGGCGTGCGCTCGGTGTTGTTGATGTAGGCCTCGAGGTCGGCGATGCGCTGCTCGAGCGAGGGCTCGGCCAAGGCGGATTCACCGGCCGCGGCGGGCTCAGGCTCAGCGCGCAAACCGGCACCGGCGTTGGACAGTCCGAGCGACGCCAGGGTGAGCGCCACGCAGACAAACAAGGAACGGAGGGTTGGTTTCATAGGGAGGAGTGCATTTTGCAGCACCTCCCAAGCCATTAACTTCATTCATGATTAATTTTAGTCATACTTTACGTATGCACTTAGTAACCATAAGGTAACCATCGGTTAAATGTTGCCCACTTATAGGCGCTCCGTGCGCAAATTAGCGCATCTGACCGTGGTCACGGCATGTTTTGGCCGCGTGACCGGTCAAATGCGCAAAAAAAAGCGGCCCCGGAGGGCCGCTTGGGTCAGGAAGACGAATGTGTTCGGGAGGACCCGCTCAGATGGCCTCGTCGCCGCGCTCGTCGGTGCGGATGCGGATGACTTCCTCGAGGGGCATCACGAAGACCTTGCCGTCGCCGATCTTGCCGGTCTTGGCGGCCTTCACGACGGTCTCGACGGCCTTGGCGACGGTGGCGTCGTCGACGGCGATCTCGAGCTTCACCTTGGGCAGGAAGTCCACGGTGTATTCCGAGCCGCGGTAGATTTCGGTGTGGCCCTTCTGGCGGCCGAAGCCTTTGACCTCGGTCACGGTCATGCCCTCGATGCCGATGGCGGCCAAGGCTTCCTTAACTTCCTCGAGCTTGAAGGGTTTGATGATGGCGATGATGAGTTTCATGGATATTGAAAGCGTTTCGGCCTCCACGTAAGACCAGTCCGGCTAGCGACGCAACCACCGATCATAACCGGATTTTGGCTTTGGGTGGGCGTTCGTTGAAGCGGCGCAAAAAAACCGGCCTCCCTTTCGGAAGGCCGGCGCGGTTTGTTGTGGTTTGCGGTTTGTCGAAACGAATCAGACGGCGGAGTCGCCGCGCTCGTCGGTGCGGATGCGGATGGCTTCCTCGATCGGGAGAACGAAGACCTTGCCGTCTCCGATCTTGCCGGTCTTGGCGGCCTTGACGATGGCGTCGGCGGTCTTGGCCACGGCGTCGTCGGGCACCACGATCTCGAGTTTCACCTTGGGCAGGAAGTCCACGGTGTATTCCGAGCCGCGATAGATCTCGGTGTGGCCCTTTTGGCGGCCGAAGCCCTTGACCTCGGTCACGGTCATGCCCTCGATGCCGATCTCGGCCAGGGCTTCCTTAACCTCTTCGAGTTTGAAGGGCTTGATGATGGCGATGATGAGTTTCATGCGATGATAAATTGGCGTTGTGTGCGTGGGTTTTGGGTGTGACCCCGGCGGCCGCGAAGGGCACCGGGGTCGGATTTCAATTCACGTCGTCGGCTTACTTGTGAGCCGCGGTGAAGTCGGGATAAGCCTCGGCACCATGCTCGCCGGCGTCGAGACCCTCGGTCTCTTCCTCGGCGCTGACACGCCAGCCCATGATGGCCTTGCAGATGAGGGCGAGGATGAGGGAGGCGACGAAGGCGAAGATACCGACGGACAGAGCGCCGATGATCTGGATGCTGACGGGGGCGGCCTCGGAGAAGAGACCGACCGCGACGGTGCCCCAGACGCCGCACACGCCGTGCACGGAGATGGCGCCGACCGGATCGTCGATCTTGATCTTGTCGAAGAAGATGATCGAGAAGACCACGATGATGCCGGCGATGGCGCCGACGATGATGGAGCCGCCCACGCCGATGGAGTCGGCGCCGGCGGTGATGCCGACGAGACCGGCGAGGATGCCGTTGAGGGCCATCGAAAGGTCGGGCTTCTTGAGAAGGATCCAAGAGGTGAAGATCGAGGCGAGGCCACCGGCGGCGGCGGCGAGGGCGGTGGTCACGAAGACGTAGGAGACGCCACGGGGGTCGGCGCTGAGGACCGAGCCGCCGTTGAAGCCGAACCAGCCGAGCCAGAGGAGGAACACGCCCATGGTGGCGAGGGGCATCGAGTGACCGAGCTTGGGGATGATCTTGCCATCCTTATACTTGCCGAGACGGGGACCGAGGACGATCACAGCGGCGAGGGCGGCGAAGCCACCGAAACCGTGCACCAGGGAGGAACCGGCGAAGTCATAGAAGCCCTTCTCAGAGAGCCAGCCGCCGCCCCACTGCCAGGAACCGGTGATCGGGTAGATGAAGGTCACGAGGAGCGTGGCATAGAGCATGAAGCTGCCCAGCTTGATACGCTCGGCGACGGCACCGGAGACGATGGTCGCGGCGGTGGCGGCGAACATGCCCTGGAAGATGAAGTCCGTCCACCAGGTGTAGGCGGCATAGGAATCGGTCATCAGGCTCATGTCGTCGTTGCTGACACCGAACCAGGAACCAACGGCGAAGAAGCCGTTGAAGTCGCCCGGATACATGGCGTTGAAGCCATAGAAAGCATAGCCAAGCAGACCGATGCAGACGATGAACACGTTCTTGAACAGAATGTTCACGGTGTTCTTCGCCTGACAGAGGCCGGACTCAACGGTCGAGAAGCCGAGGTGCATGAGGAACACCAAGGCGGCGGAGATCAGCAACCAGAGGTTGTTGACCGTGAAGAGGGCGAAGCCCGGGGACGCGGTGAAGGCGTCGTAGTCGGCGTAGGCGGGCGCCTCTTCGGCGGCGGCCTCGGCCGTTTCGGCGACGGCTTCAGCGGCATCGGCGACGGCCTCGGCCGCCTCCTGCGCGAAGACCGGAGTGAGCAGAGCCAGCAGCGCGAAAATGCCGAACATCTTCAGCGCGCCGGTCATGGACTGGGACCATAGCTTCATAGTGTAGTTATCGTGTAGGGTTGGGAGGTGGTTGGTTTGGTTCACTTATCGTTGAGCCAGATAAGGATTGCCGGAATTTAGCAGGGGCTATGCCAAGACCTCACCAAGTGTGAATAAAACTCATACCAAACCCTCTCACGACCGCGTCAACCCCGCTTAAACGCATCGCAACCCGCTAAAAATCAGCCCCTAGCAAAGTAAGTTGCCTAAAAACAAAATGCCGGCCTCCCCGAAGGAAGGCCGGCATGGGCGGGTGAATCCGGCGCAGGAATTCGCCGGCGGGTGCCGATCAGACGGCGGAGTCGCCGCGCTCGTCGGTGCGGATACGGATGGCTTCCTCGATCGGGAGAACGAAGACCTTGCCGTCTCCGATCTTGCCGGTCTTGGCGGCCTTCACGATGGCGTCGGCGGTCTTGGCCACGGCGTCGTCGGGCACCACGATCTCGAGCTTCACCTTGGGCAGGAAGTCCACGGTGTATTCCGAGCCGCGGTAGATCTCGGTGTGACCCTTTTGGCGGCCGAAGCCCTTGACCTCGGTCACGGTCATGCCTTCCACGCCGACGGAGGCAAGGGCTTCCTTAACCTCCTCGAGTTTGAAGGGCTTGATGATGGCGATGATGAGTTTCATGCGATGATGATGGGTTCAGGTTTGGGGATTAGCTCTGGCGGGTGGAGAAGTCCGGGTAGGCCTCCATGCCGTGTTCGCCGATATCCAGACCATAGGTTTCCTCCTCCTCGGAGACGCGCAGGCCGACGGTGGCCTTGAGGATGCTGAAGAGGATGAAGGCGGTGCCGAAGGTGAAGGCGAAGACGCTGGCCACGCCCACGAGCTGGGTCCAGAGCTGGCCGAAGCCGCCGCCGTAGACCAGGCCGTCCTGGATGGCGGAGGTCTCGTCCCAGTAGAGGATGTCGACCGCGCGGCTGCCGAAGATACCGACGCAGAGGGTGCCGAAGGCGCCGCACACGCCGTGCACCGAGATGGCGCCGACGGGGTCGTCGATCTTGAGCTTATCCTCGACGAAGAGGCAGGAGAAGTAGACCAGCACGCCGGCGATGGAGCCGATGATGACCGCGTAGCCGGCGGTGACGGAGGCGCAGGGCGCGGTGATCGCGACGAGACCGGCGAGCACGCCGTTGAGGGTCATGGAGAGGTCGGGCTTGCCGGTGCGGATCCAGCTGACGGCCATGGCGACCAGTCCGCTGGCGGCGGCGGCGAGCGTGGTGGTCACGGCGACGTGGGCGATGCCGTCGATGGCGAGCAGCGTGGAGCCGGGGTTGAAGCCATACCAGCCGAACCAGAGGATGAACACGCCGAGGGTGGAGAGGATCAGGTTATGACCGGGGATGGGCATCGGACGACCGTCCGCGCTGTATTTGCCCCGGCGAGCGCCGACCAGCATGGCGCCGGCGAGGGCGGCCCAGGCGCCGACGGAGTGCACCACGGTAGAACCGGCGAAATCACGCATGCCCATCTCGCTGAGCCAGCCACCGCCCCAGATCCAGTGACCGGTGATCGGATAGAGGATCATCGAGATGATCAGGGAGTAGAAGCAGTAGGCGACGAACTTGGTGCGCTCGGCCATGGCGCCCGACACGATGGTGGCGGCGGTGGCGGCGAACACTACCTGGAAGAACCAACCGACGCTGGTGGCGTTGTCGGTGGCGTCCGTCATGGAGGACATCATGATGTAGCTGCTGTCCCAGCCGATGAAGGAGTTGCCCTCGCCGCCATACATGAAGGCGTAGCCGATGGCCCAGAACGCCAGGGCGCCGATGCAAAAGTCCATGAGGTTTTTCATCATGATGTTGCAGGCGTTCTTGGCGCGGGTCATGCCGGCCTCGACCATGGCGAAGCCCGCCTGCATGAAGAACACGAGCACGCCGGCGATGAGCAGCCAGAGGATGTCGGCTGTGCCCTGCGGCAGGTAGGCGACCTCCTCGGCGACCTCGGCCACCGCCTCGGCGGCTTCGGTGACTTCAGAGACTTCTTGCGCGGACAAGGAGGACGCCAGCAATGCCATGCAGGCGGCGATTAACCCGGTTTTCCAAAGGCCGGGCATGATGGTGGAGAGCAGTCGTTTCATGCGTGTTGGTTGTTGTTGGTAGCTGCGGCCGCGCCCGCTTCGCGGCGGGACACATCGGCGAAGTCATCGTTTGCAGCTTCCGTGCCACGACTCCGGCGCACAAAAAAACCGCCCCCCCGGTCGGGGGCGGTTTTTGGCACGATGGAAACGTTTGGGCTTACTCGGGAATGACCGTGTTGATGTGCAGTTCCTTGAGTTGCTTGGCCGTGACGGGCGTGGGCGACTGGGTCATGAGGCACTGGCCCTTCTGGGTCTTGGGGAACGCGATGACGTCGCGGATGCTGGTGGTGCCGCAGAGCAACGCGCACAGGCGGTCCAGACCGAAGGCGATGCCGCCGTGCGGAGGCGCGCCGTAAGAGAACGCCTTGAGCATGTAGCCGAAGCGGCTCTCGACGACGTCGGCGGGAATCTTGAGCACGTCCTCGAAAACCTTCTTCTGCACGGCGGGTTGGTGAATGCGGATCGAACCGCCGCCAAGCTCCATGCCGTTGAGCACGAGGTCGTAGTGCTGGCCGCGCACGGCCTTGGGATCGGTATCCAACAAATGGATATCCTCGGGCACGGGCGCGGTGAAGGGATGGTGCGTGGCGACGAAGCGGCCCTGCTCCTCGTCGTAGGACATGAGGGGGAATTCGATCACCCAGAGGAACTTCCAGTCGTCGGCGCGGATGGTGAGTTTGCCGCGCTTCACGAGCAACTGGGCGGACTCGAGGCGGATGCGGCCGAGGATGGCGCAGGCCTGCTCCCAAGGGGCGGCGGCGAAGAAGACCATGTCGCCGTCCTCGATGCCGAGGCGCTCGGTGAGGGCGGCCTTCTCGGCGTCGGAGAAGAACTTCACGATGGGGCTCTTCCACTCGCCGCCTTGCACGCGGATGAAGGCGAGGCCCTTCGCGCCGAGGCTCTTGGCGATGTCCTCGAGGTTCTTGAGTTCGCCTTGGGTGAGGTCGGCGAGGCCCTTGGCGTTGATGGCCTTGATGACGCCGCCGCCGGCGACGGTGGCCTGGAAGACCTTGAACGCGGAGTCCTTGAAAGTCTCGGAGAGGTCGGTGAGTTCGATGCCGAAGCGCAGGTCGGGTTTGTCGACGCCGAAGCGGTTCATGGCCTCGCCGTAGGGCATGCGTAGGAAGGGGGTCGCGATGTCGACGTTGAGCACGTCCTTCCAGATTTTTTGAAGCATGCCCTCGAACAGGCGGTAGACGTCCTCGCGGTCGATGAAGGAGGCCTCCACGTCGACCTGGGTGAACTCCATCTGGCGGTCGGCGCGCAGGTCTTCGTCGCGGAAGCAACGGGCGATCTGGAAATAGCGCTCCACGCCGGCGACCATGAGGATCTGCTTGAACTGCTGCGGCGACTGCGAGAGCGCGTAGAACTCTCCGGGGTGGATGCGCGAGGGCACGAGGTATTCGCGGGCGCCCTCGGGGGTGGACTTGAAGAGCGCGGGGGTCTCGACCTCGATGAACTCCTGCGAGTCGAAGTAGTCGCGGATGGCCTTGGCGGCCTTGTGGCGGACCTGGAGGTTGCGCAGCATCTTGGGGCGGCGCAGGTCCATGTAGCGGTAGGTGAGACGGAGGTCCTCGTTGACCTTGTCGCCGCCGGCATCGGTGAGCGGGAACGGCGGCGTGTCGGCGATGTTGTGCACGACCAGTCCGGTGCCGTTGACCTCGATGGCGCCGGTGGGGAGGTTGGCGTTGACGGTGCCCTGCGGGCGGGCGACGACCTGGCCGGAGACGGCGATGACGGACTCGGGCTTGAGCTCGGCGGCGCGGGCGGCGAGGTCGGCATTGTCCTGCGGGTCGAACTTGACCTGGGTGATGCCCTTGCGGTCACGCAGGTCGATGAAGAGGATGCCGCCGTGGTCGCGGATCGAGTCCACCCAGCCCTCGAGGGCGACGGTGGCGCCGAGGTCGGCGGCGGTGAGTTGGGCACAGTGATGGGTGCGCTTCATGGGCAGGGTCGGGTTGAAATGGACAAAAGCCAGAGCAAGCCCCGCCGGACGCCGCGGGGCAATGAGATTTTGGCCCGCCGGCCTTGCCATCGGCGGGCGGCGCGTCTGGCCTTGGCACCCCGTGCCGACCACCGCCGCCGCCGCTCCCGCCCGCAAGATCTCCGCCACCACCGTGCGCGGGGATTTCAACGACGTGCGCGCCGTCATCCATTACACCCGCGCGGCGCACCGGCTGGGCCTGTGGGCGTCCGAGGCGGCGATGATCGCGCGATTCTTCCCCGACAAGGGCGCCCGGTTGCTCGAGGCCGGCTGCGGCGCGGGTCGCGTTTCGATGGCGTTGTGGGAGGCGGGCTACCGCGACCTGACGGCCTTCGACTTCGCCGAGGAACTCGTCGGGCAGGCCGAGTCGCTGTTCATCGAACGCGAGGCGGGCGTGCGGGTTTTCCACGCCGACGCGACCAAGCCCCTTTGTCACTTATTAAGTGACAAACCGTTCGACGGGGCGCTGTTCATGTTCAACGGTCTCATGCAGATCCCGGGCCGGCGCAACCGCCGCCGCGCCCTGCGCCAGCTACGCGCGGTCTGCCGCGAGGGCGCGCCGCTGCTCTTCACCACGCACGACCGCGATCACTCGCCGGCCGAGCGCGCGCTGTGGCGCCTTGAGGCGCTGCGCTGGGTGCGCGGACAACAGGACCCGCGGCTGGTCGAGTTCGGCGACCGCTACTTTGAGGACGACCTCGGGCGGACCTTCATGCACCTGCCCGACCGCGCGGAGATCCTCGCCGACCTGAAGGCCACCGGCTGGATTCACACCGACGACCAGCTCCGCCGCGAGCTGGGCAAGGAGACACGCGCGGTGCGCGATTTCTCCGACGAGTGCCGTTTCTGGGCGGCCACGGCCGGCGCTTGCCCTCCGCGTCGGGGCGGCGTTACGTGACGCCTTGATCATGTTCGAACTCACGCACGACCGCACCTGGCTCTGGCTGGCCGCCGCCGCCTACTTCGGCGGCTTCGCGCTCGGCACCACCGCGCTGCTGCGCGACCGCCGCCACTCGCACGCGTGGATGTATGCGATCATCGCCCTCGGCTACGTGCTGCAAACCACCGGGCTCTACCTGCGCGGCCTCGAGGTCAAGGGCTGCCCGCTGGGCAACACGTTCGAGATTTTTCAGTTTACCGCGTGGTCCGCGATCACGCTCTACCTGGTCATCGGGCCGACCTTCCGACTCAGCCTGCTGGGCTATTTCACCTGCATGCTGACAACGACGCTCACGCTGAGCTCGCTGGCCATTCCCTCGTGGGACGCGGTGCGGCGCGTGGGCATCTTCGGCGGCAACGCCTGGATCGAGTTTCACGCCGCGCTCGCGTTGTTTAGCTACGGCGTCTTCGGCCTGCTCGCGTTGACCTCGATCATGTATCTGCTGCAGGTCTTCAGCCTGAAACGACACCACCTGCGCGGCCTGTTTTCGTTTCTACCCTCGGTGCGCGATCTCGACCACATGAACCTGCGCCTGCTCGTCACCGGCGTGGCTCTGCTGGCCGCCTCGCTTGCGGTGGGCTCGGCGTATTGGCTCGACGACACCTCGACCGTCAACGCCCCGAAGCTCCTCATCACCGTCGCCGTGTGGCTCGCCTACACCGTCGCCTGCGTGCTGCGCGTGCGGCAGGTGCTGATCGCCAAGCGCCTCGCTTGGACGTGCATCATCCTCTTCGCCATCGCGCTGCTCTCGCTCGGTCCGGTCAACTCCAGCCGGCAACCCGTCGAGCAGACCGCCCAAAGCCAGCCGCAACGATGAGCGACGCCCCCCACCTTTTCGTGGTCGGCGCCAGCCACCACACCACCCCGCTGGAACTGCGCGAGAAACTCGCCCTCGGCGACGCCAAGATGGCCGCGTTCCAGCAAACCCTCAGCACCCTACCCGGCCTGCGCGAGTTCACCGTGCTCAACACCTGCAACCGCGTCGAGATCTACGGCGTGGCCGAGGCCGCCGACACCGTGGCCCGCGTGCAGGATTCCTTCTGCGGCCTGCAGGCGATCGCGCCGGCCGACTTCGCCGGCATCCGCCACGCCGCCACCGGCCTCGGCGCCGTGCGCCACGCGATCACCGTCGCCGCCGGCCTCGATTCGCAGATGCTCGGCGAGACCGAGATCCTCGGGCAGCTCAAGGACGCCTACGCCGCCGCGCAAAGCCGCCGCACCGTCGGCCCCGTGCTCAACCGCGTCTTCCAAAAAACCTTCCAGCACGCCAAGCACGTGCGCACCCACACCGCCATCACCGAGGGCAACATCAGCGTGGCCAACGTCGCCGTGGAGCTCGCGCTGAAAATCTTCGGCGACCTCGCCTCCACCCGCGTGCTGCTGCTCGGCGCGGGCGAGATCGGCGAGAAGACCGCCAAAGCCTTCCAAAGCCGCGGCGCTCGCGACCTCACCGTCGCCAGCCGCACCTTCGAGCGCGCCCTGCCCGTCGCCACCGCGCTCGGCGCCGCCGCCCTGCCCTGGGATCAGGTCGAGTCGCGCCTCGCCGACTTCGCCATCGTGGTCGCCTCGACCTCCGCGCCGGGCTCCATCATCAACCGCGCGCAGGTCGCCGCCGCCATGCAGCGCCGCCCCGCCGACCCTCTGTTCTTCATCGACCTCGCCCTGCCCCGCGACATCGACCCGGCCGCCGCCGAGTTGGAAAACGTCTTTCTCTACAACCTCGACGACCTCGCGCAGATCGCCGCCGAGAACCGCGCCGCCCGCGCCGCCGAGGTCGGCCGGGCGCAGGCCATCATCGCGGACAAGGCCGCCGCGCTCTGGAAAAAAATCGCCCCGCAGGTCCCGGGCGATTCCCCCGCCCCGTCGTCCGCGCCGCGACACTCCGGCGACCTCGGCGCCTCGGCCCCGTCCGGCTGATTCACGCCGGCACGCTTGGCCCGCCGGCGAAGTTGCGCTAACCTGACCGTTCAACCCACCCACGCATGTCCCCGCTCCGCTCCATCGCCTTTGTCGTCAACGAAGACAAACCCGGCGCGCCCGCCCTCGCCGACGAGCTCGCGGCGGTCGCCCGCAAGGCCGGCGTCGACGTGAGCCTCACCGGCGAGTTTCCCCTGCCCTCCGGCCACCTGCGCGGACGCGACGCCTGCGTGACCATCGGCGGCGACGGCACCCTGCTCGGCGTGGTCGAGGAAGCCGCCGCCCACCAGGTCCCCGTGCTCGGCATCAACCGCGGCAGCCTCGGTTTCCTGACCACCCTCTCCGCCGAGGAGGCCCGCGCGCGCTTCGCCGCCATCCTCGCCGGCGACTACCGCGTCGCCGAGCGCGCCCTGCTCGAGTGCTCCTCCGGCGACGGCTCGACGGCCCGCGTCGGCCTCAACGACGTGCTCATCAAAGACGCCTCCAACTCGCGCCTCGTGCGGCTCGAGGTCGTGGCCGACGGCGAGTTCGTGACCGACTACCTTTGCGACGGTCTGATCTTTTCCACCGCGACCGGCTCCACCGCCTACAACCTCTCGGCCGGCGGACCGCTCATCCAGCCCGGCGCCGACGTGTTCGCGATGACGCCCATCTGCCCGCACACGCTCAGCAACCGTTCGATCATCTTCAACCAGCGCCTGCGCCTGCAGGTTCGCACCCACCGCGAGCACTCCTGCCTCGCCGTCACCGTCGACGGCCGCCGCCTGGCCGACGTCGGCTGCGAGGACATCATCGAGATCGCCATCGCCCCGCGCCCGCTGCGCCTCATCCAGCAACCCGGCCACAGCCACTTCTCGATGGTGCGCACGAAGCTCAAGTGGAACGGCGGCGCGTCCGACGTGAAGCGCTGACGACATAGCTCAACTTACCTGTCCGCCACAGTCCCCGCCAAACACCTAGGCATGAGGCTATATAAAAAAACGCTTCTGTTTTCCTGCCTTGGTTTCGCCCTGATCGCGTTAATCGTTTCGTATGCCGCACCTCGCATAATCGAACATAAAGATCATTACGATGAAGCCGAGCCACTGGTGCAGTTGGTTTGGCCGCTGGCCGGAGAGTCCGCAAAATTCACCCACCTTCATGGAAGACGTCCCAACGGTCTTGAAGAAGTCGACCAGTTTTCCGAATCATACGACTTTTCTCCCCTCCAAAAATACAGGCCTCAATTTCACCCAAGCGGAGAAATGTATTTTCAAATGCGCGTGAACGACTCGTATACGTTGATCATCGATCAAAACTTCGCACCGCGCTGGGCAAGAACGGGGGAGACCGAAACTGAGTGATCCGCGCCTGGAGGCTGGTCAAACGTGGCGACCTTAATCGGCGTAAACGCCTCTTTAATGACATCAACGGCAAGCAGCCTTTACGGGCGCACCACCAGCCGGACCCGCGCCTCGGGGCGCAGGCGGGCGCGCACGAAGGTCTTCACGTCGGCGGCGGTGACGGCGTCGATGCGCGCGTCGTAGTCCTCGGGCGTCTCCAGCGGCTGGCCGAGCAACAGGTTGAGGCCGGCGTGCATGGCACGGGCCGCGTTGGTTTGCAGGCCCATGCGGCGGCCGGCCTTCAGGCGCGTGCGGCAACGGTCGAGCTCGGCCTTGGTGACCTTGCCCGCGCGCACCCGCGCCAGCTCGGCGTCGAACTCGGCGCGAACCGCGTCGGCCGTCGCCGGCGCGGTGCCGGCGTAGAGCGCGAACATGCCCGTATTCACTCCGACGATACGCGACGAGCGCACGAAGTAGGCCAGGCCCTTTTCCTCGCGCACGCGTTCGAACAGGCGCGACGACATGCCGCTAAACAACTCGTCGACGACCTCGGCCACCGTCTGGTCCGACTCCAGCAGACCCGGGCCGGGGAACGCGTCGAAGACCACGGCCTGCTCGCAGGCGCGTTGCTCGACGAGGTCGCGCGCCGCGGGCGCGGCGAAGGGCGCGGGACGCTGCGGCGCGCGGCCCTTGGGCAGCTTGGCGAGCAGGGCCTTGAGCCGCGGCGCGAGTTTCTTCGGGTCGAAGTCGCCCGAGGCCACCAGCACGGCGTTGCCGGCCACGCCGAGACGTTTCCAGAGCGCGCGCAGGTCGGCGGGCTTGAGGGCCTTGAGCCCGTCGGCCTCGCCGGTCGCGTCGACCGCGAACGGGTGGCCGTCGAAGAACCGGCGGCGGATGAGCTTGCGGGCAAAGGTGACGACGTCGTCCTGGTCCTGCTTGAGTTCGGCGAGCTGCGCGTCGCGCTCGATGTCGAGCGTGGCGGCCTTGAAGGCAGGACCGGTCAGCGCCTCGGTGAGCAGCGCGAGGCCGCGGTCGAGGTCGGCCGGCAGCACCTCGACGGCGAGACCGAAGCTGTTGTTGCCCGAGAACGGATAGAACGCGCCGCCGACCTCCTCGATGGCACCGGCGACCGCGGCGGCGGAACGCTTCGTCGTGTCGCGGGTGAGCAGCGTCGCGAGCAGCGCGGTCACGCCGCGGCGGTCGGCGGGCTCGTGCAGAGGGCCGCCCTCGAAGAGCAGGCGCAGGTGCAGGTTGGGCAGACCCGAGGCGGGCAACAGAAGCAGGCGCGCGCCGTTGGGCAACGTGATCGGCTCGCCGCCGACGGCGGCCTTGGCGCGGGGTTTGGCGGTCGCCGCGGCGGGCGCGGCGGCCAGCGGGTTGAGCGAGACGGCGGTCAGCGCCGAGGGATTCAGGTATTGGCGGATCAGGCGCTGAAGGTCGCTCGATTTGAGCGCGCCGAGCCGGGCGAAGAACGCGCGGCCAAAGCCGAGGTCACCCGCGCAGACCTCGGCCGAGCCGAGCCGTCCGGCGCGACCGGAGACGGTCTTGCGGGAGTTGATCTCGCCGACGACGAGCTGGCGCACGGCCTTGCGCAGAAGCGCGGGCGCAAAGCCCTTGGCGGCGGCCGCGTCGAGTTCGCGGCGCACGGCGCGCTCGGCGGCGGCGCGTTTGTCGGGCTCGCAGGTGAAGTAGATGTTGAACACGCCGCCGTCGGCGGGCGTCCAGCAATGGGCGTCGATCGAGTGGACGAGGCGCTTTTTTTCGCGCAGTGACTGCCAGAGGATCGAGCTGTCGCCGTGGCCGAGCACGGCGGCGAGCAGGTCGAGCCCGGGCACGTCGGCGTGGCGCAGGCCCGGCACGTGCCAGGAGAGCGCGGCGCGGGTGAGCTCGACGTCCTCGTGCAGGTGCGACTCGCGCGGGGCGATCTGCGGGGGCTCGGGCGCGACGACCACGGGCGCGAGGCGGCCGCGCGGCGCGGAGCCGAAGACGGCGGCGACCTTCGCGGCGACGGCGGCGGGATCGACGTCGCCGGCGACGACCACGGTGAGGTTGTTCGGCACGTAGCGGGCGCGGTAGTAGCCGAGCAGATCGTCGCGGGTGAGCGAGGAGAAGACGTCTTTGTATCCAATGATGGGATACTTGTGCGGGTGCTCGCGGCAGGCGGTGGCGAAGAGGTTTTCGCCGAGGCGCTGGTCGGGCTCATCCTGCACCATGGCGATCTCGCGGAGGATGACGTCGCGCTCTTTGACAAACTCGTCGGCGGGCAGGGTCGAGTTGAGCACCATGTCGCCGAGCACCTCGAGGCCGATGTCGGCGTGCACGGCGGGCAGGTCGACGTAGTAGACGGTGCGCTCGAAGCTGGTGTAGGCGTTGACCTGTCCGCCGTGCGCCTGGAGCGTCGCGGAGATGTCGCGGCCGGCGCGGTTGGTCGTGCCCTTGAAGAGCATGTGCTCGAGGAAGTGCGAGACGCCGCTGCCGAGCAGGCGGTCCTCGTGGATGCTGCCGGTCTTGACCCAGATCTGCACGGAGGCGACCGGCGCGCCGTCGTCGGCCTGCACGAGGAGCGTGAGTCCGTTGGGCAGCACGGTGCGGTGCACGGGCTGCGCCCAGAGGTTGTCGAGCATGCGTTGGTCGGCGGCGGAGATCAGGGAAGCGGGCATGAAGAGTTGGGGAGGTGCGCGGGTGGAATGGCGCGCGCGGCGGGGATGAGGTTGCGAAGGCGAGGTGGTCGCCACGGCGGCGATGGACCAGCCGGGCGGGACGGCGGCGATTCAGTCCGGCGAGCCGTTGCCGACGGAAGCGGTGTCGCCCGGACGGCGGCTGGGCAGGAAGGGGCGGACGAAGACGTCGTCAAAGTCGTAGACGGCGTCGAAGTGCTCCTTACGGTCGCTGTCGGTTTTGCTGAAAACGTTGTATTCGATGAGATTGTAAACGATCTCACCGAAGTCGGCGGTGGTGCGCACGCCCCACTCGGCGAGCACGACCTTCGCCATGGGTCCGTATTGGTCGAGGGCGTGGGTTTTGAGCCCGTGCGAGAGTTCGCGGCCGGTGATGTGCATCGACTGGCGGGTCTGCGCGGCGTCGGCCTGCTTGACGGCTTTGACGGTCTTATCAAGGCCCTCCCGAACAAAGACATAGGCCCGCCGGTGGTAGCGGCCGTCCTCTTTGCGGATGAGGTCGACGATCTCGTTGAAGTCCAAGTCTTGCATGCCTTTTCGCGCAGGTAAGTGCAGGTCGGGACGCGTTGCAACCGCAGAGCGGTTAAGCTGCGAGGGCGTGTCGATGAACCAATTTACCTCTGAAACAAGGGGGATAAATCGGTTTTCCTGTTTGTGTTTCAGATCGGTGACGGCAAACAGTTGTCTTTAAGCAAATGATCGCCTCCACCCAAACCAATCATCCGCTCGCCGCCATCAGCACCGGCCTGAGCCGGACCCAGCGTCTGGACGAAGCCTGCGCGCGCCTCAAGCAGGCCGGCCTGCGCGTCACCCAGCCGCGGGTGGCCATTCTCAAGACATTGATCGCCCAGGCCCACCCGGTGAGCATCGAGCAGATCCATCAGGGCCTCAGCGACACGGCGTGCGATCTGGTCACGGTTTACCGCTGCCTGGCGGCGTTCGAGTCGATCGGCTTGGTTCGCCGCAGCTTCCTGCACAACGGCACCAGCCTCTACCAGATCAACACCTCAGGCTCGACCGACTACCACATCATCAACAAGGCCGACCGCGGCATCGAGCCGCTGCCCGCCGAGCTGGCCCGCGAGCTGAGCGGCACCATCAGCCGCATCGAGGACGCGCTGCGCGCCCAAGGCTACAGCGACGTTTCCCACAGCGTGGAGTTTTTCACCGGCGGCGTTCAGGCGAACGGAGCCGATGCGGTCGCGCAACGCGGCCGGCAAAACGTCGAGGTTCCGGCCGAGGGCTGAGGTCAAGCCGAGCCCGCCATCCCGTTTTTTTAAAAGCCAAAAGGCCGTCGTGGTGATCACGACGGCCTTTTGTTTTGCGCGGAACGCGGCGGTTGGCACCGCGGAGGAGGGAATCCGCGGCTTAAGGCGCCAGCGCGTTGGCCTGGCTGCAATTGCCGAGCTGCTCGGCGCTGAGGCGGGTGGCCTTGCCGGACTCGGTGTCGAGCAACCAGAGGCTGCGCTTATTGGCGGAGCGCGCGGTGAAGACCAAGTGGCGGCCGTCGGCCAGCCAGGACGGCTCGACCGCGTCGAAGGGCGCCTTGGACACCTGCTTGGCGGCGCCGCGGCCGTTGAGGTCATAGACGCCGATCTGGAAGCTCTTGCCCGAGGCGAAGGTGAAGGCGATCTTGTTGGGCGCGCCGCGGCTCCAGTCTGGCTCGGCGCAGTAACCGCTGATGTTGGTCGGCAGGCGACGGGCACCGCTGCCGTCCGTGGCCGACATCATGTAAAGCTGCGGGCCACCGGCGGCGTCGGAGGTGAAGACGATGCGTGAACCATCCGGCGAGAAACACGGGGAGGACTCGACCGAGGAGCTGCGGGTGAGGCGGCGGATGCGTTGGCCCTGCGCGGTGCCGACGTAGATCTCGGGGTTGCCCTCACCGGAGAGCACCATGGCGACGCGTTGGCCGTCAGCGCTGTAGCGGGCGCTGCTGTTGGTGCCTTTGAAGCTGACGAAGGTCTTGCGCTGCATGTTGCCCAGATCGAGCACGAAGATATCGGGGAAGCCGGAGCGGAAATAGCTGGTGTAGATGATGCGCTGCCCGTCCGGCGACCACCGCGGCGAGACGGCCAGCGAGCGGTCGTTGGTGATGCCGCGCACCTCGCCGGAGAACAGGTCGGAGGTGTAGACCTCGGGCTTGCCGGTGCGCTCGCTGATGAAGGCGAGGCGCGACGCGAAGAAGCCCTCGAGGCCGCTGGTCTGTTTGACCGCCACGTCGGCGGCGCGCAGCAGGGCGTTACGGGTCGAGCTGCCGTTGACCACGCGGTTCAGCACCGGAGTGCCGCCACGGCTGACCTGCACCTGGACTTGGTTCGGGCCGGCCGGCGCAAAGGTGATGGCAAACGCCTCGCCGCTCGACACGCGACGGAACGCGCCGTGGGCGTTGAAGGCGGTCTGCGCGAGCCCGTTCAGTTCGGCGGAGCTGGCGGAAACCTTGACGGGGATGGTCTTGGCACCCGTGCCGATGACGATCTCATCGGTCGGTGCAGCCTGCGCGGCGGAGAACGCCGCCAGCGCGGCAAACGATAATGTGAAGAGGAATTTGTGGAGAGTGAAAAGGCGCATGATGGTGCGTGAGGTCGGGGCCATTTCTATTTACATGCCCCACCCTCTAAACAACGTAAAACCCTTTCAGGTTTCCAACTTTTCCCCGCCGTGACTTCCGACGCACTCAAAGAGCACCTCAAGCAGGTCAAATACCCCGGTTTCAGCCGCGACATCGTGTCGTTCGGTCTGGTCCGGTCCATCGCCCTCGTCGACGGCACCGTAAAGGTTTCGCTCGCCCTCACCACCGCCGACCCCAAGGTCCCGCTCCACCTCAAGCGTGAGGTCGACCACTGCCTGCGCGCCCTGCCCGAAGTGAAGGACGTCATCATCGACGTCGCCGTGTCCGCGCCCAAAGCCGCCCCGACCGGCGGCAATCTCGGCGGCAATGCCAACGCCCCCAAGAGCATCGCCAAGGCCGTGGCCATCGCCTCCGGCAAGGGCGGCGTCGGCAAGAGCACCTTCGCCGTCAACCTCGCCTGCGCCGCCGCCCGCCTGCTCGCCTCGCGCGGCCGCCCCGGTCGCGTCGGTCTGATGGACTGCGACATCTATGGCCCCTCCGTGCCGCTCATGATCGGCCTTGAGGGCCGCCCCATGGTCGACGGCGATTCGCTCATCCCCATGGAAAAGCACGGCGTGAAGGTCATGAGCATGGGCTTCCTCATCGACGACAACACCCCCGTCGTCTGGCGCGGACCGATGATCATGAAGACCATCCAGCAGTTCGTGCAAAACGTGAAATGGGGCGAACTCGACCTGCTCCTTGTCGATCTGCCGCCCGGCACCGGCGACGCCCAGCTCTCGCTCGTGCAAACCCTGCCCCTCGACGGCGCGGTGCTCGTGACCACCCCCCAGCTCGCCGCCACCGGCATCGCCCGCAAGGGCGGCCTCATGTTCCAGAAGGTCAACGTGCCCGTGCTCGGCGTCGTGGAAAACATGAGCTACTTCCTCGATCCCGCCGGCAACAAGCACCACCTCTTCGGCCAAGGCGGCGGCGCGGCCACCGCCGAAAAGCTCGCCACCCGCCTGCTCGGCGAGGTTCCGCTCATTCCCGAGATCCGCGCCGCCGGCGACGCCGGCACTCCCGCCGCCGCCCTCGATCCCGAGGGCACCGCCGGCCATTGCTTCACGGAAATCGCCGAGACCATCCTCGCGCAGCTCGACCAAAAAAAGCCCGCCGGCTCCTGATAGTGTCGTCGATCCCGCCGGCTCCTGACTGCCGCGCCCTCCGGCTCGCCGCTGACGCCAGCCGCGTCACCCAACCGCCGCGCCGCCTGATCGCGCGGCCTTCGGCTACGTCTACACCGCGTTTCGCGGCCCCGGCACCTGTGCCAAGCCATTTGTCACTTATTAAGTGACAAATACTTCGTTCCGTATCCTGCTATCAGTCAAATACTCTATGCCTATTGTAACTTATTAGGTTACAATTTATCGGGGTTGGATGACGCTCGGTGGCGATAAAACCCACACGGTCGGCAAAGGCGGGAATCGCCGGGATACACGGGCCGGCCGGCAACGTTCGCCCAACGTTCGCCAATCGCCGCGCAGGCTGCGGACTCGACGCGGACGGCGGCACGGGCCTAGCTTGGCCTTTTCATCATGAGCATCGCCTCCCGTCCCAAGAAAGTCGCCCTCCTCACCGCCGGTGGCCTCGCGCCCTGCCTCAGCTCCGCCGTCGGCGGCCTGATCGAGCGCTACACCGAGATCGCGCCCGACATCGAGATCATCGCCTACAAGGGCGGTTACAAGGGCCTGCTGGCCGGCGACAGCTACGTCGTCACCCCCGAGGTGCGCGCCCACGCCGCCACCCTGCACCGCTACGGCGGCAGCCCGATCGGCAACAGCCGCGTCAAACTCACCAACGTCAAGGACTGCGTGAAGCGCGGCCTCGTGAAGGAAGGCCAAGACCCGCAGAAGGTCGCCGCCGACCAGCTCGTCAAAGACGGCGTCGACATCCTCCACACCATCGGCGGTGACGACACCAACACCGCCGCGGCCGACCTCGCCGCCTTCCTCGCCAAGAACGACTACGGCCTGACCGTCATCGGCCTGCCCAAGACCATCGACAACGACGTCTACCCGATCCGCCAGTCCCTCGGCGCCTGGACCGCCGCCGAGCACGGCGCCCGCTATTTCCAAAACGTCGTGGCCGAGTCCGGCGCCAACCCGCGCATGCTCATCATCCACGAGGTCATGGGCCGCAACTGCGGCTGGCTCACCGCCGCCACCGCCGACTACTACCAGAGCATGGTCGACCGCCAAGCCTTCGTGCCGGGCATCGGTCTCTCTAAGGGGCGCCTCTCGGTGCATGCCGTGTTCATCCCCGAGATGGCCGTCGACATCGCCGCCGAGGCCGCCCGCCTCAAGGCCGTCATGGACGAGCATGATTGCGTCAACATCTTCATCTCCGAGGGCGCCGGCGTGGAGTCGATCATCGCCGAGATGACCGCCAAGGGCCAGGAAGTGCCGCGCGACGCGTTCGGCCACGTCAAGCTCGACGCCGTCAACCCCGGCAAGTGGTTCGGCGACCAGTTCGCCAAGATGCTCGGCGCCGAGAAGTGCCTCGTGCAGAAGAGCGGTTACTACGCCCGCGCCGCCGCGGCCAACTCCGACGACCTGCGTCTCATCAAGAGCTGCACCGACCTCGCCGTCGAATGCGCGCTGCGCCGTGAGAGCGGCGTCATCGGCCACGACGAGGACAAGGGCGGCGTGCTCCGCGCCATCGAGTTTCCCCGCATCAAGGGCGGCAAGCCCTTCGACGTCACCCAGCCGTGGTTCGACAAACTGCTCGCCAAGATCGGCCAGCCCAAGGGCGCCCAGGTCGACGTGAAGCACTGAGCGCGTCGCACCGCACCCGCGCGCTGGCACGACGGAGAGCGGGCACTGTTGCCCGCCCCGGTCATCGGACATCATTCATCTCAAAGGGCGCCGGCGACGGCGCCCTTCTTTATGCCCGCCCTCCTCGAATCGATGCGTGCGGACGCAAAAAAACCCGCCGCGATATGCGGCGGGTTTTTTGAGAATGGGCGGTGCCGGTGACTCCGTGAAGTCGTCTCGAACCCGGGACGACCGGCGCGACCGTCTTACTTGACGGGCTTGGCGCGGCGGAACTTGGTGGTGAACTTCTCCACGCGGCCGGCGGTGTCGACGATGCGCTTCTCGCCGGTGTAGGCGGGATGCGAGTCCATGGTGACGTCGCGGACGACGACATGGTATTCGACGCCATCGATGGTCTCCTTGCGGGCGGACTTCATCGTGGACTTGGTGAGGAACTTCTTGCCGGTGCCAACGTCGAGGAAGCAGACGTTGTTGAGAGCGGGATGGCCTTGGGACTTCATGGCGATAAGTGCTTGCGGTTAAGGAAGATCAACCCTGGCGAGCTTTGTAGCGCGGGTCGGTCTTGTTGATCACGTAGATGCGACCCTTGCGGCGGACGACCTGACAGTCAGGGTGACGCTTCTTGGCGGATTTGATGGAGGAGACGACTTTCATAAAAAGGACCAAAACACAGATCGGCTTCGCCTCTGTCAAACGCAATTTTGGCGCACGCGCGCCTCGCGGCGGAGACGTGCCGACGGCCTAGTTGAGGGTGGGGTCGTCGGGCTCGCCGGCCTCCAGCCGCCACTCGTCGCTGATCGCGCCGAGCACCGCGCGCCACAGGCCAACGTCGGGGGAAATCTCCATCAGTTCGGGCTGCAAATCGCTGGTCACCCAGAAGTCGCCGGTCAACTCGCCCTCGAGTTGCCCCGCCGACCAACCGGCGTAGCCGAGGAAGGCGCGCAGGTGCATCTCCTTGTCCTGGGCCAACGCCAGCGCGCGCTCGGGATCGAGGCCGAACATGAGTTGAAAACCCTCGCCTTCCGGCTGCGGACGCCATGCGCAGAGGATGACCTGCGTCGGCTCGACCGGGCCGCCGGAGAACAACGGCACGTCGGCCAGCTCGCTGCCGGCGAAATCGTCGGTGAGTTGCCCGAGGCGTTTGCCGAGCGGGCGGTTAAGCACCACGCCCATCGCGCCCTCCTCGTCGTGTTTCGAGATCAGCACCACGGTCCGGCGGAAATTGGGGTCCGTCAGCGTTGGGTGGGCCAGCAGCAGGGAGCCGGCCAAGGTCTCGGAACGGGATGCGGAGGGTTCGCGCATGAGGACTGCTCGGACAGGTGTGGGCAGTTAAAGTTTCAGGACGCTCACGCCGGCATCGGCCAGCAGGGGCGCCACGAGGGGGTCGTTGTTATAATCGGCGCGATAGCGGATTTCCGCAATGCCCGAGGACGCCAAAATCTTCGCGCAATTGATGCACGGGTAGTGCGTCACGTAGGCCACGCAGCCCTCCACCGAGCTTCCGCGGCGGGCGGCGTCGGCAATGGCGTTTTGCTCGGCGTGCACCGTGGCCTGCTCGTGGCCGTCGCGCAGACGCGACACGTGCGGCGTGCCCGGCAGGTAGCCGTTGTAGCCGGCCGCCACGATGCGGTTGCGACGCTCGCCACCGCTCACGATCAGGCAACCGACGTGCAACCGCTCACAGGGACTGCGCGTCGAGAGCAGCACCGCCGTCGCCATAAAGTAGTCGTCCCACGAGGGCCGTCCGTCGAAACGGGCGGCGGCGTCGGCGATCAGGTCAACGGGGGAAACGGAAACGTTCATGCTGGCCCCATCGCTAGGCGCCGCCGCCGCGCTTGTCACTCCGAACCTCACAAAGGGCTGGCCCCTCCCCTACACGGTCGCCAAAGGTCTCCCCATGCCCACGCTCAACGACCTCGTGTCCTACTGCGACCAGCGCACCCGGCGCGCCGCCTACGCGGACGCTCCCGGCGCGATGAACGGCCTGCAGTTCGCCAACGACGGCCGCGTCACCAAGATCGGCGCCGCGGTGGACGCCGGCCTCGTGCCCTTCCAAAAGGCCGTCGCCGCCGGAGTCGACTTTCTGATCGTGCACCACGGCATTTTCTGGAATCCGCCCGCCGCGTTCACCGGCCCACTCTATGAGCGCACCGCCACCCTCGTGCGCGGCAACTGCGCGGTCTACTCCAGCCATATCCCGCTCGACGGACACCCCGAGCTGGGCAACAACGCCATCATCGCCAAAAACCTCGGCCTCACGCCCGCCCGCGGCTGGCTCGCGCCCTCCGGCGGCGAGCCCGTCGGCTGGATCGCCGCCCACGCCGAGTCGCGCGCCGAGCTGCGCGCCCGCCTCGAAAAACTCTACCCGCGCGTCACCGCCATCGAGTGCGGCTCGGAAAAGCCCGCCGCCATCGCCATCTGCTCCGGCAGCGGCAACAGCGCCCTGCCCCGCCTGCTGCCCGAGGGCGTCGACACGCTCGTCACCGGCGAGCTGCGCGAGGAACACTTCAACTTCGCCCAGGAACACCGCCTCAACCTGTATCTGTGCGGCCACTACGCCACCGAGGTCCACGGCGTGCGGGCGCTCGCCGCCGAGGTCTCGCAAAAATTTGGCCTGCCGTGGGAATTCATCGCCACGGACAACCCGCTCTGATTAACCCCCGTGACATCCTTTCACCGTCATGAAAACCCTCCTCGTCCTCAACGGCCCCAACCTCGACCGCCTCGGCCTCCGCGAGCCTGAGGTCTACGGCAGCACCACGCTGGCCGACCTTGAGCAACAGCTCCGCGACGCCTTCGCCGGAGAGGCCAACCTGGAGTTTTTCCAAAGCAACCACGAGGGCGCGATCATCGACCGCATCGCCAAGGCCGCCGACGCCAAGGCCGACGGCATCGTCATCAACCCCGGCGCGTTCACGCACACCAGTGTCGCCCTGCGCGACTCGCTCGCCGGCGCCAACCTGCCCGCGATCGAGGTCCACATCTCCAACATCTACAAGCGCGAGGCCTTCCGTCACAACTCGCTGACCGCCCCCGTGTGCCTCGGCGTCATCTCCGGCCTCGGCCTCGAGGGTTACTTCGCCGCCGTGCGCGCCCTGCTCAAGCGCTGACCCGCGTCCAGCACCGATCCGTCGCATGCCCGAGGCCGCCCCTCCCCCGCCGCCGCCCGATCTCACGCCCGCCGAGGGCGAGACCTGGTGCGTCTGCCACACCAAGCCGCGCTGCGAAAAAAAATTCGAGGCCCTGCTCCGCGCCGAGCGCTTCGCGCACTACCTGCCGCTCGTCGTCAGCATCAAGCACTACGAGAAGCAGACCAAGCGCCACACCAAGCCCCTCTTCACCGGCTACGTCTTCACCCGCGTGCCCGAGGACCGGCGCGCGCGCCTCTACCAACAGGACCTGCTGGCCCGCGTCATCCCCGTCGACGACCAGCCCCGCCTGTTGCGCCAGCTCGCCGACGTGCAACGCATCCTTGCCGCCGGCTTCGAGCTCAACCCACACCCGCCGCTCAAGCGCGGCGATCTCGTCAAGGTCGCCGGCGGCCCGCTGCACGGCCTCGAGGGCCGCGTCGACGACCCCGCCAACCCGCAGGGCATCGTTGTATCCGTGGACGTATTACAACAGGGCCTGCTCGTGAAGATACCTGTCATCCACCTGCGTCCGCTCAAGCTCTGAAGCCGCTCGCGCAACGCGCCCTCCCCGACCACTTCGCCCGCCGCCTTTTTCGTCCGTCCTTCAACGCCGATGTCCGATCCGATTTCCGAGTCCAACGAACTCCCACCGCCCCCGCCGTCCGCCGTCGCCGCGCTGGGCGAGGCGACCGTCGCGCGCCTGACCGCCTATGGCCGGCTGCTCGCCACCGACGGCGTCATCCGCGGCCTCATCGGCCCGCGCGAGGTGCCGCGCCTCTGGGATCGCCACCTGCTCAACTGCGCCGCGCCCGCCGAGGTCATCCCGCCCAAGGCCCGCGTGGCCGACATCGGCAGCGGCGCCGGCTTGCCCGGCCTCGTGCTCGCCCTCGTGCGCGACGACATTCAGGTCATCCTCATCGAGCCCCTGCAGCGCCGCTGCGACTTTCTCAACGAAGCCATCAAAAAACTCGGCCTCTCCGGGCGCGTCACCGTTCGCCGCGGCAAGGCCGACCTCGTGCCGCCCGCGCAGGCCGACATCGTCACCTCGCGCGCCGTCTCCGCGCTCGACAACCTCGCCGCGTGGTCGTTGCCGCACGCCAAGGTCGGCGGACGCCTGCTCGCACTCAAGGGCCAAAAGGCCGTCGAAGAGATCGAGTCGGCCCGCCCCGTGCTCGCCAAGTGGGGAGCCGACGCGGACGTGCAAATCATTCCCTGCGGCGAAAAGTGGCTGGAGCAACCCGTGCTTCTCGTCAGCGCCACTCGCCGCCGCTGAGCGATTCAGGAGAACGGACATTCCTGTCCGTTCCGAGCGACGCCCCGTCGCCACCGCGGGCGCGATCACATCCCCGCCGCCACCCACGCCCAGCCGCCCAGGTGCAGCGTCACGCAGGCCGCGATGGCCGCGGCCACGTCGTCGACCACCACGCCCCAGCCGCCCGGCAGATGTTGCAGACGCGAGATGCCAAGCGGCTTGGTCACGTCGAACAGACGGAACAACGCGAAGCCCGCTAGAAACACCGCCCAAGGCCGCGCCACCCAGTCCTCGGGCAGCCATTGCCACGCGACGAAACACAGCGGCATCGCCATGAATTCGTCCAGGACTACCATGCCAGGGTCGCGCAGGTTGAGCCGAAACTCCGCCTCGCCGCAGATGCCCACCGCGAGCCACAGGCCCAGCGCCGACCACAGGATCAGCACCCACGGCGCCACCTGCGCGAACAGCACGGTGAAATACAGCAGGCCCGCCACCGAGCCCCACGTGCCGGGCGCCTTGCGAATGCGACCGACGGGACCGACCGTGGCGAGGTTGACGACCACTGGCGTCGGCAGAAACCGGGGCCAAAGCGGATGACCGGGACGCAGACTCATTTCTTCGGTTCCTCGTCCACCATGAGGTGCCAGCCCGCCCGCATGTAGCGGTAGCCAGACCAGACGGCCAGGAACGTGCCGATCGCAAACCCGATCAGACCGATCTGGTGCACCGTCTCGATCAGGACCGTGAAGTCCGTCTCCGGCGCCCACAACGCCCAGTCGCGCGCCACCATCGGCGTCGCCAGCAGGAAGCCGATCGCGATCATCTGGGTCATGGTCTTGGTTTTGCCGCCGCGGTCGGCTTGCACGACCACGCCCTTGGACGCCGCCACCATGCGCATGCCGGAAACAAGAAACTCGCGGCAGAGCGTGATCAGCACATACGGCACCGGGATGCGCCACTCCGGCTGGCTGACGAAGGCCACCATGAGGCCGATCACGAGCACCTTGTCGGTGAGCGCGTCCATGAACTTTCCGAAGTTGGACACAATGCCGCGTTTGCGCGCCACGTAGCCGTCCGCCCAGTCGCTCACCGCCGCGGCGATGAACATCCAGAACGCCAGCGACGCGGCGCCGGGCCAGGCTTGATACATCAGCCAGACGATCAAAAACGTCAGCGGCACCCGCGACAGGGTCAGGAGATTGGGCAAGTTGAGAACCATGGGCGGTCGATTCGACTGCCCGCACCACAGCCTCGGGGCCACCCGTTGGCAAGGGCGGATGTGCACGTTCCGGTTGCGCCGCTTAACCGCTTGCCCCCGCCGGCCCGTCCGGCGACACTGCCCGCCCTCACGCCCGCGCCACTCTCCGCCACACCATGCGCCACTGCATCTACCCCGGCACCTTCGACCCCATCACCAACGGTCACCTCGACGTGCTCCAACGCGCCGCCCGCCTCTTCGACCAAGTCACGGTCGCCGTCGCCGAGAGTTCCGCCAAGACCACCACCTTCACCGCGGAGCGCCGCCTGGAGCTCATCCGCCCCAACGTAGCCCACCTGCCCAACGTCCGTGTGACGTCGTTCAACGGCCTGCTGGTCGACTTCGCCCGCGAGCAGAACGCCATCGCCATCATCCGCGGACTGCGCGCCCTCGCCGACTTCGAGTTCGAGTTCAACATGGCCCTCATGAACCGCCACCTCGCGCCCGACATCGAGGCCATCTTCGTCATGCCCCGCGAGGCCTACAGCTACACCAGCTCCAGCCTCGTCAAGCAGGTCGCCAAATACGGCGGCGACATCGCGCACTTCGTTCCGGCCAACGTCGCCGAGGCCTTGCGTGAGACCCGCGTCTGAGTTCCCTGCCGGCATGAGCCCGCGACTGTTCGCGCTGATCCTGTTGCTGCCCGCCGCGCTCGCGGCCGGTTCGTTGCGCGAGGCCGTCGACCTGTTCAAGGCCGGCCGCGTGCCCGAGGCGCGCCCCCTTTTGGAAAAGCTCGTCAAAGCCGATCCCCGCGACGTGCAGGCCCGCCTCTACCTCGCCCGCTCGATGTCGCTCATGCACGACCGCGACGCGGCCATCGACCTGCTCGCCGGCACCCTCAAGCTCGCCCCCGACGACCACGTCGTGTTCGCCGAATACGGCGGCGCCTGCCTGCACCGCGCCGGCGAACTCGGCGCCGGCCTGCGCGCCCTCATGCTCGCCCGCAAAGGCCGCAACGCCCTCGAGACCGCCGCCGAGATGCATCCCGACTCCGTGGTTTACCACGAAGGCCTCGTCGACTTCTACCGCCAGGCCCCCGCCATCGCCGGCGGCAGCCTCGCCAAGGCCCGCCAACACGCCGAGGCCGTCGCCCGCCTCGACGCCACCCGTGGCAAGCTCCTGCTCGCCTCGCTCGCCGCCCAGGAGGACGATCCCGTCGGGGCGCTCGACATTTGCCGCGAGATCATCGCCGCACACCCGGACCATTACCTCGCGCTCTACACGTTTGGGCGCGCCGCCATCGACGCAGGTCTCGCTCTCGACGAGGCCGAACGCTACCTGCGGCGCTGCATCGAACTCACTCCTTCGCCCAGCGAGCCCAACCACGCCGGAGCCTACTACCGCCTGGGCATGGCCGCAGAGAAATCAGGCCGACGCGACGACGCCCGCGCCCTCTACCGCAAGTCGCTCGAACTCGAGCCCAGCTTTTCCAAGGCCGAGGAAGCCCTCGCCGCGCTCAACTGAGCCACGGACTCAGCGCAGCACTTGCGCCACCGCCCGACTGTGCTTGCCTAGGCTCCCAGCCATGCCGTCGCCCGTCGTGCAACTCACCTCCGTCACCAAGCGCTTTGGCGACGCCCCGCCCGTGCTCGATGGCATCGACCTGACCGCGCAACCCGGCGAATTCATCAGCCTCATCGGCCCCAGCGGCTGCGGCAAATCCACCCTGCTCCGCCTGCTCTCCGGACTCACCCCGCCCACCGCCGGCACCCTCGACGTGCTCGGCGCGCCCCCCGGCGAAACCGATCGCCTCGCCTACGTTTTCCAAGACCCGACCCTGCTCCCGTGGCTCGACGTCACGGGCAACGTCGAGGCCCTCCTCCGTCTGCGCAATCTCCCCGCCGCCGAACGCGCCGCCCGCCGCGAACAGGCCCTGCGCCTTGTCCGCCTCACCGATCACGCCCGCCACTACCCGCGCCAGCTCTCTGGCGGTCAAAAGATGCGCGTCTCTCTCGCCCGTGCGCTCACGTTACGCCCCGATCTGCTTCTCCTCGACGAGCCATTCGGTGCGCTCGACGAGATGACCCGCGACCACCTCAACGAGGAACTGCTCGCCATCCGCGCCGAGCAAAACTGGACCGCCTTCTTCGTCACTCACTCCGTCGCCGAGGCCGTGTTTCTTTCCACACGCATCCTCATCCTCGCCCCACATCCCGGCCGCATCGTTGCCGACATCGCCATCGACTTTCCCCACCCGCGCACCGACGAGCTCCGTCGCACCGACGCCTACCTGCGGCTCGTCGCCGAGGTCTCACGTCAACTCCGTGCGGTCGAACCCTCCCACGCCACGCCATGAGCCGCCGCCTGCTGCCTCCACTCCTGACCGGCGTGCTCATCCTGCTCGCCTGGCTCGCTCTGCACACCGCCCTGCCGCCGTCGCAAAAATTTCTCCTGCCCACGCCCGGCCGCATCCTCGCCGCGGCTTCTGAACGCGCCCCCGAACTCGCCGCCGCCACCGGTTGGACTGCAGCCGCCGCGCTCGGCGGATTCGCCCTCGCCGCCACCGTGGCCGTCGGCTTCTCGCTGCTCCTCGCCAGCTCGCGCCTCGTCCGCGCCGCGCTCTACCCCTACGTCATGGTCCTGCAAATGGTGCCGATCATCATCATCGCGCCCATCCTCATCCTTTGGGTCGGCCCCGGACTGCCCAGCGTGATCATCGTCACGTTCCTGATTAGCTTCTTTCCCATGGTCGTGAACAACACCCAGGGCCTGCTCTCCGCCGACCAAAACCTCGTCGACCTCTTCCGCATGGGCAAGGCCACCCCGTGGCAACAGCTCTGGCTCCTCCGCGTGCCCGCCGCCCTGCCCTACTTCTTCGCCGGACTGCGCATCGCCGCCGTGCTCGCCCCCATCGGCGCCCTCACCGGCGACTACCTCGTCGGCACCACCTCGGGCGGCGACGCCGGCCTCGGCATCACCGCCATGATCTGCAGCACCCGCAGCGAAATCCCCGCCCTCTACGCCACCGCCCTGATTGCCTGCGCGCTCGGCTGGCTCTTTGTTGGCACCGTCTCGGCCGCCAGCTGGGCCGCCCTCCACCGCTGGCACGACAGCTACAACCACTGAGCGAATTCCCATTCCCAAAACCTCAATGAATTTTAACGCAAAGACGCAAAGTCGCGAAGAGGCGCAAGGAACACGCTCATCCGAGAATCTTTGCGACCTTTGCGCCTCCGCGTCTTTGCGTTAAAACTCGTATCCCAAACCCGCTTCCATGAAACGCCTGTTCAGCATCCTTATCCCTCTCGCCGCGCTACTCCTCGCAGGCTGCGCCGAGAAAGCCGCCTCCAACAAGATCGTCGTCCAGCTCGACTGGGTGCCTGAGCCCGAGCACGGCGGACTCTTCCAAGCCGCCGCCAAGGGCTGGTTCACCGAGGCCGGCCTCGACATCGAGATCGTCCCCGGCGGCCCCAACGCCTTCGTCACCCAAAAGGTCGCCACCGGCCAGGCGCAGATCGGCCAGGCCGACAGCACCAACACCCTGCTCGCCGTCAACCAGGGCCTGCCCCTCCTGCAGGTCGCCGCCGTGTTCCAGAACGAGCCCTCCGTGCTCATGCTCCACGCCGACAACCCAATCACCAGCTTCGAGCAGCTCGACGGCAAAAAGCTCATGGCCCGCCCCGACTGGGCCTTCCTCCCGTATTTGAAGAAAAAATACGGCATCGATTTCACGCTTATCCCCTTCAACTTCTCCGTCACCAACTTCATCGCCGACCCTGACTTCATCCAGCAGGGCTACTACATCGCCGAGCCGTTCTTCATCACCCAGGGCGGTGCCAAGCCGCCCAAGTTCCTCTACTCCTGGGACGCCGGCTTCGACGCCTACTCGGTCCTCGCCACTAACGCCGGCTGGGCCAAGGCCCACCCCGAGCTCCTCCGCAAGTTCATCGCCATCTACATCCGCGGTTGGCGCGACTACCTCGAAGGCGACCCCACGCCCGCCCACGAGCTCATGAAGTCGATGAACCCCAAGAACACCGACGCCTTCATGGCCTTCTGCCGCCAGATGATCATCGACGAAAAACTCGTCGTCGGCCGCGACAGCACCGACTCCTCCCAAATCGGCCGCCTCGACCCCGCCCGCTTCCAAAACCAAATCAACCAACTCGAGGACCTCGACATCCTCCCCAAGGGCAAGCTCACCGTCGACCAGGTCATGAGCACCGACTACCTGCCAGAGTGAGAATCCAGAATCTTAACGCAGAGGCGCCAAGAACGCAGAGTTCGCAAAGCTCAAACCCAGTTTCCCGCCTTCTCCGCGTCCTCTGCACCTCCGCGACTCTGCGTTAAAACTCCGCCTCCATGCCCGTTCCCCGCACCATCCCCTGCCGCGACCGCGCCCTCGTCCTGCCCGACGACGGCACGCTGCTGCTCATGGGCATCGTCAACGTCACCCCCGACTCCTTCTCCGACGGCGGACGCCACGACACCACCGCCGCCGCCCTCGCCTACGCCCGCGCCCTGCTCGCCGAAGGCGCCACCATCCTCGATATCGGCGGCCAGTCCACCCGCCCCGGCTACGTCGAGGTCTCCCACGACGAGGAGATCGCCCGCACCATCCCCGTCATCCGCGAACTCGTCGCCACCACCGACGCCATCGTCTCCATCGACACCTACCAGCCCGTCGTCGCCCGCGCCGCGCTCGAGGCCGGCGCCCACATCCTCAACGACATCCACGGCCTCCAAGGCCCCGGCGGCTCCGCACTCGCCGAACTCGCCGCCGCCACCGGCGCCGCCGTGGTCGTCATGCACAACGACCCGACCCTGCGCGACCTCCCGCCCGACACCGATCCGCTCCCGCATCTCATCAACTGGCTCAAGACCTCCCTCGCCATCGCCGCCCGCGCCGGCCTCCCCCGCGAACGCCTCATCCTCGACCCTGGCATCGGCTTCGGGAAAACCCACCCGCAAAACCTGACCATTCTCTCACGTCTCGACGAGCTGCACGACCTCGGCCAACCCATCCTGCTCGGCGCCTCCCGCAAGTCCTTCATCGCCCACGTGCTCGACGGCATCCCGCCCGCCGAACGCCTCGAAGGCACCCTCGCCGCGACCACCGCCGCCACCCTGCAAGGCGTGCAACTCCACCGCGTGCACGACGTCGCCGCCAACCTCCGCGCCGCCCGCCTCGCCGCCGCCCTCCGCCGCGCTCGCTGAACAGAAATTAACGCAATGACGCGAAGGCGCAAAGATCGCGGAGATCTCCCTCGTGAATGAGGTCTTAAACTTTGCGACCTTAGCGTCTCCGCGCCTTTGCGTTAAAACTCCGAATCCTCGAAAAATTCGCGTTCCTTCGTGTTCATTGGCGGTTAAGCCTTCCCGTCCAACACATGCTCGCCCGGATCGAACTCAAAAACATGGTCTTCTACGGCTACCACGGCGCCCTCCCCGAGGAGGCGACCCTTGGTCAGCGCTTCTCCATGGACCTCGTGCTCACCCTCGACATCGGCGAGGCCGCCGCCACTGACGACCTCACCAAGACCGTCGACTACGGCGCCGTCTACGGCCTCGTCCGCGGCATCGTCGAACGCGAACGCTCCCACCTCCTCGAGCGCCTCGCCCTGCACATCCTCGAACGCGTGCTCGACGAACACCCCCGCCTCACCGAGGCCCGCCTCTTCCTGCGCAAGCCCTCCGTGCCCATCGCCGGCAACCTCGACCACGTCGCGCTCGAAACCGCTCTCACCCGTGCCGACCGCCCACATCGCCCTCGGGAGTAATCTCGGCGACCGCCGCGCCACCCTCGCCTCCGCCCTCGCCGCCCTCGCCGCCACGCCCGGCATTCGCGTGACCGCGGTCTCGCCCGTCTTCGAAACCGCGCCCGTCGGCCCGCCCGGCCAGGACGACTACCTCAACGCCGTCGCCGTCCTCGAAACCGACCTCCTCCCGCACGCCCTGCTCGACACCTGCCTCGCCATCGAGCGCGCCCACGGCCGCGTGCGCAGCGAACGCTGGGGCCCGCGCACGCTCGACCTCGATCTGCTGACCTACGGCGCAACGCAACTCCACGACGACCGCCTCACTTTGCCGCATCCGCACATGGCCGAGCGCGCCTTCGTCATGATCCCGTTCGCCGCCGTTTCACCCGGCCACATCATGCCCGACGGCCGCACCGCCGCCACCACTGCCGCCTCGCTCGACTCCACCGGAGTCAATCCGCGCGCCGACCTCGCGCTCGCCTGACCATGCCCGCGCCCGTCGTCCAGTCCATCGACCTGCCCGACACCTTCGCGGACGTCTTTGCCCGCCTGCACCCCCACCACCGCCACCCCGTTTTCCTCGACAGCGCCTCGGCCCAACCCGCCGACATCGCCCGCCACTCCATCATCGGCTGGGACCCATTTCTCACCATCGAGGCCCATGACAACGAAGTCCGTCTGACCCACCGCGACGGCCGCACCGAGACCCGCACCGACGACCCGCTCGAGATCCTCCGCTCGCTCCTCCGCGAACACGCCATAACCGCCTCCGACGATCCCGACCTCCCCTTCACAGGCGGTGCCATCGGCTGGTTCGGCTACGAACTCGGCGTCCGCCTCGCCGGCATCAACCCAAGCGCCCCCGCCGATCAACCCACCCCCGATTTCGCCCTCGGCTTCTACGACCGCGCCCTCGTCCGCAACCACGCCACCGGCCGCACCTGGATCATCGGAAAGAGTAACCCATTAGGTTACTCTTCCTCTGAAACCCCTGCCCAAAAGAGTAACCCAATAGGTTACTCTTTATCGGTTCTCTCTGCCGATTTTCCGCACGCCGACTACCTCGCCGCCGTGCAACGCATCCGCGACTACATCGCCGCCGGCGACACCTATCAGGTCAACCTCACCCAACGCTTCTCAGCGCCGCGCCCCGCCGATCCGTTCGCGCTTTATCAGCGCTTGCGCGCGACCAATCCCGCCCCCTTCGCCGCCTACCTTGATCTCGCCGGAGTGCAGGTGCTGAGCAGCTCGCCCGAGCGCTTCCTCAGCCTCCACGGCCGCCACGTCGAGACCCGTCCGATCAAAGGCACCCGCGCCCGCTCCGACGAGCCGATCACCGACTCCGCCCGGCGCGACGAGCTGCTCGCTAGCGCCAAGGACCGAGCCGAGTTGCTCATGATCATCGACCTCGAGCGCAACGACCTCGGCCGCGTGTGCGAGTTCGGCTCCGTGCGCGTCGACGACCTTCACCGCCCCGAGACCTACGCGACCGTCCACCACCTCGTATCCACGGTCTCAGGACAACTCCGCTCCGGTCTGGACATCATCGATTGCCTGCGCGCCACCTTCCCCGGAGGCTCGATCACCGGCGCACCCAAGATCCGCTCCATGCAGATCATCGACGAACTCGAGCCGCACCGCCGCGGTCCCTACACCGGCGCGCTCGGCTGGATTGGCTTCAACGGCGACGCCGACCTCAACATCGCCATCCGCACCATCGTCTGCGCCGGCGACCGCGCCACCTACCACGTCGGCGGCGGCATCACCTGGGACTCCGACCCCGCGGCCGAATACCAGGAAACCCTCGACAAAGGCCGCGCCCTCCACGCCGCCCTCTCAAACACTGAATCTTAACGCAAAGACGCAGAGACGCTAAGTTCGCAAAGCCCGGCTCCCTTCACTGCATCCACCTCCGCGACCTTTGCGCCTTGGCGACTTTGCGTTAAAACTCCGAATCTCCCTCCTTTCCCGCATGGCCAACGCTCCTCAAGTCATCTTCAACGGCGAACTCGTCCCCGCCGCGCAGGCCAAGATTTCCCCGCTTTGCGACGGCTTTCAGTTCGGCCACGGCGTCTTTGAAACCCTGCGTGCCCGCAACGGCCGCGCGGTGCAGCTCGACGCCCATCGCGAACGCCTCGCCGCCAGCTCCGCCGCGCTCGGGCTCGACGAGCCGCCGTCCACCGACGCACTCGGCGCGCGCGTCACCCGCCTGCTCGCCGCGCTCAAGCTGCCCAACGCAGCCGTCAAGATCACCCGTTTCCGCGACCTCTCCGGCACCGGCGAGCTGATCACCGCCCGCCCGCTTCCGTATTCGCATCACGACTACCTGCGCGGCTATCGTCTCAAAACCGTCGTGCAGGGCGACCGCACCGGGCGGCTCACGCCGCACAAGACCCTGAACTACCTCGAAAACATCCTCGCCCGCCGCGCCGCCCAGTCCGAGCACGGCGACGAGGCGCTCTTTGTCACCCCGCAGGGCCGCGTGCTCGAGGGCGCCGTCAGCACCGTGTTCTGCGTGAAGGACAACGTCGCCACCACCCCGCCGCTCTCCGACGGCGTGCTGCCGGGCGTCACCCGCGCCCGCGTGCTCGCCGCGCTCGGCCGCGACAACTCCCGCGAGGCCCACCTCACCGTCGACGACCTGCGCGCCGCCGACGAGATCTTCATCACCAACGCGCTCATGGGCGTCATGCCCGTCTGCACCGTCGACGACCATCCGCTGCCCACCCACGCCCCGCTGATCACCTGGCTGCGCGCCAAGTTCAACGCCGAGGAAGCCACCGCCTGATTTTCCGATCCATTTAACGCAGAGACGCAAAGACGCTGAGTTCGCAAAGTTCAAACCCAGCTCCGTTTCGTCACCTCCGCGACCTTGGCGCCTTTGCGTCTTTGCGTTAAAACTCCGAATTTCCGACTCCGACCAAACCATGACCGCCTCCACCGCCCGCGACCGATTCACCGCGCTCGTCCGCACCGCCATCGAGCAGGGCACGCTGGTCAAACTCACCCTCGGAAAACCCCTGCCCGGCGCCGACCCCACGCTGCGCAACCTCTTCGTCCGTCCCGTCACGCTGAAGACCGGCCCGCACCTCAGCTTCCTCTGGCGCCACGCCACCCGCGACATCACCAAGAACCACCCGCCCGCCGAGGCCGCCGACGAGATCGCCCGCCTGCTCGACGGCACCTTTGGCGACGGCCACCTGTTCACCCCGCTGCAGACCGCCCAGTTGCAAACCCACCCCGACGGCCAGCAGAAGCTCCGTATCAAAAACGCCGATACGGCCCCCGCTCCAACCTCCGGCAGCCATGACCGCGCCAAGTCCCACGCCATCCCCGCCGACGCCCGCTGGCTGCGCGCCCTCGGTGTGACCAACGACCGCGGCCAGCCCCGCGAAGGCATGGCGCCCAAGTTTCGTCAGATCCAGAAGTTCACCGAACTCCTGCAATCCCTGCTCATCGAAAGCGGCCTGCGTCCCGCCGATGACTCGAGCCTGCAAAGTAACCATAATGGTTACTTTGCCTCCGCGGAGAGGCCGCTGCGCATCGCCGACATGGGCTGCGGCAAGGGCTACCTCACCTTCGCCACCGCCGCCCTGCTCGGCGACACGGCCGAGGTGATCGGCGTCGAGCGCCGCGCCGACCTCGTCGAACTTTGCAACAAACTCGCCCGCGAAAACAGATTTGCCCGACTAAGTTTCGAGCAAGGTGACATCACGCCCGACCGCGCCGATCCGCTCGACGTGCTCATCGCGCTGCACGCCTGCGACACCGCCACCGACGACGCCCTCGCCGCGGGCATCCACGCCGGCGCGCGCCTGCTGGTCGTCTCGCCGTGCTGTCAAAAGGAAGTGCGCAAACAACTGACCGCGCCGCCCGTGCTGGCCGACGCGCTCAGCCACGGCATTTTTCAGGAACGCCAGGCCGAGTTCGCCACCGACGCGTTGCGCGCGCAGCTGCTCGAGTGCGCCGGCTACCGCACCAAGGTCTTCGAGTTCATCTCGCCCGACCACACCGCGAAAAACCTCATGATCGCCGCCATCCGGCACGCGCATCCCGTGCCGGCGGCCGTGCGCGAGCGCCTGCGGGCCTTCGCGGCCTTTTACGGCATCCGCGAGCAACGCCTCGCCCGCCACCTCGACATCCCGCTGCACCCCTGAAATTTGTCACTTAATAAGTGACAATGACGCTAAGCCGCACACAGCCATTGAGATATTTGTCACTTATTAAGTGACAAATTGGTTTGGCGGGAAGGTTCGTCGTCGCTGGGCGGGCGGTGGGCGGATGGGGCGGAGTGGGTAAATCAAGGCTTGCCGCCGACCCTCGGTCAGGGCGCGATATGCTTTCCATGTCCACTTGTCCCTGCGGTTCCTCCCTCGACTTCGACTCCTGCTGCGGCCCGATTCTGGCCGGCTCCCCGGCGCCCACCGCCGAGGCCGTCATGCGCTCGCGTTACACGGCCTACGTGAAGCACGACATCAAGCACCTCGAGGTCACGCTTTCCAAAGACCAGAAGAAAGATTTTTCCCCCAAGGATGCCAAGGCTTGGGCCGAGTCCTCGGAGTGGCTCGGACTGACCATCACCGGCACCGAGGCCGGCGGTCCTGACGACGCCGAGGGCAAGGTCAGCTTCACCGCCAAGTTCAAGGCCGGCGGTGAAGTGCGCGAGCATGTCGAGACCGCGCTCTTCACCCGCGAGCTTGGCCGCTGGGTCTACGCCGGCCAGGAGGAGGCCGCGCCGACCACCGTGCGTCGCGAGGGACCGAAGATCGGCCGCAACGATCCCTGCCCCTGCGGCAGCGGCAAAAAATACAAGAAGTGCTGCGGCTCCGCTTAAGCCGACCTTAACCCCCTTCTCCCCCCCGCCCGCCATGTCCACCGCCCGCAGCATCTACCTCGGCACCGATTCCGGCGCCACCACCTCGAAGACCGGAGGCATCTTTGCCGACGGCACGCCGATCTCGACGCAGCTGCGCCAGAGCTCGACCAACTCGCAGCTCGGCACGCAGGCCGTGATCGCCGGCTGGGTGGAAGGAGCCAAGGGTTTCCTCGCGGACAACGGTCTTTCCTGGGACCAGGTCGCCGGCGCCGGACTCGCGTTGCCCGGCCCGTATCAGTCCTACGGCGTTTTGGACAAGTCCGCCAATCTGCCCGACGAGTTCACCGGCTGGAATTTCCACGCCGACTACTCTGCCGCGCTGGCTGCCGCCGCCGGCCGTCCCATTCCGCTCACGGTCGGCAACGACGGTGACTTTGGCGGCGTGGGTGAGGCCGCCCGTGTGCGCGGCACCCGCAAGTGCTCCGTCGTGTTGCTCGCCCCCGGCTCCGGCCTCGGCGCGGCCTACATCGACTCCAACGGCCTCCCGCTCACCGGCGACCACCTCGCCGGCATGGAGTCCGGTCACATGCCGGTGCCGCTCCAACTGTTCGGCGGCGGTCTCGACAAGGCCGCGCCGTTCAAGTGCGGCTGCGGACGCGACTGGGGTTGCATCGAGGCCTACTCCACCATCTCGGGTCTGCCGCAGTATCTGAACCACTTCCTGCCGAAGTATCCCGACCACCCGCTCAACAGCTCCACGGACACGCCCAAGCACAAGGCGCTCTCGCTGCGCGGTCTCGCGCAAAAGGGCGATCCGCTCGCGCTGGAGATATTCGACACCCAGGCCAAGGCGCTCGGCATTCACGTGGCCAATCTCGCCATGTCGCTGGATCCGGCGTTCGTCGTCATCGGCGGCGGTTTGATCGATCCCGAGTCCACCACGCCGGAGTTCCGCGCGCGCTATCTGGACGGCATCCGCGCGGCCGCCCGCCCCTATCTCTTCCCAGCCCAGCGCGAACGTCTGCAAATCGTGCCCGCCACCCTCGGCGAGCTTTCACAGGCCATCGGCGCCGCCCTCGCCGCCCTCTACTCGGCGCAGGTGAACGGTTGATCCGACCGCATGCGCTGGCTCATCCTCACGTCCTCGACCGGCACCGGCCACAACATGCGGGCCGAGTCGCTCAAGCAGTGGGCGGAGAGCGTCTATGGCGATCGCGTCGAGGTGCGGATTCTGCACGCTCTGGAAGACACGCACCCAGTCTACAAATTTGGCGTGGGCTTCTATAATTTTGTCCAGCGCAACGTTCCCTGGTTTCACCACGCCTACTTCAATTATCTCGAGATCGCGGGCATGCACCGCCACTGCGAGCGAATCCTAGGCGCCGAACGCTTCATGGAGATCGTAAGCGAATGGAAACCGGACCGTGTGATCAGTGTGCACGCGCACACCAATCATGGCTATTTCCAGCTCGTGCGGCAGGCGCTGCCCAAGCACTCGGTAAGGTGTGTCACCTACTGCGGCGAATTGTTCGGCGGATATGGTTTCAGCCGGCACTGGGCCAATCCCTACGCCGATGCGTTCATCGGGGCCACCCGCGAGATTTGCGCCGCGGCCAAGGCGGTTGGGACCTCGGATGATCGGGTCTACGAGGGGGGGTTTTTGCTGCGCGCGCCCTTCTATCGGGACGAGCACTCGACACAGGATCGCGCCCACGATCTTGCCAGAGAACTCGAGCTCGATCCCGAGGCCTTCACCCTGTTGCTAAGCACCGGACAGGCCGCGGCCAACAACCACCTGCCCATCCTCAAGCGTCTCGCCGCCACCGGACGGCGCATGCAAGTCATCGCGCTTTGCTCACACAATGCCCGGCTGAAGCACGTCATCGAACGCTTCGCCGCGAAAAACCCACAACTGACCATCCGCGCGCTCCCTCACACCACAAAGATGCGCGCACTCAAACGTCTGGCCTCACTTGTGGTGGCCCGTCCCGGAACCGGTGCGACCAGCGAGCTCATTCAGATGGGGACGCCTTTTGTGCACAACGCCATCGGCGGAGTCATGCCGCAGGAACTCATCACGGTGCAGTATTGCCTGCGCCATCGCTGTTCGCTGATCGCCCGCAAACCCGAGGAAGTGGTCCGGCACGCGGTCAAACTGCTTGATTCGCCCGGCACACTCAAACGGCTGCGAGAGCGCATTGCCAAGGCACGCCCCGCCGGCCATCCCGAGCAGATCATCCGATTCATCCACGACCTCGCCTGAGATGCCCGTCCGCCTCCAAGCCGCCCTGCACCTGCATGCCGTGCTGCCCGCGCTCGGGGTGCTCGCGCCACGCGACCCGGCCTTCGCCGACATCCTCGCCGGTCCCGACACCGCGGTAACGTTGCGAGTCCCCGGCCTCGACCCGACCCGTGTGCAGCGCGCCGGTGGCAAGCTCACGGTGAACCACCGTGCGTCGCCCGGCGGGCTGCTGTTGCACTTTCCCTCGGCCGGTCAGTTCGTGCGGACCATGCAGCGACGGACGGCGTTGGCGCTGCCCTTGGCCGGCATCACCGCCCTGCCCTCCGCGAAACAACTGCTGGAGCGCGCCGGCGCGCGCCTCGAAACCGTGCTGACCGACCGGGCCGCGGTGCGCCGCGATCCCGCCTTTGCCCGCCTGCACGTGCCGGCCGCCCTCACCGTCGCAGTGGCCGGCAGCGCGGTCTGGCTGCGTCATCACCCGCACGGAGCCGTTCTCCGCGACCGGTTCGAGGGACGTCTGGTCCACTTCGTCGCGCTCGATCCGGAGTTCTCCGTCTGGCTCGACCTTGCTCCCAAGGTGCCTGCGTGGGGACTCGGCACTCCGCCCCGCGCGGCCGACGCCGAGATTCGCTTCGCCGATCTGTCGACCGTCGTCGGCGAGCTGCTCCACGAAAACGATTCACTCGCCTCGCTCGGCCACGGACACCTCCGTATCCGCGGTCATCTGCCGCTCGCCGAGCAGATCGGCATCGTGATGCAGAAGGTCGACCACATCCTGCAGCCCGCCGCCAAACCATGAGCGTTGAAACGAGCCAATCCCAACCGGTGGAACGCGTTGTCCCCAACGCGTTCGTTCGGCGCCTGATCGCATCGGCAAAGCGCGTTGGGGACAACGCGCTCCACCTTTCGTCCGTCCGCCACGCATGAGCTACGAGCAATCGCAGGCCCTCTTCCGCCGCGCCGCCGCCGTCATCCCCGGCGGCATCTACGGCCACACCACGCCCGCCGCCACCGTGCCGGGTGAGATGCCCTACTTCGCCTCGCGCGGCCAGGGCTGCCGCTACACCGACGTCGACGGACGCGACTACATCGACTTCATGTGCGGCTACGGTCCGCTCGTCCTCGGCTATCACCACCCTGAGGTCGAGGCCGCCGCCGACACCGCCCGCGCCCGGGGCGCCTGCTTCAACCACCCGACCGATCTCATGGTCGCGCTGGCCGAGAAACTCGTCGCCCGCGTCGACTTCGCGGACTGGGCCGTGTTTGGCAAAAACGGTTCCGACCTCACGACCTGGGCCGTGATGGTCGCGCGCGAGGTCACCGGCCGCCCCAAGATCCTCAAGGCCGCCGGTGCCTACCACGGCACGCACGCCTGGTGCACGCCCGGCCACGGCGGGCTCATCCCCGAGGACCGCGCGCACGTGCACGATTTCCCGTGGAACGACGTCGAGCGACTCACCCGGCTCTTCCAGGCTCATCGCGGGCAGGTCGCCGCGCTGGTGCTCACCCCGTTCCATCACCCGGCCTACGCGGACTCGCAACTGCCCACGCCGGAGTTCGTCACCGCCGCCAACTGCCTGTGCCGCGAACATGGCGCGCTGCTGGTGCTCGACGACGTGCGCTGCGGCTTTCGTCTCGGCGCCGGCGGTTCGCATCAGAAATTCGGATACGAGCCCGACCTCTCGATCTATTGCAAGGCCATCGCCAACGGCCATCCGATCTCGGCGTGCGTCGGCAAAAAGACTCACCAGGCCGCCGCCTCGCGTGTGTTCCTGACCGGCAGCTACTGGAACGATCCCGCCCCGATGGCCGCCGCTCTGGCGGTGCTCGACATCGTGGAGCGGGAAAAGCTCGCCGCGCGGCTCGACCTGCTCGGGCAGCGCTTCGTGCGCGGCTTTATTGCGCTCGGCAAGAAGCACGGCTGCCCGATGATCGCGAGCGGCCCGGCCGCGATGCCCTACGTGCGCGTGGAAGGCGACGCATCGTTCGTGCGCACGCAGGAGCTGTGCGCGGCCGCCGCCCGTGAAGGCGTCTTCCTGCATCCGCATCACAACTGGTTTCTCGGCGCGGCCCACACCGAGGCCGACATCGACGAGGCGCTGGAACGCATCGACCGGGCGTTTGCGCGGCTGACCGGGTAGCGCCGGCTTCCAGCCGGCTGTTGATGCCGATGGCAGGCTGGAAGCCTGCGCTACTCCAACGCTCAGACGTGGCGCAGCGCCTCGATCGGATCTAGGCGCGAGGCGCGGCGAGCCGGGTAGATGCCGAAGACGATGCCAAGCGCCACGCTGATGCCAAAGGCGAGCACCAGGCTGAAGAAGGTGATCTTCGTGGGCATGCCCGCAAACTGCGTGATCACCACCGGGATCGCCACACCGAGCACGAGCCCCACCAGCCCGCCCACGCTGGAGAGCGTGACGGTTTCGATCAGGAACTGACGGATGATCTGCCGGCGCTGGGCCCCGATGGCGCGGCGGATGCCGATCTCGCGGGTGCGCTCGGTGACGGTCGCGAGCATGATGTTCATGATGCCGATGCCACCGACGAGCAGCGAGATGCCGGCAATGGAACCGAGCACGATATTGAAGGTGCGCTTGCTGGCCTCGGCCTGTCGCAGGAGCGCGAGCGGCACGTTGACCTCATAGTCCTTGACCGGATGAAAACGTTTGAGCGCGTAGTCGACCGCGGCGGCCACGCGCGGCACGACCTCGATGGACTCGGCCTCGAGCACGAGTTGATGCAGTTCGATTTTTTCCCGGATCGTCGCGCCGGAGGAGCGTTGCTCAATGACGTCGCCGAAACGGTTGCGCGCCACGCTCATGGGCACGTAGGCGTCGACTTCCTGATCAGCCAGCTCGGCCCCCTCGGCCGCGAGGGTCTCGTCGCCGATGATGCCGACGACCTCAAAGACGATGCCGTCGATGCGGATGGGCTGGCCGATGGCCTCGTGGGTGGCGAGCAGGCGGCGGGCACCGTGCTCGGTGAGCACGACGACTGGGTTGCGGCGGGCCTCGTCGGTGACGTCGAGCAATCGGCCAGCGATGAGGTCGCGCTTCACGAGCTCGAACCAGTCGGGCGTGGTGCCGAGGATGCGCAGGTCGAGTTTGCGGGCATCGAGCTGACCCTGCTTGGGAAGTATCTTCACGGGCACGCCGCGGCGGATGCCGGGGATGGTCTCGGCGATGCGCTGCTGATCCTCGTAGGTGAGGCCGTAGATGCTCATGCGCACGTTGTCGTTGCTGTCGATGCCGGTGGGCTTGCGGGTGACGAGGATGATGTTGTTGCTCCCGAGCTTGCGGATCTGCGCGAGCGCCTCCTCGCTGGCGCCCTCGCCGACGGCGAGCATGGCGACGACGCTGGCCACGCCGAAGACCAGGCCGAGCAGCGTGAGCGTTGAGCGCAGCTTATGCTGGAGCAGGCTCTTCAGGCCCAGGGCGACCTCGCGCTTGGTCTGGCGGCTGATCATGACATCGGCCCCCGTTCGATGCGCTCGACGCGGCCGTCCTTCATGTAGAGCCGGCAGGAGGCGTGGGCGGCGATGTCAGGCTCGTGCGTGACCATGATGATGGTCTTCCCCTGCCGGTGCAGGTCGCCGAGCATGCGCATGATTTCCTCACCGGTCGCGGAGTCGAGGTTGCCGGTGGGCTCGTCGGCGAGGAGCACGTTGGGGTTGTTGGCGAGTGCGCGGGCGATGGCGACGCGCTGCTGCTGTCCGCCGGAGAGCTGGATGGGGGTGTGCTTGAGGCGCTGGCCGAGACCGACTAAACGCGCCAATTCCTGGGCTCGGGGCAGACTCTCGTGGTCGTGGATGCCGAGGTAATACATCGGCAGCTGGATGTTCTCCTCGACGGTCGACTGCGGGATGAGGTTGAAGTTTTGAAAGATGAAGCCGAGGTGCCGCAGCCGGATGTGGCTGAGCTCGTCGTCCTCCATGCCACTGACGTCGCGACCGGCGAGCAGGTAGCGGCCGCTGGTGGGGCGGTCGAGACAGCCGAGCAGGTTGAGCAGCGTGCTCTTGCCGGAGCCGGAGGAGCCGAGGATGGCCCAGAACTCGCCGCGCCGAAACTGCAGCGAGACGCCGGCAAGGGCGTTCACGGTCTCGTCGCCGATGCGGTAAATCTTCCGCACGTCCTGCACCTCGGCCTCGATGGGGGCGGGTTCGTCCATGGCGCGCGGCGGAATCAGTTTGCGGAGCGGTTGTCGGCGCCGGCGTTGCCGAGCGGCGGGGTGAGCACGACGGTCTGGCCTTCGACCAGGCCGCCGAGGATCTGAACCATGCGGTTGTTATCCATACCAAGCGTGACCGGCACGGCACGCAGGCGACGGCCGTCCTGCACGTAGACGACGGGCTTGCCGCTTTCGCGGACGACAGCCTGCAGGGGCAGCTGAAGCGTCTCGGGGATGTCCTGCACGAGGATCTCGACCTGACAGCTCATGCCGTTGCGCAGGGGCGTGTCTTCGGTGGCGTCGAGCTGGATGGAGGTCTTGTAGAGCTTGAGGTTGGGATTGAGCCAGCGGGAGCCCGAATCGGGCAGCGCGGAGATCGTGGAGAGCGTGCCGGAGAAGGCGCGGCCCGGGAGCGCGTCGACCTTGATGGTGGCGGGCAGACCGGTCACGAGCTTGTTGAGGTTGACCTCGGAGACGAGGATATCGACGTCGTAGTCGTCGGCGGTGGGCAGGTAGATGATCTCGGTGTTGGGGCGCACGACGAGACCGACCTCGACGGGATCGCCACGCCAGCGGTTGTCGACGCTGGAGGCGTAGAGAACCATGCCCGCGATGGGGGCACGCACGGCGAACTTGGTGGCCTCGATCTCCTCGCGCTTGAGCCGGGCGAGCTCCTCGCGATGGGAGGCCTCGCTGGCCCGATAGCGCGCCTCATACTGGGCGATGCGACCGGTGTTGCGGCTCTGGGTGCGCTCGAGCTCGATGCGGGTTCTGTCGACCTTGGCGTTGAGTTCGGCGAGCTGACGTTTCCGACTGTAGCTCTCGTAGAGGCGCAGGTCTTCCTGGGCGAGCTCGAGGTTGAGCTGCGCTTTTTTGAAGGCGAGTTCGTCGCGCTGCAGGTCCGATTGGGAGAGGTATTTTTCGTCGTGCAGGATCTGGGACCAGCGGAGCTTCTCTTTGGCGAGCGAATGGTCTTCCTGCGCGAGGGTTATCTTGGTCTGAAGGGCCTTGATCTGCTGGGGGTCCTCGCCCTTGAGAAACTTGTCGAGGTCCTGACGGGCAAACTCGTGGGCCAGGCGCGCGCTCTCGATGTCGGACTTGGCCTGAAGGCGGGTGGAGTTGAGTTCTTCCTCGGCGGCGATGAGGCCGGACTCGCTGTTTTGCACGCGGATACGGCGCTCGACGAGGCTGTTCATCATGTCGGTGTCGTCGAACTGCAGGATGAGCTCGTCCTTCTTCACCAGCGAGCCTTCCGGGGCGACCTTGGTGATGCTGACGGTGCGGTTGGTCTCGTTGCGCAGGATGATCTGCTGGCGCGGCCGGATGGTGCCGTTCTCGGTGATGCTGACACGCAGGGGACCACGCGCAACCGTGGTCACGGGCAGCGTCTCGCGTTCGTCGCCGCCGGCAGCGAACACGAGCACCAGCAGACCGAGCAGCAAAACCGGAGCGGCGAGGATGGCGAGGCGGACGGGCTTTGGCCGGTCGTTTATCCAGGAGGGATGTTTCATGGGGCGGGCTCGTCGTCGGGGATGAACTCCTGCCAGAGGCCGCCGGGAGAAACCCGGAGGACGCCGAGGTCGCGCTGGAGATCGAGTTCGGCGAGACGATAGCTGACGGAGGCGGAAGTGAGCGCGTTTTGCGCTGAGAGCAGGTCTTCCTGCGCATCGAGCAGGTCGCGGATGGGAATGCGGCCGGCCTGAAGATTAAGGTCGGCGCCACGCACGCGCCGGCGGGCAAGTTGCAGCGAAAGGGTCTGGATGTGCACGGACTCACGGGCTTCGTGCAAGTCGCGAAGACGGCCGCGGACACTGAGCTTGATGGAGTCCTCGAGTTCCTGCAGTGATCGCACTGCGGCCTCCAGCGCGATGAGACTCTGGCGGTAGGCAACCCCCTCGGCGGTGCGCTCAAAGGGGAGGTCGAGCAGGAGCCGGGCGCTGTAGTTGCCTTGGTTGCCGTTGAGGTCGCGAAGTTTTTCGGACTCGGTTCCTCCGGCGAGCTGGAGGTTGAGGTTGGGCTTGAAGCCATTCGCCGCAAGGACCACGCCGCGCTGGGCGTCGCCAACGCGTCCCTCGACGGTGCGCAGGTCGAGTCGATGCTCGAAGGCAAGGCCGATGGCGCGCTCGTAGGGAAGCTCCAAGGGACCGGGCTTGGCGGGACTGCTGTCGGTGAGCTCGACAGGCGCGTCGGCGGCCGGAATATCCACCACGGAGGCGGGATCCTCCGCGGTGGCGGCGGGCAGCTCGGCGGCTGCTCCCGCAATGGCGTCAAAGTCGGCTCGTTGCAGCACGATGGCTGCGTCTACCGGAAGGCCCACCTGAAGTTTGAAGGCGTCCAGCGTGTCATCGAGCGTGGTGCGGGCGCTGATCCAGCGGTTGCGGGCCTTGAGTTCGTCCTGCAGGGCCTGGTCGACCTGGATGGGAGGAAGGTTGCCGGCCTGAAGCAGCCGGCGCGCGCGGCGGCTGGAGGTGATGAGGCTGCGGTAGTTTTCCTCCGCGTTGCGCACCTGATCCTCGCGCTGCAGCACGGAGAGGTATTGGCGGGCGATGCCGACGGCGAAACCGCGCTTGTATTCCTCGAAGTCGTAGATCGCGTAGACGACATCGCGCTCGGCCTGGGTGAGCGCCTCGGCGGCGATCCGGCGGCCGGCCCCGCGCAGGAGCGGTATGTTGACGGTGGCGTCGCCGAAAAAAGACTGGGTCGAGAAGTCGCCGGGACGCAGAAGCTTGAGCAGGTCGACGCCGATCCGCAGCGTCAGTTGCGCACCGGTCTTGAGCGTCTTGGTGGCGGCGACAACCGCGTCGGTTTCCACCTGTTCGGTCACCGGACCTCCGGTGGCGGTCGCACCGCGGTTATGTCGGAACAATGTGGATACAAGACCGGTGAACGACGTGCGAAACTCCTCGCGTTCCAGATCAAGACGCAGGGCCGAGCGGAAGACGTTTTCCTTGCGAGACTGGTAGGCGCGGCTGTTGGCGGCGGCGATCTGGAGGGCATCGGCGAGCGAAATCGCCATCGGCCCGGACAGCTCCCCAAGCGAAGCCCCGGCCCGAAATTCATCGACGGTGCGCGGCTCCGTCGCCTCGGGGGTGCCCTTGGGCTGGGCCAGGAAGTCGCTGCCGAGACTGGCCGGCGCGTAAAAGGGAAGATCCTGGCCGATCAGCAACCGACGGCGCAGGGCGTCCTCCGGAGGCAGGATGTCGAATTCCGCGGCTTCCCCCAGTGCCTGTTGCTGCGTGGACTCGATGATGGCACCGGCGCGTTTATCGATGGCCGCACGCTTTTGCCGGGCGGTGCAACCGGTTAGCAGCAGAGTGAGGACAAGGGCAGCCACGCCTGCGCGCATCATGCGATGAAGACGATGACGAGCAGACGATCTGGAGAGGGAAAGCGTAGCGGACGAGAACACGAACGAGGGGCGAAAGAGCCCAGTGCAAAGGCCGCCGCCGCGTTGTCAACCCACACACTTATGATAAAGCATCATGCACTCCCGTGCCGTGACACGGCTCCCAACCATGGCACGCGAAGGCCAGCGGCCGCTTGAAGATCACTCGGTCAGTTCGTCCACAAGCACCTCGATGAGCGCGTCCAGACTGGGACGGTGTGCCTCGAAGTCGGCGGGACGGCCGTTGTCCTTGAGCGTCTCGCTGGTCTGCGGACCGATACTGCCGACGAGCGGCTTGCGGGCGCCGGGCTCGAGTGCCAGTTGCCCCGCCTGGTCGTGAAACGACTGCGCGGCCGACGAGCTGGCAAAGAGAATGGCGTCGGCGCCGCGCGCGCGGAAATCCGCCGCCACCGGGTCGGCGGCGAGGTCGGTCTTGGTCGTGCGGTAGAGCGGCAGGCGGTCGACGATGGCTCCACCGGCCTCGAGCTTCTTGACGAGCTTGTCGCGGTTCAGGTTGCCCGTGACCACGATGACCTTGGCGCTGTCGAGCGAACCGGTGGCGATCAGCGCGTCGGCGAGCGAGTCGCCGGTGGCGGTGTCGGGCATGCACTCGACGCGGATGCGGTGCTGCTCGATCTCGCGGGCGGTCGCCTTGCCGACGCAGGCGAAGCGCAGCAGGCCGAGCGCGCGCACGTCGGGGTAGGCCTTGTAGAACTCCTCGAAGAAGTAGCGCACGCCGTTGGCGCTGGTGAACACGATCCAGTCGTAGGTGCCGAGCTCGGCGACGACCTCGACATACATGTCCTTGTCCACGTCCTTCTCGATCCGTATGAGCGGCAGCTCGACCACTTCGGCGCCGAGCGCCTCCAGCTTGTCGCGCAGCTCGCTGTTTTGATCGCGCGTGCGGGTGATGGTGATGCGGCGGCCGTAGAGCGGCAGGTGCTCGAACCAGTCGATCTGCTCGTGCTCGTTCACCACGTCGCCGATGAAGATGATCGACGGCGCGGCCAGCCCGGCCTCGGCGACCTTCTCGGCGAGATTGGAAACGGTGCCCACCGCGCTGCGCTGGCGGCCGAGCGAGGCCCACTGCACCACCGCAGCCGGCGTGTCCGGCGACAGGCCGCCGGCCTGCAACTCCGCGAGGATGTGCGCCAGCCGGCTCATGCCCATGTAGATCGCCAGCGTGGTGTGTTTCAGCGCGCCGACCGCGCGCCAGTCGACCTGCGAGGCGTCCTTCTTCGGATCCTCGTGACCGGTCAAAAACATCACCGACGTCGCCGTGTTGCGGAACGTCAGCGGGATGCCCGCGTAGGCGCCCGCCGCGATCGCCGCGGTCACACCCGGCACCACCTCAAAGTCGATGTTGGCCGACACCAGCGAGCGGGCCTCCTCGCCACCTCGACCAAAAATGAACGGATCACCGCCCTTCAGTCGCACGACCTGCTTGCCGGCTTTGGCCCGGTCGACGAGCAGCGCCTCGATCTCCGACTGCGGCACGGTGTGGCAGCCGGCGGTCTTGCCCACGTAGACGACCTCGCAGTCGTCCTTGGCCCACTTGATCAACTCCGGATGCACCAGGTAGTCGTAGACAAGCACGTCCGCCGAGGAGACGAGCTCCTTGGCGCGCAGGGTGACGAGACTGAGATCGCCGGGACCGGCGCCGACGAGAAAAACCTTACCGGATGACATAGACAAAGGACGACCGTCACCCAGCCCGCCACCCGCGCCAAGCGAGAAATCCCGGTGCCTTCACGTTCCCACAAGGTTCTCCCTGCTATCCTGCGGACCATCAAAACGTCCTCCATGACCACGCAGTCCCTCACCCGCACCGCCCTCCAGCTCACCGTCCCCGCCCTCTCCCTCCTGCTGTCGGCCTGTGCCACCGTATCCGCATCCGACAAGCAGGTAACATCTTCCGTCACCACCGAGGCCGCCGCCCCCGCCGACACCGACGCCGCCGCCCTCGCCCGCTGGTGGGAGCGTTTCGACGATCCCGTGCTCAACGAGCTGATCACCACCGCCCTCGCCGAAAGCCCCGACATCCGCACCGCCGCCTCTCGCATCGCCGAGTCCCGCGCCGTCCGCGGCACCACCAAGGCCGGCCTCTTCCCCACCCTCTCCGCCGGCGTCTCCGGCTCGGGCAGCCGCACGCGCGATCGTGTCAGCAACACCACGAGCACCTCCGAGTCCTACGGCGCCTCGCTCGACGCCAGCTGGGAAATCGACCTCTTCGGCCAACAACGCAAAACCCTCGCGGCTGCCGACGCCGACCTCGCCCTCACCCGCGAGGACTACCACGCCGCGCAGGTCTCCCTCGCCGCCGAGGTCGCCTCGACCTACATCACGCTGCGCTCCACCGAGGCCAACCTCGCCCTCACCCGCGACACCGTCGCCACCCGCGAGCAAACCCTGCAACTCACCCAATGGCGCGTCCAGGCCGGCGAAGACGACGCGCTCGCCACCCGCCAGGCCACCAGCTCCCTTGAACAGGCCCGCGCCTCCATCCCGTCGCTCGAGCTTACCGTCACCCAGACCCGTAACCAGCTCGCGCTCCTCTGCGGTCGCACGCCCGGCTCGCTCAACGCCCTCCTCGCTTCCACCGGCCAGCTGCCCACGATCCCCGCAGACCTCGCCGACAACATCGCCGCCGACACCCTGCGCCAACGCCCCGACGTTCGCTCCGCCGAATACGCCGCGCAAGCCGCCGCCGCCCGCACCTCCGCCGCCAAGCGCGACCGCCTTCCCTCGCTCAAGCTCTCCGGCTCCATCGGCGTGCAAGCCCTCAAGGCCGGCAACCTCCCCGATCCCGAGACCATTCTCGCCAGCGTCCTCGGCAGCCTCACCGCTCCCATCTTCGACGCCGGCGCCATCCGCAACAATATCGCCGCCAAGGCCGAGCAGGAAAAGCAGGCCCTCCTCGCCTACGAATCCTCCGTGCTCACCGCTCTCTCCGAGACGTCCGATGCCCTCGCCGCCGTCGTCGCCAACTCCGACCGGCTCGCCCCGCTGCAAAAGGCCGCCGACGCCGCCCGCGAATCCGAACGCCTCGCCAACCTTCAATACCGCTCCGGCGAGACCGACCTGCTCACTCTGCTCGACGCCCAACGCACCCACCTGAGCGTTCAGCAACAACTCGTCTCGGCCAACGCCGACGAACTCACCGCTCACGTCCAGCTCTACAAGGCCCTCGGCGGCGGCTGGTCGCCCGAAACCGCCGACGCCACCGCCTCCCTCTGAAAACCGCCGTCCCCTTTAAGATCATGAACAAACCTTCGCCCACCGAACTCGCCGACATCCTCCACCCCGCGAAGCACGCCAAGCGCAACCGCATCCGCATCGCCGTCACCTCCGGCGTCGCGCTCGCCGCCATCGTCGCCTTCTTCGCCTGGCGCCACTCCGTCGCCACGCGCCCGCCGCCGTCGCCATTCGTCACCGAGGCGCTCACCCGCGGCGACATCAGCCTCACCATCACTGCCACCGGCAATCTCGAGCCCACTAACGAGGTCACCGTCGGCTCCGAGCTCTCCGGCACCATCCTCGAGGTCTACGTCGACACCAACGACCGCGTCACCAAGGGCCAGCCCCTCGCCAAGCTCGACACCACCACCCTCGAGCAACAGATCGCCGCCAGCCGCGCCAACGTCGCCTCCGCAAAGGCCCAGGTCGCGCAGGCCCAGGCCACCGTCAAAGAGACCGCCGCCACCCTCGCCCGCCAGCAGGAGCTCCGCAAACTCAGCGACAACCAGCTCCCCTCGCAGTCAGACCTCGACGCCACCATCGCCGCCGCCGACCGCGCGCAGGCCAACCTGCTCGTCGCCCAGGCCACCGCCGAACAAGCTCAGGCCCAGCTCGACATCAACGAGACCGACCTCACCAAGGCCGTCATCAAGTCCCCCATGGATGGCATCGTGCTCACCCGCGACATTGAGCCCGGCCAGACCGTGCAGGCCAGCTACAGCGCCCCCGAGCTCTTCGTCATCGCCGAGAAACTCGAGCACATGAAACTCACCGTCGCCGTCGCCGAAGCCGACATCGGCCGTGTCGCCAAGGACCAGCCCGCCACCTTCACCGTCGATGCCTGGCCCAGCCGCGCCTACGACGCCTCCGTGCTCAAGGTCTCCTACGGCTCCGAGGTTACCGACAACGTCGTCACCTACGACACCGACCTGCAGGTCGCCAACGCCGACCTCAGCCTCCGCCCCGGCATGACCGCCACCGCCGACATCAGCGTCGCGCAGAGCAAGGACGTCTTCCTCGTGCCCTCCGCCGCCCTGCGCTTCACCCCGGCCGCCGCCACCGCCGACACCACGCAGAAAAAATCCTTCGTGCAAAGCCTCATGCCCATGCCACCGCGCATGAACCGCTCCTCCGGCAAGACCGCCGAGACCGAAAAGTCCGCCCCCGGCACCGCCCGCATCTGGGTGCTCAAGGACGGCGAGCCGCAGGCCGTGCAGGTCTCCATCGGCCTCGCCGACGAACGCCACACCGAGATTTCCGCCCCCGGCCTCACCGCCGGCATGCAGGTCATCCTCCGCGCCGCCACTCTGCCCTCCTCCCGATGAACCCTCCCGACGACAGTCCCCCGCTCATCGAGCTGGTGAATCTCACCAAAACCTACGGTCACGGCGACGCCGCCTTTCAGGCCCTGCGCGGTATCAACCTCACGATTCGCGACGGCGAGTTTGTCGCCATCATGGGTCCCAGCGGCTCCGGCAAGTCCACGCTCATGAACCTGCTCGGCTGCCTCGATACGCCCACCACCGGCAGCTACCGCTACCAAGGCATCCCCGTCGAAAACCTCGACAACGACCGCCGCTCGCTCCTGCGCCGCCACGCCCTCGGCTTCATCTTCCAAGGCTTCAACCTCCTCGCCCGCACCAGCGCCATCGAGAACGTCGAGCTCCCGCTCCTCTACCGCGGACTCACCCGCTCCGAGCGCCACGAGAAAGCCGCCGCCGCCCTCGCCTCCGTCGGACTCGCCGACAAACACCGCAACACCCCCGCCGAGATGTCCGGCGGCCAGCAGCAACGCGTCGCCATCGCCCGCGCCATCGTCACCGAGCCCGACACTCTCTTCGCCGACGAACCCACCGGCAACCTCGACACCGCCACCACCCGCGAGGTCATGGAGCTGCTCACCAGGCTCAACCTCGACCACGGCATCACCGTGATCCTCGTCACCCACGAGGACGAGGTCGCCGCCTACGCCAAGCGCGTCATCCACGTCCGCGACGGCCTCATCGCCTCGGACAAAATCAACCACCGCAACCTCATCCTCTCGTCATGATCTGGAACGCCTTCCTCATCGCCCTCCGCGAGATCCGCCGCAACCTCACCCGCGCCTTCCTCACCGTGCTCGGAGTCATCATCGGCGTCTCCGCGGTCATCACCATGGTCACCCTCGGCGAGGGCGCCACCGAGGCTGTGAAGCAGCAGATCTCCAACCTCGGCAGCAACCTCATCATGGTCCGCCCCGGTGCCGGCTTCGGCCCGCGCTCCTCCTCCGCCGGCGTGCCCAACTTCACCGAGAAGGACGTCAACGCCATCCGCGATCAGGTCGCCGGCATCGCCGCCGCCGCCCCCGTGCGCAACGCCTCCCTCAGCACCATCTACCGGCAGGACGCCCGCACCACCACCACCGTCGGTTCCACGCCCGCCTATTTCCAAATCAACCGCTGGACCATCGCTTCCGGTCGCGCCTTCACCGAAGCCGAATACAAGTCCGGCGCCGCCGTCGCCGTCATCGGCAACACCGTCAAAAAGGAACTCTTCGGCGACGAGGATCCCGTTGGACAAAAGATCCGCCTCGGCCGTGCCTCGGTCGAGGTCATCGGCCTGCTCGCCACCAAGGGCCAGGCCGGCATGGGCGATCAGGACGACACCATCATCGTGCCGCTCACCTCGCTCCAGCGCCGCATGATCGGCAAGACCTCCTCGCACGACATCGGCATGATCAACCTCTCCGCCGAGGACGGCACCGACAGCAACGCCCTCATCGCCGACATCAACTCGCTGCTCCGCCAACGCCGCAACCTGCAGCCCAATCAGGACAACAATTTCTCGGTCATGGACACCCGCCAGATCGCTGACACCCTCAGCTCGTCGACCAAGGTCATGACCATGCTCCTCGGGGCCGTCGCCGGCGTGTCGCTCGTCGTCGGCGGCATCGGCATCATGAACATCATGCTCGTCTCCGTCACCGAGCGCACCCGCGAGATCGGCATCCGCCTCGCCATCGGCGCCACCGCCCGCGAGGTATTGCTGCAGTTCCTCGTCGAGGCCGTCACCCTCTCCTGCATCGGCGGCCTCGTCGGCGTCGCCATCGCCCTGCTGCTCTGCGCCGGCATCAGCCCGCTGATCGGCGTGCCCTTCGCCTTCAACAGCCAGATCAACCTCGTGGCCTTCCTCTTCTCCGCCGCCGTCGGCGTGGCCTTCGGCTTCGCCCCCGCCCGCCGCGCCGCGCGCCTTGATCCCATCGAGGCCCTGCGACATGAATGACCACCGCCCTCAGCCATGCGCCTCCTCCTGATCGAAGACGACCCCGACCTGCAGCGCACGCTTGCCACCAGTCTGCGCGAGGAAGGCTACGCCGTGGACACCGCCTCGGACGGCGTCGAGGGCGTGCGCAAGGCGCTCACCGGCACTTACGACACCATGGTGCTCGACGTCATGCTGCCCCGGCTCGACGGCTGGGGTGTGCTCGAGACCATCCGCCCCGCCGTGCCCACTCCGGTGCTCATGCTCACCGCGCGCGACACCGTGCCCGACCGCATCAAGGGGCTCGACCTCGGTGCCGACGACTACCTCACCAAGCCCTTCGACATCGACGAGCTGCTCGCCCGCCTGCGCGCCCTGATTCGTCGCTCCGCCGGTCGCGCCAGCACCACGCACGAGCTGGGCGACGTCGTCATCGACACCGCCGCCCGCACGGTCACCCGCGCCGGCGAGGAAATCGCCCTCACCCCGCGCGAGTATTCTTTGTTTGAATACCTCGCGCTGCACCGCGGCGAGGTCGTCAGCCGCGCCGATCTTTACGATCACCTCTACGACGAGGACGACGACTCCCTCTCCAACCTGCTCGACGTGCACGTTTCCAACCTGCGCAAAAAACTCGGCCACGATCTCATCACCACCCGCCGCGGACACGGCTACTCCATCGCATGAGCTCCTTCCTGCACTCCATCCGCTGGCGCATCCAGGTCTGGCACGGCGTCATTCTGCTCGTCGCCATCGGCGCCTTCTGCGTCACCGCCTACCACTTCGCCTGGGATCACCAGATGCGCCGCCTCGACCGCGAACTGCAGGACAGCGAACGCCTGCTCATTCGCACGTTGATGGACTACGGCCAAAAGCCCGGCGACGCCCCCGTGCCGCCCGAAAAACTGGCCGAGGCCCTGCGCGCCCACCAGATCACCCTGCCGCCCGCCGTCGCCGCCCAGTTCACCGGCACCACTTACTTCACGCTGCGCGACGCCGACGGGAGTGTGTTGCTCCAATCAGACAACACACCCGCCGACGTCCGCCCGCTGCCCGTGCCCACCTTCGGCTTTGGCGAAGACGTCCGCTCCGTCGGCAACCGCCGCGAATCGCTGCGCGCATCGTCACGCGGCTTCAGCAGCGTCTTCGGCCGCGACATCACCCGCGAAATCGCCGACATGCGCCGCTTCGGCTTGATCCTCGCCGCCTCCGGTCTCGGTGCCTGGGTGCTCGGACTGGTCGGTGGCTGGTGGCTCGCCGGTCGTGCCATCAAGCCGATTGCCACCATCAGCCACACCGCCACCCGCATCGCCGAGGGCAACCTCGACGAGCGCATCGACACCACCGGCGGCGACAGCGAGCTCGACCAACTCGCCCGCGTGCTCAACCAGACCTTTGCCCGCCTGCAGGCCTCCTTCGAACGCGAACGCCGCTTCAGCTCCGACGCCTCGCATGAGCTGCGCACCCCCGTCTCCGTGCTGATCGCCGAGACCCAGCGCATCCTCCGCCGCGAGCGCACGCCCGCCGAATACCACGAGGCCCTGCAAACCTGCCAGAACAACGCCGAGCGCATGCGCGGACTTATCGAGTCCCTGCTCACCCTCAGTCGCCAGGAAGCAGCCAACAACCGCGCCGCCCATCAACCCTGCGACCTCGCCGACATCCTCCGCGACACCGTCGGCCAGCTCCAACCCCTCGCCACCGCACACGACGTGCAACTCTTCGCCGATCTCACCGATGCCCCCCTGCGCGGCGACGCGCCCGCGCTCGGCATCCTCTTCGCCAACCTCATCCGCAACGCCGTCCAACACCGCCCGGCCACCGCCCGCGACGGCCGTGTCGACATAGCCTGCCGTCGCGATGGCGATTGCATCGTCGTCACCATTGCCGACAACGGCCCCGGCATCGCCACCGAAGATCTTCCGCACGTCTTCGAACGCTTCTACCGCGCCGACAAAGCCCGCACCGGCGGCACCGGCCACACCGGCCTCGGATTGGCCATTGCGAAGACCATCGCCGAAAACCACGGCGGCACCCTCAGCGTGCAAAGCCAGCCAGGCAAAGGCGCCACCTTCGCGGTCAATCTGCCGGTAGAAACCTGAGGCGTTTCTTCCTTCTCACGACCCCGAGCGCCCCTCTTACTGCGGGACCCTCCATGTCCCGACTCAACTTCACCCTGGAAAAGACCGTCACCGGCGGCAAGGCCCGCGCCACCCGGTTCACGACCCTCCACGGCGAGGTGCAGACGCCCATCTTCATGCCGGTGGGCACGCAGGCCACGGTGAAGAGCATGTCGGTCGGCGACCTCAAGACCACCGGCTCCAACGTTCTCCTCGCTAACACCTACCACCTGCTCCTGCGCCCCGGCCCGGAGGTGTTCGAAAAATTCGGCGGCATCCACCGGTTCATGAACTGGGACCGTCCCGTGCTGACCGACTCCGGAGGTTTCCAGATTTTTTCCCTGCCTCACTCGCGCGCCATGAACGAGGACGGCGCGCACTTCCAAAGCTACGTCGACGGACGCACCCACCTGCTCTCGCCCGAGTCGAGCATCGCCACCCAGCGAGCCATCGGCAGCGACATCATGATGGTGCTCGACCAGTGCATTCCCTCGACGGCGGACCACGCCACCGCCGAGGCCGCCATGCACCTGACCCACCGCTGGGCCGAGCGTTCGCTGCGCGCCCGTGGCGACTCCCCGCAGGCGCTCTTCGGTATCGTGCAGGGCGCCTGCCACGCCGACCTGCGCCAACGCAGCGCCGAGTTCCTGCGCCAGCTGCCCTTCGACGGCCTCGCCATCGGCGGCCTCGCGGTCGGCGAGACCCACGAGGAACGCTACCGCTTCACCGGCATCGCCACCGATTTCCTGCCCGATGACCGCCCCCGCTACCTCATGGGCGTCGGCACGCCGATCGACTTGCTCGAGGCCGTGCACCGCGGCGTCGACATGTTCGACTGCATCATTCCCTCGCAGGTCGCCCGCCGCGGCGTCGCCTTCACCTCGCAGGGCCGGCTGCAACTGCGCCGCGGCGTCTACAAATTCTCCGAGGAAAAACTCGACCCCAACTGCGACTGCGCCGCCTGCCGCGACTACTCCCGCGCCTACCTGCACCACCTGACCAAGGCCGACGAGAACCTCGGCTGGCACCTGCTCAGCGTGCACAACTTCACCTTCTACCACCGCCTCACCGCCGGCATGCGCGCCGCCATCCTGCGCGACGAGTGGCCGGCCTTCTACGAGGCCAACAAACCGGTGCTCCTCGCCAACGACGAGGACAACCCCGGCCACCCGCCCAAGCCTCCCAAGCCCCCCAAGCGCCGCCGGCTCGGCGACTACGAGATCCACGACTCCGGCCGCGGTTTCAACAGCATCCGCCAGATCAGCTCCGGCGAGATCATGCACTCGGTCAACCGCCCCGAGGAGGAGGCCAACCGCGTCTACGTCGACCAGTCCGCGCTCGCCGACCGTATCCGCGATACCACGACGCCCGATCCGCTGGTCATCTGGGACGTCGGCCTCGGCGCCGCGCACAACGCCATGGCCGCCCTCGTCTGCTTCGAACGCGAGTTCGCCGCCGCAACCAACGGCACTCAGCCCGGCGACGCTGCTGCACCCTCGCTCCGCCCCATCCGCCTCGTCAGCTTTGAGCGCGACCTCGATCCGCTGCGCCTCGCCGCGCGCAACCCCGCCTTCTTCGCTCACCTCCGCCACGCCGCTCCCCAAGCCCTGCTCAAGAACGGCCGCTGGTCGCACGCCTCGGGCCTGTTCGAGTGGGTGCTGCACGAAGGCGATTTCCGCGAGACCCGCACCGCCGCGCCGCTGCCTGATCTCATCTACTACGACCCCTTCTCGGCCAAGGTCGACTCGCCGCTATGGACGCCTGCCATGTTCGGAGAGCTCGCCGCGCAGCTCGGTGACAAGTCGGCAGAGCTCTACACCTACTCCGCCGCGACCGCCGTGCGCGTGACGCTGCTCACCGCCGGCTGGTGGGTGGCGGCGGGTGTCGGCACCGGCCCCAAGGCCAGCACCACCATCGCCTTCAATCGTCCCGAGGGAGCAGCCGCCCACCCCGGCCGCCCTCCACTGCTCGGCGCAGACTGGCTCGGCCGCTGGAGCCGCAGCCATTCGCAGTTTCCCACCGACCTTCCCGAGTCCGCACGCCCGGATTTCGCCGCCCGCATTCGCCAACATCCGCAGTTTGCACACACTGCGGGCCATGAAGACGATCGCCACCTTCACCGATCCGATGGGCGCTCACCTGCTGATCGCCCGGCTTGAGGGCAGCGGGGTGCGGGCCTACATCCGCGACGAAAACATGGTCGCGGTCGACTGGCTCTACGCCAACGCCATCGGCGGAGTAAAGGTCGACGTGGCCGACGAGGACTTGGAACGCGCGCTGGAGCTGCTCGCCGACGAGCCGGACTCCTGAACTTTGCCCCTCGGCAGTTCAGGGACCGGCATCGACGGTCGACGAAGACCACAGTCGCCTCATCAGACAGAGCGGCAGGTGCACGATCAGGACGCCCGCCCAGCTGAAGAAAATGTCGTCCCAGTCGAAGGTTCGGCTGGCAATCAGCAATTGCCCCGATTCCAGGACCACGGCGACCAGACACACCAACCCGCAAACCCACCACGCGCGCCCGATGCCGAAGGTCACGAGGCCGACCAGATACAACAAGCCGAACGCCGGCAGATTGCGCAGCACGCCGTGGCGATCCGCCCAGTGCGTGACCGTCTCCGGCAGCCAGCCGATCTCGCTCAGGTTGGGCGAGGAGCGCAGCGCGAAGTAGGCCAGCACCCCCACGGCGGTGAGCCAGAGAATCCCGCGCGCGAAGCGAATGGTTTTGAGTGTTGAATACATCGTGCTCCCAACGGATTCAGCCAATGCCGTGCCGGACGGGCGGAGAGTCGTCAATTCCCTGACCGCACCGGCCGCGCCGAGGTTCCCGCGCTCACAGCAACGCCCGCAGGTCGTCCAGGGCGAAGGGCTTGCTGAGCACGGCCATGAAGCCGTGGTCGCGATACTCGCGCTCGGCGGGACCACGGTCGTAGCCGGTCATGAGCACGGCGCGAATGGCCGGGTCGATCTCGCGCAGCTCGCGCAACACCTCCACGCCGCCCGGGCCGCCGCGCACGGTGAGGTCGAGCAACGCGAGGTCCAACCGGCCGCCCTCGGCGCGCAAGCGGGCATAGTGCTCGAGCGCCTCCACCCCGTCGGCGGCCAGCAGCACCTCGCAACCGAGCTCCATCAAGGTCTGCTCGATCACCTCGCGGACCGCCGGCTCGTCGTCCATCACCAGCACGCGCGCGTCCCGACGCGACGGGCCGGTCCGCGAGGACGGGGCGCGTTCGTCCGTCGCCTCCGACGCGGGTTCCGCGCCCACCGCGGGCAGGTGGCAACGCACGGCGGTGCCGACGCCGCCGGGGCCCGGCGTGATCGTCATGAAGCCGCCGTGTTTCTGCACGACGGCATGGCAGATGGTCAGCCCGAGGCCCATGCCCTTCTCGCTGCCGCGCCGCTTGGTCGAGAAGTAGGGATCGAACACCTTGGAAAGATGGTCCGGCGGGATGCCCGGGCCCTCGTCGACGATGCCGAAGCAGACGTAGTTGCCCGACGGATACTCAGGGCCGTGCTCGGGACCGAGGGTGAGGTTGGCGACGGACAGGGTCAGCGTGCCGCCCGAGGGCATGGCGTCACGGGCGTTGGCGACGAGGTTGCGCACGACGTGGGCGAGCTCGTCCTCACTCGCCTCCACCGTCCGCAGGCCGGGGGCCACGTTGCAGACGCCTCGCAGGTTGGTGCCGCGCAGCGCGACCTCGAACGCTTCGCGCAGGAGCGGCCCGGGCGACACGACGCGGCGCGCGCCGGTGCCGTCGCGGCGGGAAAAGGTGAGCAGTTGCTGGGTCAGCCTGCGGGCGGACTCGACGGCCTCGCGGGCCTGGCGCAGGTTGCCGGACTGCTGCGGCGAGATCGGGCCGGCCAGCTCCATCATGTCGAGGTTGAGCTGCAGACCGGTGAGCAGGTTGTTGAAATCGTGGGCGATGCCGGACGCGAGCGTGGCGGCGGCGTCGAGTTTGCTGACGATGAGGTTCTCGTGGTCGCTCTGGCGGCGGTCGGTGATGTCGCGGGCCACGCCGAAGACGGTGGTGCCACCCGGCTCCACGGTGCATTGCCAGGAGAGCCAGCGGTAGGAGCCATCCTTGCAGAGGTAGCGGTTTTCGAGGCCGTGGATCGGCACACCGCGCGCCAGTTGCTCGCGGGCGGCCAGGGTGCGCTCGCGGTCGTCGGGGTGCATGAAGGATGCGACCGGACGCGACAACAGCTCCTCGCGCGACCAGCCGAGCACGCGCGTCCAGGACGGGTTCACATGCCGGAAGTAGCCGTCGAGCCCGGCCACGCAGAGCAGGTCGAGCGACAGGTTGAACAGACGCAGACGTTCCTCGTCGGCCGAGGCGGAGGGCGGCGGACGGGGTGGTTCCGGAGCGTCTGTTTCCGAGGTCATGGACGGGAGATTGGGCGGGGTGAACGCAGAGGTAAACAAACGGATTCGGCGGCCGCAAGTAGCGGGCAAAAAGAACGCCTCCCCCGGACGGGGGAGGCGTCGACAAGGTCATGGCGGGGCTGGCGCCGCCACCGGGATCACTGCGGCTCGAACTTGATGGCGTCGATGATCACGTAGCCGTTGGTGCCGGTGTTGGTGATCGTCACGCTGCCGCCGGTGCCGGCGTTGAACTCGTAGGTGCCGCCGACCTGACGCCATTGGCCGCCGTAGCTCTTCTGGTTGACCGTCTGCGAGGTGTCGGTGCCGTTGGCGTGCACGATGGTGACCGGCACGTTGCTGGCCCGGCTCGTGGCGGAGGTCCACATGAGGTAGACCTTGTAGGTGCCGCCGGCGGTGAGGTTGGGCGTGAAGGTCACGCTGCGGGTGCCGTCGCGGGTGTCGCCGTCGTGGTAGTAGTTCGTGCCGTTGAACTGGCCGGCGACGGAGGTGCTGGCGGTCCAGCCGGACGACCTCGTGATGTAGGCGGCGTGGGCCGCGTTGTCGGTGTCGAGAACGACGTCCTCCACGACCGGCGCGGAGCCGGCCTTGTGGAAGCGCACCGCGTCCACCGAGACGTGACCGGTGGTGCCGCCGTTGTGGATGAGCACGTCGCCTGTTCCGGGCGTGAAGGTGTAGGTGTCGAGCGGATACCAGTCGCCACTGGGATCCTGCTGGTTGACGTAGTGGATGTCGCTGCCATTCGCATGGGTGACGACGATCGGCACGCTGGTCGAGCGACTGGAGTGCGCCATCCAGCGGACGGAAACCTCGTAGTCGCCGGCCTCGGTGATGTCGGGGGTGAAGAGCACGGACTTCTCGCCCTTGCCCGAGCCGCCGTCGTGGTAGGCACCGTCGCCGACAAACGTGTAGCCGGACGGGCTGTAGGTGCTGAAGGTCCAGGGGCCTTCGGTGTAGACCTCATCGGTATCGACATCTTCCTTGTCGATGACGATGTTCACCTCCGCTCCGCTGCCACCGGTGGAACGACGCACGAACATGGCCGCGTCCGCCGAGACGTAGTTGGTGGTGCCGGCGTTGCTCACTTCCACGTAGCCGGAGGTGCCGGCCTCGAAGTAATAGACGCCGAGCGACTGCCAGGGAAGACCGGGCTCGGTCTGATCCCTCTCCTCCAGATCGGGCGACGTCGGTCCGGCGTGGCTGATGGTATAGGGCACGTTGGTCGCGCGGCTCTGATGCTGGGCCCAAGTGACGAAGACTTCGTAGTCGCCGGACTGGATGATGGTGGGGGTATAGCGAATGGACCGGTTGCCCTTGTCGGTGTTGCCGTCGTTGACCCAGCGGCTGCCGTGGTAACCGGACCCGCTGGCGTTGCCCCAAGAGCCGGTGATGGTGGTGGCGGCGGAGCCGTTATCGACGACGATGACGTCGCCGGCGGGCGCGGGGTCGGCGTTGGTGCCGGTGTAGAACACGATCAAGGCGACGTTGCAGTAGGAGCCGTCCGGTCCGCGGTAGCGCACATAGCGGTAGCTGCCGGTGTCGCTGACGGTGGCGATGGTGGGGACTTTGTTTTCCTCGGCCACGTTGGCGTCGGCGGGTTCGGCGTCCACTTCGTGGAGCGTTACCACGCCGCTGCTGAAGTCGGCCGTGTTGGAGCCTTCAAAGACACCGCCGACCATGAGGTGACCGTAGTCGTCACGCGGCAGGTATTTGATCCGGGTGATGCGCCGGGGCGTGATGAGATCGAGACCGGTCCAACCGCCGTTTGCGGTGGGCGCGTCGAAGTAGGTCTCGCTGGAGCCACCGAAGGCGGCGACGGCGCCGCGTTGATAGGAGGTGAGCTCGCCGCTGTTGGGATCGCTGCGGGTGCCGGTGGTGCCGATGACGGTGCCGCCGACAACGCGGAGGGCGTCGGGATCGGCGTAGCGCTTCAGACGGTCCTTGGCGTAGGCGCCCCAGTATTCGGTGGGATTGTAGTTCCAGTCCAGCAGCATGCGGGGCGAGGAATCGTCGTGATAACACCAGCCGGTCCAGTTGAAGTTATGGCTATCGATCCAATCGAGCCAGTTGGGCACCCAATAGGTGTGATCCTTGACGACCCTGTTCTGCACCGAGTCGTAAGTGCCTCCGCGGTGGCCGATCTCGCCGATGAGGATCGGGTGGGTTTGCCCGACGGTGCCGACCTGATGCTGGATGTAGCTTTTCCACGGATACACGTGGCTGTCGTAGATGATGCCGTTGCCGCCGGGTTGCTCCACGAGCTCATGACCGCCGTCGAGTATGTCGAAGAGCTTGAAGGCATACTCCAGGCCGCCGGCCAGGACGATGTTGTTGGCGCCGGTGGCGCGAACGGTCTCCAGCAGGGCCTGGATGCCGGGACTCTCGGAATCGCCGTTGCGCCAGACTTCCCAGGTGGTGCCGTGCGGCTCGTTGAACAGGCCGAACAGGACGGCAGGGTTGTTTTTGTAGCGGTCGGCGGCGTCGTTCCAGAAGGTGACGTCGTCGAAGCGGGTTTTGCCGAACTCGTGCAGGTCGAGGATGACATACACATCCATGTCGGACGCCGCCTGGATGAATTGGTCCACGACGGCCTTGTAGGAGGCTGCGTTGCCGCCGAGCCAGGAGGTGCGGTCAACGGGCAGGCGGATGACGTTGGACTTCCATTCCTGGACGGCCACTTGCAGCGAGGTGAGCAGGTTTTGGCCGTCGATGCGCCATTCCAGGCTGGCGATGTTGACGCCGGTCAGGCGGACGGGTTCGCCGGTCGACTTGACGACGACTTGGTTGCCTTGGGTGGCCAACTCGGGCGGGGCGGCGGCCAAGCTCGCGACAGCGGCGAGGGCCAGGGCGAGGACGGATAAACGGACCGGGTTTCGCACCGGCAGGCAGCCGGACGCGATCATCGGAGTTTTGGATGATGTCATGTTTATTCTGGGGTGTTTCCCCCCGCGCGTCGTGCGCGAGGAAGGGGCCGGGCCGCGCGCAGGCGGTCCAAAAAAAAACGCCCCCGGCGCGTTGACGTCCGGGGGCGTTGAAAACAGGTGGGCCGGGTTGAACCGGGAGGTGTTATTGACGGGTCCGTCGGCCAAACGCGGCGAGCAGCGTCAGCCCGCCAAACAACAGGGCGGAGGTCGAGGGCTCCGGGATCGTCGAAAGCACACCGGCGGCGCTGGTGCCGATGCGGAGCTCGTCGATGCGGTAGTCGTCGCCGCTGCCGACGTTGGAGGTCTGCAAACCAAAATACGAAAGTCCAACCGAAGTGCTAAGTTCGAGGGATATGTCGGACGTCAAGTCGGCGGCACCCAATGTCGTCGAGCTCGGGTTTACCCAGAGATCGATTTGGTCGAAGATGTCGTCATCAGTTCCACTGCTGCCGGCCGTCGATATGCGCCCCACTAGCAGGTTGACCGAGCCATCAAACGCGTAGGTGGTGCTGCCCTGCACGCTGTTGTTCACGCCGGTGTCATCGCCAAAGATGCGGACACCAAAACGATTGGAAGCGGTGACGTCGCCGATGCCGGCCGAGTTGGCCCGGTCGGCGTCGTGGCTGAGCCAGAAATTCAGATAGTCGGCGCCGGCGCCGGCCTCCGATTTGATGAGGAAACTGAAGTAAACCTCCGTCACGCCGGTGATGGCGTCGAACTGACGGGTAAAGTAGGCTTGGCTTGTGCCATTGATCTTCACCGACTGCCCGCCGCCGTTGATGGCGATGTCGCCGGCGGTGTAGAACATGGCGGTCTCCTCGGCGACGATGGTGCCGGAGCCGCTCCACGCGCCTCCCCAACCATCGGCGGCCGAGCCCTTGCCGGACAAACCCGCGCCGCCGCTGATGTCATACTCGAAATCCTCATACACCACCAACGCGGCCGAGGCCGCCTGGCACAAAGCCAAACCGGCGATCACGCCGATGAGGGAACGGTTCAACGCCGGACGAAACCGAATTTCAGTCATTTTGTATTTCATGGTGGCGAGTCTTTTCGGGGGTGGAGTTGCTGGCGTTCAGGCGAATCGGCGGAAGCGATCCTCCTTGGGGAGTGTGCGAAAATCTTTCCGTCGCCACCCAGCATCCCGCAATCCGAGAGACATGGTCTGTCCTCACAATGGCATGGACAAAACCACCAATAAGTGACCTGTAAAAAGCTCATGACGACTTCGCTCGAATCCGGCCGCGCGGCCATCCTCGCCCGTTTGCTGCGCATGCCGCTGGCCGTGCGGTTCGTGAATCGAAAGGTTTTCGGCACCGGCTCCGGCTCAAAGGACGAAGTCGTCACCAACTCGCGGCTGATCCTCATCATCGAGGGCGAGATGAGCTACGATATGGAGCATCAAACCTACCACCTGAAGGCCGGCACGCAGTTTTTCGTCCCGGCCTGGGTGCGCCGGATGTGGCGGGTCGCGCCCGGCCGGATCTGCGAGATCGCCTGGTGCGAATTCGACGACGACTCGCCCGACACCAACGTCACCGGCTGCCTGCATCGGGATCTGCGGCCGGCGGAGTTCCTGCGCGAGAAGAAGAGCCACCTGGAGCTGTTCCGCCTGTATCAGAAATCCAACGACAGCGATGACGTCGCGCTCATGCGGCTGGGCATGGAGGCGATGCTCAAGGCGGCGCTGGGGCGTTTCTGGATGCAGGCGGAGGACCAACCGGGCTCGCGCGCGTCGGTGACCGCCTCGTTCCTGCATCCCGCGGTCAAGCGGGCCCTGCGCCTGCTGGAACGCGATTACCACGAGCGGGACGTGCTGGAGCGCGTGTATGCGGACGGGGAGCTCACCCCGAACTACTTCAGGAAGCATTTCAAGGACGGCATGAAGTGCAGTCCGCAGGAGTATCTGCAGCGCCTGCGCCTGCGGCACGCGCGACACCTGATCCACTCCACCCAATGGCAGCAAAAACGGATCGCCGCCGAGGTCGGCTACGACGACCCGCTTTATTTTTCGCGGCTCTACACCCGGTTCTGGGGACACTCGCCCAGCGAGGAGCGGACCCTGATCGAACGACAGCGATGAATCTCGTCGCGGCCGGTGCGCGTCTCCGCCGCAAAAAAACGGGCCGCCCGAAACCGGACGGCCCGCGAAGGGTGACGACGATTATACGAATCGAAATCAGCCGGCGACGGCGGCCGACTTGATCAGATCGACGAAGCTGCGGGCCTCGAGGGCCGCGCCGCCGATGAGGCCGCCGTCGATGTCCTTCTGGGCGAGGAGCTCCGGGGCGTTGGCGGGCTTCATGGAGCCGCCGTAGAGGATGCGCACCTTCTGGGCGAGGGCCTCGCCGTAGAGCTTGACGAGGAGGCTGCGGATGAAGGCGTGGACTTCCTGGGCCTGCTCGGTGGTGGCGACCTTGCCGGTGCCGATGGCCCAGACGGGCTCGTAGGCGATGACGACGCTGGTGATCTGCTCCTTGGAGACGCCTTCGAGACCCTGCTCGGTCTGGGTCTGCACGACCTTGAGCGTGTCGCCGGACTCGCGCTCGGCGAGGGTCTCGCCGACGCAGAGAATGGGCTTCAGCTCGCTCTTGAGGGCGGCGAGGGTCTTCTGGTTGATGAAGGCGTCGGTCTCCTTGAAGTAGGTGCGGCGCTCGCTGTGGCCGAGGATGACGTAGCCGGCGAAGAGGCTGCGGAGCATGGCGGCGGAGATCTCGCCGGTGTAGGCGCCGGAGGCCTCGGGGTGCATGTTCTGCGCGCCGAGCTTGATGGAGGAGCCTTCGAGGGCCTTGCCGACGGCGTCGAGCGAGGTGAAGGGCGGGCAGACGACGATGTCGACGTCGGTGGTCTTGCCGACCGCGGCGACGATCTCCTCGGCGAGCGAGGCGGCGTCGGCGGACGTCTTGTTCATCTTCCAGTTACCAGCGATGAGTTTTTTGCGAAGGGACATGTTTGATTGGATAAAGAATTTTAACGCAAAGGCGCAAAGGCGCTAAGGACGCAAAGATGAACAGCAGGTTTTGAACCTTGGCGATCTTTGCGGCTTAGCGACTTTGCGTTAAAAGGAGCGCGTCAGCTCTCGAGGAACACGACGCCGGGGAGTGCCTTGCCTTCGAGGAACTCGAGGGAGGCGCCGCCGCCGGTGGAGCAGTGCGAGACCTTCTTGGCCACGCCGAACTTCTTGGCGGCGGTGGCGGTGTCGCCGCCGCCGACCACGGTGGTCGCGCCGTTGGCGGTGGCCTCGGCGACGGCCTCGGCCATGGCCTTGGTGGCGCCGGCGAAGATGTCGAACTCGAACACGCCGGCGGGGCCGTTCCAAATGATCGTCTTGGAGGAGAGGATGGCGGCCTTGTAGAGCTTCACGGACTCGGGGCCGGCATCGAAGCCTTCCCAACCGTCGGGGATGCCGCTTTCCATGGTGGCGGGCTGGGTGTCGGAGTCGGGGCCGAACTTGTTGCCGCAGACGAAGTCGATCGGGAAGATCAGCTCCACGCCCTTGGCCTTGGCCTTGGCCTCGAGGTCGGCGACGATCTCGGCGCCGGCCTTGTCGAAGAGGGACGAGCCGATCTGCATGCCGCGGTTCACCTTGTGGAAGGTGTAGGCCATGCCGCCGCCGATGATGACCTTGTCGGCCTTGTCGAGGAGGTTGTTGATGAGGGGGATCTTGTCCGCGATCTTGGCGCCGCCGAGGATGGCGAGCAGCGGGCGGTCGGGGGACTCGAGGACCTTGTTGAAGGCCTTGAGCTCGGCTTCCATGAGGAAACCGGCGGCCTTCTCGGACAGGGAAACGCCAACCATGGAGGAGTGGGCGCGGTGGGCGGTGCCGAAGGCGTCGTTGACGAACACGTCGCCGAGCTTGGTGAGGGAGGCGCGGAAGGCCTTGACGGCCTCGGGATCGGCCTTGGTGGAGGTTCCGTCCTCGTTCTTGACCTTGCCCTCTTCCTCGATGTGGAAGCGGAGGTTTTCGAGGAGAACGACGGTGCCGGGGGCGAGGTTGGCGCAGGCGGCCTCGACCTCGGGGCCAACGCAGTCGTCGAGGAAAGTGACGGGCTTGCCGAGGAGTTTTTCGAGTTCGGCGGCGACGGGCTTGAGGGTGAACTTGGGATTCTTCTGACCGTCGGGACGGCCGAGGTGCGACATGAGGACCACGGAGGCACCCTGCTCGAGGGCATACTGGATGGTCGGGAGGGCGGCGGTGATGCGCGCGGTGTTGGTGATGGCGCCGGTCTGCTTGTCCTGGGGGACGTTGAAGTCGACGCGCATGAGCACGCGTTTGCCGGAGAGGGCGAGGTCGCGGATGGATTTGAATTTGGCCATGGTGGAAAGGGGGAAAAAAATTAACCACGGATCACACGGATGAACACGGATGGATGAATCTCATCCGTGTGTATCCGTGCTATCCGTGGTTAAGATAGTTCGGTTGGATTGACGGGTCTTAGAGACCGGCGGCGATCTTCTTGGTCAGGTCGACGACGCGGTTGGAGTAGCCCCACTCGTTGTCATACCAGGAGACGAGCTTGAAGAAGTTCTTGTTGAGCTCGATGGAGGAGCCGGCGTCGAAGATCGACGAACGGGCGTCGTGGATGAAGTCGGTGGAGACGACCTCGTCCTCGGTGTAGCCGAGGATGCCGGCCAGGGGACCGGACTCGGAGGCGGCCTTCATGGCGGCCTTGATCTCGGCGAGGCTGGTGTCCTTCTCGGTCTTCACGGTGAGGTCGACGACGGAGACGGTCGGGGTCGGCACGCGGAAGGCCATGCCGGTGAGCTTGCCCTTGACCTCGGGGAGGACGAGAGCGACGGCCTTGGCGGCGCCGGTGGTCGAGGGGATGATGTTGAGAGCAGCGGTGCGGCCGCCCTTCCAGTCCTTCTTGGAGGGACCGTCGACGGTCTTCTGGGTCGCGGTGTAGGAGTGAACGGTGGTCATCAGGCCTTCGACGATGCCGAACTTCTCGAGCACGACCTTGGTGATCGGGGCGAGGCAGTTGGTGGTGCAGGAGGCGTTGGAGATGATGTTGTGCTTGGCGACGTCGAGCTTGTCGTCGTTGACGCCGAGGACGACGGTGATGTCCTCGCCCTTCGCGGGAGCGGAGATGATGACCTTCTTGGCGCCGGCGGTGATGTGGCCCTTGGCCTTCTCGGCGTCGGTGAAGAGACCGGTGGACTCGATGACGAGCTCAACGCCCATCGCGGCCCAGGGGAGCTCGGCGGGGGTGCGGGCGGAGACGACCTTGATCTCCTTGCCGTTGACGACGAGGACGTCGTCCTCGGCCTTGTCCTCGGAGGACTTCTTCGAGGAGACGGTGCCCTTGAACTGGCCCTGGGTGGAGTCGTATTTCACCAGGTAGGCGAGGTTGTCGGCGGGGACGATGTCACCGACGGCGACGACGTCGAAGGTGCTGCCGAGCAGACCTTGCTCAACGAGGGCGCGGAAGACGAGGCGGCCGATGCGACCGAAACCATTGATTGCGACTTTAACTGCCATATGTGGGCTCCGTTGTAGATGTAGGTGTGATTGCTGATTCAGGTGAGCCGCGCCGGTGAGACACGGGATGCCCACAGAAATGGGGCGTCCGGCGCTTGGCAAGGGTTTTGGCTGCGCAGGTGCTGGCAAAACCCCAGCGTATCTTGCGACGGGTCAATCCCGGCTCACCCAGAGGGCGAGTCCGAGCGCGGGCACGAACAGCTCCGGCTCGACGCGCTGGCCACGGTTGGCCGCGGGGCCGTGCAAAAAGTGCTCGTGATCGGCGACTTGCGACCAGTCCGACTCGGCGAGTTCGCCGATGGGCACGATGACGTCGTGCAGGGTCGGGTTGATCGCGAGCAGGAGGCGCTCGGAGCCTTGGCTGCCGTCGGCGTTGTAAACGACGGCGCCGGCCAGCGAGTCGTGGGCCCAGAAAAACCGGAAAAATCCGTCGGTGGCGCGTGAGAAATGCCGCAGCAGGCCGCCGAGCGGCGAGCGACGAAAGGCGATCCAGTCGGCGAAGTAGGCGTGGGTGCCGGGGTAGCGCAGGATGCGGCGGTAATCGAGGGCGTTGAGGTCGCCGCGTTGGTAGGTGTTGTTGACGCCGTGCTTGGAGCGCAGGAAGTCCTGACCGGACGAGAGCATCGGGATGCCGATCGAGCTCAACAAGACGGCGGCCATGAGGTGGGTGCGGCGGCGGTCGTTGGCGGTGGTGAGGTGGCCGTCGTGGTTGGGGTTTTCCGTGATGACGTCGAGCCAGGCGCGGTCGTCGTGGGACTCGACGTAGTTGACGGTCTGCGCGGGCCACTTGGCGTAGTGCCAGGGGGAGCCCTTGAGGAAATACTCGAAGGTCTCGCGGTTGCCGCGGCCATGCACGTAGTCGCGCAGAAAGTTGCGGTAACCGTCGTTCCAGGAGGCCCAGCCGGTGTCGCGCAGCTCGCCGGCGATGTGGCCGCGAAAGCTCCAGGGCTCGGCGATGAGGATGACGTCGGGCTTGGTGCGCTTGAGCGCGACCTCGATGTCGACGAGCACCTCGCGGCCGATCAGATCGGCAAGGTCGAAGCGGAAGCCGTCGACGCCGTAGGCCTCGATGAAGTGGCGGCAGCTGTCGATGATCAGGCGGCGCGCCATGGCGGCGTCGGCGCGGAAGTCGTTGCCGCAACCGCTCCAGTTGCTGAGGTTGCCGGCGCTGTCCTGATAAAAGTAATACAACTTGTCCAGGAACATGAGGTGCGCCGGCTCACCGACGTGGTTGTAGACGACGTCGAGGATGACGGCGATACCACGCCGGTGGAAGGCGGCGACCAACTGCTGCAGCTCCTTGATACCGGAAGCCCGCTCGGGGTGGACCGCGTAACTGCTCTCCGGGGAGAAGTAGTTGCTGGTCATGTAGCCCCAGTGATACTCCTCGGTCGTGACGTTGTCGAACTCCTGCACGGGCTGCAGCTCGACGCAGTTCACGCCGAGGCGGCTGAGGTAAAAATCCTCGCTCTCGACCCAGCGGCGCAGGCCGCTGAAACCGCGCCGCTCGGCTGCGTCCATCTCGACCGGCGCGTGCGTCACGAGGTCGCGCACGTGGGCCTCGGCGATGACGAGGTCGTGCCACGCGGGCGTCTTGAAACCACGGTCGCCCGTGCCGATCCAGGCGCGGTCGAGCACGATGCCGGGACCGTTGCGATGCACCGCCGCCAACGCGTAGGGATCGAGCACGCGTTGCGAAGGATTGAACAGACTGCAACCGCCGCTCCGGCCGGTAACCTGATACCAGTAGAACCAGCCGTGCAGGTTTTGCTCGAGGGTGATCTCCCAGACGCCGGCCTCGCCGTGCGCGTCGGCGCGCCGCGACATGACGTAGACGTGGGGCTTTTTCTGCGACTCCAGGTCGGCGCACAGGCACAGCTCGACGACCTCGGCGCGCGGCGCGAACACCCGGAACACCGTCTCGCCCGTGCGCACCAGCGCGCCCAGCGGCAGGTCGGAGCCGAGACGGAAGAAAAACGCGCCCGGCAACAGCGGCATCGTCACGCGCCCCTCGCCGTCGTGCCAACGCACGTCGGGCAAGGCCGCGAGGTTGAGCGGGCGGTCGAGCTCGAATTGAAACAGGTGGCGCCCCGTGCGCTCGGGATCGTAGCGGAGGTTGACGTTGCCGCCGTCGTCGCGCACGGCGTTTGGCGCGCCAGCCGGCACGGCCAACCAGCGCCCGTCGTCGGTCACGAACTTGAACAAAGCCCCTTCCCCGCCGGCCGTCTCGCAGGCCTCGGCGAGACCGGTCCAGGCGAGCACGCGCCGACCGCCGAGCACGGTCACCTCAAGCCGCCACTCGTCCTTGCCGCCGCCGGCCCAGCCGTTGAATTCGCCCGCGAGAAACACCTCGGTCACCGCCACGTCGACATCGGGATGCGACTGCGGGTCGAGCACGAACATCAACCGCCCCTCGGCCGGCGCGAAGTAGCCGCTCTCGAAACCATAAGCGTGCGCCGGCACCCGCTCCAGGCGCGCCCAACTGACCCCGCCCGCCAGCGAGACCGGCGGCAACCCCCGCGCGCGCCAGTCGTGTTCCAGCTCGATAACGCCGCGCTCCGGGGATTCCAGCCGGGCCTGAACCAGTTTGTTAGCGCGTGATGCCATAAGATGCGGGACGCACATCATTCTTCGTGCCACCTCATGGACAAGAGCGAATTCCCCGCCGGCGCGCTTCGCGGTCACCCGCGCGCCGCCCATAGACTACCGGTTGACAACCCGCCCCCCGTCGCCACCGGTAATCGCCCCATGTCCTCCCGTTCCAAAACCCTCGTCGCCCTCTCCGGCGGCGTGGACAGCTCGGTCGCCGCCCTCCTGCTCCAGCGCGAGGGGTGCGACATCGAGGCGGCCTACATGAAGAACTGGATCAACGAGGACAACATCATCGGCGACTGCCCTTGGGAACAGGACATCGTCGACGCGCGCGCCGTCGCCGACCGCCTCGGCATCCCCTTCCGCGTCGTCAACCTCATGGACGACTACCGCGAGCGCGTCGTCGCGTATCTACTCGACGGATACAAGTCGGGCCTGACACCCAACCCCGACATCATGTGCAACCGCGAGATCAAGTTCGGCGTCTTCCGCCAGTGGGCGCGCGACCACGGCTTCGACGCCGTCGCCACCGGCCACTACGCGCGTCGCGGCGTGTTGCCCGACGGACGCTTTTCCCTGCTCGAGGGCGCGGACAAGAACAAGGATCAGTCCTACTTCCTCGCCCTGCTCTCGCAGGAGCAGCTCGCCGACGCGCGCTTCCCCATCGGCGACCTCGCCAAGCCCGAGCTGCGCCGCCTCGCCGCCGAGGCCGGCCTCGCCACCGCGACCAAGAAGGACAGTCAGGGCATCTGCTTCATCGGCCAGGTGAAGATGCAGGACTTTTTGCGCCAATACGTGCCCGACCACCCCGGCCCCATCGTGCGCGCCACCGACGGCGCCGTGCTCGGCGAACACCGCGGGCTGCACTACTTCACCCTCGGCCAGCGCAAGGGCATCGGCGTGCCGTCCAACACCGACGGCCGGGCCTACGTCGTCGTCGGCAAACGCGCCGCCGACCACGCGCTGCTGGTGGCCTTCGACGCGCCCGACGCGCCCGGGCTTTTCCAGACCACGGCCCGCGTTCACTCCCTGCGCTGGAACGGCGACCCGGTCACCGCGCCTCGCAGACTCGAGGGCCGCGTGCGCTACCGCGATCCGCGCGTCGCCATGGAGTTCATCCCCGACGGACCCGACACCGCCCTCGTCAAGTTCGACCAGCCACAACGCGGACTCGCCGCCGGCCAGATCCTCGCGATCCACGACGGAGAACGCCTGCTCGGCGGCGGCGTCTACGCCGGCCCCGCGGCGGCGGACTGACCGCCCTCCCGCCCTTCCCCGCCGCCCATGGACACCGCCCGACGCCACTCGCCGCTCGCCTCGCTCGGAACGGTCTCCCTCAAGCCCGACCTCGCCCGCGCCGCCCGGGCGACCGCCGCGTTTCTCGTGCCGCTGGTGCTCGAATCCACCGTCGGCCTGCCGGTCTCGGCCGTGTTCGCGGCCATCGCCGCGCAAAACGTCGCCCAGCTCGACGTGCGCGGCGCCTACCCCATCCGCTTCCTGCTGCTCGGCGCGCTCACGCTCGTGCTCATGGGTTGCTCCGCGCTCGGCATCGCCACGGCCGGCGTGCTGCCGCTCGCGCTGGCGGGCACCGCGCTGGTCGCGCTCGGCGCGGCCCTCTGGCGCCACCTTTGCCCGGAATACGCGCTGGGCATGATCGTCAGCACCTCGCTGCTCTTCCTGCTCGGCCTCGCCCACCCGGAGTTCGGACAGGGACCGGCGGTGCTCGGCGCGCTGCTTGGCGGCGTCATTGGATTGTCGATACAGACCTGCCTCTGGCCGTGGCGTGCCCGCCATCCGCTGCGTCAGGCGGTGGGCAACAGCTGGGCGCGCGCGGCCGACGTCTGCGCGCTCTGCCTCGACGGCGACCGCGCTTCGGCCGCGCGCCTCGTCGAGGCCGAGAACGCCGTGCGCCAATCCGTCGACCAGGCCCGCGAGGTGCTCGCCAACGCCGGCCGTCGTCACGATCCCGACGTGGTCGCCAAGCTCGACCGGCTCAACCTGCTGGCCGCCCGCGTCGCCACCCGCGCGGTGTCGGTGGTCACGGCGTTCGACGGCTGCGGCGGCCCCGAACTGCGCCGCCGCCTGGCTCCCTCACTCGAGCCGCTCTTCACCAACCTGACCAACTGCGCCCGCTCCGTCGCCGTCGCGATCGTCTCGCGCGACCCCGCCCACCTGGCCGCCTGCGAGGCCCGGCTCAACCGGCTGGGCTCGCTGATCGACACCACCCGCGCGCGCCTCCACGCCGTCAACGCCAAGGCCGCCGCCGAGCCCTCGCTAAACGAGGTCTGGACTCAGCTCGCCGCCCTGCCCGCGGAGATCTCCGCGCTGCTGACGCCCATCGTCGACCGCCGAGCGGACACGTTGCGCTTCCCGCGCGAGCTGCTCGACCTCGAGACTTGGCAACTGCGTCCGCTGGCCGCGTCGCTCAACCTCTCGCGCCGCGTCGATCCGCTGCTGGTGCGCTACGCGCTGCGCCTCGCCTGCGTCACCGCGGCCGGCGTGCTCATTTGGAAACACTTTCACCTGCACCACGGCTACTGGCTGCCGCTGACGATGTTCGTCGTGTTGCAACCCGACTACGGAGCGACTCAGGCCCGCGCGTTGCAGCGCACCTGGGGAACGCTGGCCGGCGCGGTCGTCGCCGGATTGCTGCTGTTGATCGAGGTGCCGTTGCCGCTGCGCATCCTTGGCATCGGCGCGGGGGTGTTCGTCTTCGCCTACCACATCAAGCGCCGCTACGCGGTCTCGGTGTTCAGCGTCACCATCTTCGTGATGCTGCTGCTCGGCCTGCATGAGACGACCTCGCCGGCGCTGGTCGTCGAGCGGGTCGCAATCACGCTGGGCGCGGGCCTGGCGACGTTGCTGGCGGCGGCGCGCCTTTGGCCGGTGGATGAACACAAGCGCCTGCGCGAAAAACTCGGTCGCGCCTTCGAGGCCTCCCGCGCCTACGTCGCGCACGTGGTCGCGCGTCTGCCACGCGGCCCCGAGCTGGACGACGACCTCATCGCGTCGAAACGCGCCGCCGAGCGGGCCGCCGCGGGCGTGTTCACCGCGCTCAACACCCTCGCGCCGGACCGCGCGCACGCCGACGAAGCCCGCCGCGCCGCCGCGTTCGCCCACGGCAACCAGCGCCTGCTGCGCGTGGCCAACCTGCTGCTCGCCCGCGCCGGCCACGGCCCCGACGCGCTGCCGCCGGAGTGCGCGCCGGTGGTCGCCGCCATCGACCGCGGATTGGAGTTGCTGGCGCGCTCGTGCGGACACGCGGAGTCGCCGGACCACGCGGCGGCCTCGCGGCTGGTGACCGAGATCGACACCTTGCCACCGCCGTCGGCCGATGGCGCGGACGGCTTGCACCGCCGCCTGCTGCAGGCCGCCAACGAGGTGCGCACGCTGCTGGCGGCGTGGTGAGGCGACGCGCGCGTGGGGCGGGGCGAGACTTGCCGCCAATCACGCGGCGGGGACCGCCTCAGCGCTTCACGCCGGCGGTAAGGTCGGCGGCCTTGGCGGCCATGGCCGGGCCGATCTTGGCGCGGTCGGCGAGATTGTCGCGGATCACGTTGACCAGCGCGCTGCCGACGACGACGCCATCGGCGTGCTTGGCGACCTCGGCGACGTGCTCGCGTTTGCCGATGCCGAAGCCGACCACGACGGGCAGCTTCGTGTGGGCCTTGATCGCGGCCATGGCCTCGGGGATGTTGGCGGCGACCGCGTCGCGCACGCCGGTCACGCCCTCGCGGGAGACGTAGTAGATGAAGCCGGTCGCGGCCGCGGTGATCGCGTCGAGGCGCGACTCGGGCGTGGTGGGCGCGACGATGAAGACCGTCTTCACGCCGTGCTTGGAGCAGGCGGCCGCGACCTCGTCGGACTCCTCGGGCGGCATGTCGAGCGTGAGCAGGCCGTCCACGCCGGCCTCGGCGGCGGCGCGCACGTAGTCGTCGACGCCGTTGGAGAAAACGAGGTTGTAGTAAGTGTAGGACACCAGCGGCGTCGCGGGGAACTCTGCGCGGAGGGTGCGCACGAGTTGAAAGACCTTGGCGGCGGTCATGCCGCTCTCGAGGGCGCGTTGCGCGGCGAGCTGGTTGGTCAGGCCGTCCGCCAGCGGATCGGAGAACGGCACGCCGAGCTCGAGCACGTCGACGCCATTGCGCAGAAGCGCGCGGCAGGCCTCGAGCGAGGTCTCCAGATCCGGATCGCCGGCGCACAGGTAGGCGACAAAGGCGGCGCGGTTTTCAGAGCGGCAACGTGCGAAGGCTTGGGCAATGCGGTCCATGGAAGCGCCCATCGCCGCAAAAACCGCCGCGTGGTGCAAAGCGATTTTTGCATCCGCACACCCCCGCCCGTGCGCCTCACCCACCACCCCACATACCGTCGTCCACGCATGCCAAAGAGTAACCCATTGGGTTACTCTTGAAGTTTTCCCAGAGGTGCGCGGGCCGGGCAAAGAGTAACCTAATGGGTTACTCTTTGCTGATGCCGGTGGTGGGGCCGGGTCGCCGCGGGAGCGCACGGCGGGCGAGTGCGGGTCAGTCCAGCGCGATCTCGACCAACACCGGCCGGTGGTCCGAGAGCCAGCACGGCAGCACCTCGCTGCGAACCACGCGGCAGTGCGCCGGCACCAACACGAAGTCCAGCAGGCGCGTCGGCAGCGGCGAGGGAAACGTGCGCCCGCCCGCCGGATGCAACGCATAGCCGCCGAAGTGCTCCATCTCCGCGAGCAGGCGGCCGGGCGCGTCGTGCGGGCCGCCGGCAGCGTTGAAGTCGCCGCAGACCACCGGCGGCACGCTCCAATGCGGCGCGCCGGCCGCCTGCTTGGCGTGCAGGTAGCTGAACACGCGCGCGACCTGGTCGAGCCGGTGGCGACGCGATCGGTAGTGGAGGTGAAGATTGGCCACCGGCACGTGCCGCCCGTAGGCCTCGACCTCGGCGAAGAGAAAACCCTTTTCGCCGAGCTGGCGGTTGCCAAAGGCGATGTTCTCCCACTCGCCGATCGGGTGGTGCGAGAGGATGGCGTTGCCGTAGCTGAGGTTGATGAGGCCGGCGCGGCGGTTGTTGATGCCGAAGACGGCGTGGGGGAAATTGCCGAACTCGCGCAGGAACTCGAGGTGGTCGAAGTTGCCCGCCCAAAGGGAATTCTCGTCGATCTCCTGCAGCGCGACGACGTCAGGTTTGAGCTCATCGAGGAAGCGCGCGATCTTGAGCAGGTTGCTGCGCAGCCGCCGCCGCGTGGTGGTGCCTTGGATGGGGTTCAGCCCGCGCCCGTGCGCGATGTTGTAGGTCACCAGACGAAACCGTCGCATGACGACACGATGTTCTCGGCCGCTGAAAACGCCAACGGATATTCGCCTTCCACGCCAACCATCGACATCTCCGCCCAACAAAAAGCCCGTCGTAAGAAACAGACGGGCTTTCCGAACATGGGGCGGTCAACGGGATTGGCTTCGGCCTGACGGCCTGCAGGGCTGCGCCCTCGTCGCATCCGCGACGCCCGTTCCTCTGCGCTCCACAAACCCGCTTCGCGGTTTCTTATCCCTCGGTTTTTCCGCCCGGAACCTATTTCCGACCATCACGCCTGTGCGGCCGTGAAAAAATGGGGCGGTCAACGGGATTCGAAACCTGCTACTCCAGAATGGAATAAACGTGAATTTAAATGCAAATGACTGATCTCCTAGCGCTAGTGGAAGCCTAAGTTTTCCCATTTTTTCATCGACTGGAACGAAAACGCACGCGCTGGAACGTCTAGTGCCTAGAACTGTCAAGAAATCTAGCCCCACCGTCCATTCTCCAGACAAGCCGTTCGTATTCGACTCACAGATACAGAACTGCTCGCGGGAAGCCTCCCCATCTGGGGAAATGATCATCGTCTCGTGCCTTCGGCACGGCTTCGAACCGCTCGCCTACCTGCGCGACGTGCTCGGTCGCCTGCCGTCCATGAGCAATCAGGACGACTTTGACGCGCTGCTGCCCTCCCGCTGGAAACCCCGTTCGTAGACCTGCCTTGTAGTAGTCACCAGTTGATGACCAACTGGTCACCACTACGACCGGTTCTCTCTTCGTAGTGGTCACCAGTCTACGAACCGACTTGCCGTAGGATCGTGTCATAAGAGCACCTGAAAGCGACGCTTACGGTAATCCCCGTCCACCGAAACCAAGCGATGTAAATCGACGGGCTACCGGCGTGGGGCTGGCGCACCAAGCCACAAAGCCCATAGCGCCAACAGCGCCAAGCCGATAGCACGCATTAATGACGACACCGTCGATGCCTCGCCTCCGCTACCAAAACATCCGCATTGCGGGTCCAGGCCTCTCACCAAGGTGACTCCCCACAGCACCGCAAAGCCAACAAAGAGAACCAACGCCAACAGCATGGCACCGCGCGCATAGCGAGGAACCAGCAGCGCGACAGCGATCACCAACTCCAGCCAAGGCAGGTAGTAGGCCAGCACCCACGCCGCGCCTCCATCCACGATGCGAAATCCCCGGATCGCAGAGACAAAGGCCACCGGGTCAGCCACCTTGGCCAGACCCGACCACGCCAAGACCGCGGCCAACCCGACGATCACCATCCAACGCAGCGCGTTCCTCATGGCTCGCCTTCCCCCACCAGCCCGGCCCATCCCGCCGTCAGCACATGGACCTCCGGCAAACCATATTCCTGCCTCAGCCGGCCGGCCACCGCCTCGCTGGAGCCACAGGCCGAGTCGTCGCAATACACCACGATCCGCAGCCCCGGCTCCCACCGCTCCATGAGCCCGTCGATTTGTGAGTCCCAGTTCGCCGGCGTCAGGTTCACCGCGTCCGGCCAGTGCGCGACCGCAAAAGCCTCCTCGGGACGCGCATCGACCCACAGCACGCGCGACCACTGGTGCGCCACGCCCACCGTCACCTGCCCCGCCTGCGCACCGCCCCGCGCTTCCCGGCCCAGCCACGCCGACACCGCGGCCGGCACCGCCGCGATCAACAGCAGGCAACCGGCCACGCGGCACATGCTCGCCCGGTCCGTCCTCATCGCACCAAACCAAACACCGTGTAGGTCGTCTCGTGGCCGTTGACCGCCACCCGCACCTCCACCTTGCCCGTCATCTTCGCATCGGTCGACTTGGGCTGCAGGTGCAGCGTCCAGGACTTCGACTCGGCATCGAACGCCGACAGCCGCGTCTCCAACAATCCATCCGGTGACGCC